>JBGAUP010000283.1:0-7331 GCA_044228585.1 Runella sp. | reverse complement strand
AAGCCCTGCGCCAGTATGTCCAAGTATGGCCACCGTCGTGGATGCGAAATTCGTGAGGGATTTCCTTTTTTCGCATAGCGATGTGTACCAATGAATTGCCTTCAAACAAAAAATCATCATCGCCGCAGTCAATGTACCAGCGCACGGCCTTTTTTTGGTCATCAGGTACATTTTTAATGAGTTCAAGTACGCTTTGACGCTTTTATTAGGTCTCAATTTCTGCGTCCGTATAATTTACGTCGGGCTTGGCTCTTTTCAAGTTAGCCTTGGTTGTTTCTATATCCATTGGCCCAGTTGCGGCACTGAGCGGACAAGCCGACGAAAATAGTTCGGGATGATGCAACGCATACGTAAACGAACCCCCACCGCCCATAGACAACCCTGCTACGGCTCTAAAGCGTTTTTCGGACTTAATACGATACGTTTTTTCGACGTAAGGCATCAACTCCTGAAAAAAGAAGTCTTCGTAGCGCCACTCATTCTTGGGGTCGTTGGCGTAGCCTCGTTGTCCCGTATTAGCATCGGGCATCACAATAATCATAGGTGTGGCTTTCCCCTCGCTGAATGCCTTGTCGGCAATGTGCTGCACCTCTCCAAACTGTACCCAACCCGTTTGGTCGTCGCCTGCACCATGGAGCAGATAAAGCACAGGGTAGGTGCGCTGTGAGGTTTCGTAATCGGGTGGCAGATAAATGGCAAATTTTCGGTCGCTTTTCAGGATTTTGCTGGGCAAGCTCAGGTTGTCGAAGACCTTTGATTGGGCCAAGAGAAAATGGGTGGTCAGTACCAGCAACGCAGTGCCAATAGTACAAAGCTTTTTCATCGTGTTTTAGGTTTGGAGCGTTTGATAGCAATACAAAGATACCCTACCTTCTTTTTTACCTTCCAACTTCATAAACGCTACTACTAACTAAGACCTAATCTTCATTGTCTTTCAATGTTAGTTTCATCATTATGTCTGTCTGTTCGTCGTTACCCAATTTAAAAATGTGTTTGTCGAACTCAACGAAACCGTTTTTCTGATAAAAACTTAGGCTCTTGATTTTTCTCCCAAACGCCCAACCATACATAGCTGGCGTTTTTTTGCCGTGCTATTTGGATGGCTTTGTCATAAAGTAATTGCCCTACGCTTTTTCCGTGATATTGTTTTAACACATAAATGCGTTCAATTTCAAGGGCTTTGTCGTCTTGTAATTCTGTTTGTGATTGTCCAAAGTTTAGTTTTAAGTACCCAATGACTTCATTGCCAAGGGTCGCAAAATAAAATTCAGAGTTCCCGTTGGTAAGTTCCGCTGTCAATTTTTCAAGAGAAAAACCTTCTTCTAAATATTGGGTCATATTCTCTTCGGTATTTCCGCTCGAAAAGGTTTCGTAAAAAGTATGTCTTCCAATTTTTTGTAGTTGACCAAGGTCACTTAGCGTTACTTTAGTTATACCGATTTTTTCCATTGGGTATGTAGTTTTCAATATCTTAGCGGTTATTGGGGTATTGAACAAGGAAATGATTAAAAATTGAGTGAGTAGCAAAGTTACAAAAAAAGCGTAGGCCACCCCACGCTTTTTGCTGTCGTTTATGCTACTTCGTCTCCTCCACGGGCGGCGGTGCACCGAAGCGTTTGTGTGCATTTTTGAGTTCGCCGTGGGAGTTGATAAGGATAATCGTTAAAAACGCAATCAATAATAATACAATTCCCCCATTGATGCCCCATTTTTGGGGAACAATCTCTTTGGGAGCAAATTCGGGTTGTGTTTTGCCAATCAGAAGGGCTACAATTACCCAATTGAGAATATAGAGGTATTGTTCGATACGATAACCACTCATAAAGGCCCCCGTTACGAGCAGGCTAAACATCACGTATAATCCCCAGTGTCCAAGTAAAAGTGTGTACACTTCTCTTTGAGAGTAATCAAGGGGATTGGATTTATTCTGGTAAAAACGCACCCACCAAAAGGCCGTAAATACCAACACTAAACCAATCGAAGTCCACTGTACACCTACCAATACGGGACTATCTTCGGCCAAAGCCAACTTGCTAAAAATTCCTTGAAGCCGCTCTAAATCAAAAGATTGCTGCCAAACAATAAACGGAATCACCAGTACCACCATCAGTAGTGGAAACCAAACTTTGCTTTTGGGTTGCGTAGTTTCGTTTTCTTCCCAATGGGAGGTGAGTGTACCATAAGCCATGCCGAGTCCGCCAAAAAAGCCCAAAGAGTATTCCATGACATTCCAGAAATTAAACTTGATTTCTGAAACGTGGCCGAGCACTTGCAAGAAATTGCCAAAAGCAAAGCCAAAGCCACCGCCTAAGCCAGCGAATACGGCCACGCGCAAGGCTGAGAACTGTTGGTGACGTACCAAATACCATGTCAACGCCACTGCTGAACCAAAACAAGCCGCCCACATTTCGGAGCGGGGCGGGGTCATGCGCCACTCAAATTCCTCAATCATAAAGAAATAGAAAATCGTAGCCCCTACCACCATTTCTACAATGACTTCATGCCATTTGACGGGTTTTGTTGGACTATCGGCAAGTGCTAAGCCAAATAAACCACCGCCTACAAAACCATACAAACCTCCAATGACAAACAACATCAGCAGGCCATAATAGACATTGATAAAATCGTTGCCACGGCCATAACCCACCACAACACCGTAACTCGCCAAACCGCCCAAACCCCAGCCAATGGCTCCTGCGAGCGTAGCGGCAAACAGTTTGGAATACCAGTCGGTGCGTTTGGCAACGAGTAAAACGCTTAGTGAGCCTATCGCTCCTGCCCAAGCTGCACCGTGTTCGTGGCCAAATTGCCCGCGAATGGCCCAGGCCGTGCCGAGCGACATTCCTGCCATGAGCATGGCAAAGTAGAGTTGTTTGTTTTTCATGCGTAAAAGAAAGTAGTTTAAGGGTTTGGTATCGTTTTTTGATATAAAGTTTTATGGAGAAAAAAGGCTATTTTAAGCTGTTTTTTGGGTACACTGAGTTGCACAGAGTTTATACACAGAGTAACACGAAGTTTTTCTCTGTGATAACCTCTGAGGTACTCTGTGTCGAAAAAGAATAGCCTAAAATGCATCGAATACAGTACTCTATTCTATACAAACCTGTTATAAAAAAGTGGAAACAGCTGAAAAAACGGTCAGGAAGTCCTTCTCTTGGCCTATATTTGATGAAACCGAAGTAGAAGCCGTAGCCGATGTAGTGCGCAGCGGGAAATGGGGAAACCCCGATTGTGGCGATTTGGTCGAGAGGTTTGAGCAAGAATTTGCCGCTTACTGCGGCAGTAAATACGCCATTAGCTGTGTCAACGGCTCGGTGTCATTGCGGTTGGCGTTGATTGCTTGTGGTGTAAAGCCTGGCGACGAGGTGATTGTACCGCCTTACACCTTTATTGCTACCGCTTCTACGGTCATTGAGGCCAATTGCGTACCGGTGTTTGTGGACTTAGACCCCGACACCTACAATATTTCTCCCCAAGCCATCGAAGCCGCTATTACACCGCGTACCAAAGTGATTATTCCTGTGCATTTTGGCGGGCAAGCCTGCGACATGGATGCCATCATGGACATTGCCAAACGCCACAACTTACGTGTCATCGAAGATGCTGCTCACGCCCACGGTGCCGAGTACAAAGGCAAAAAATTGGGTGCCATTGGCGACGTCGGCAGTTTCAGTTTTCAATCGTCCAAAAACCTAACGGCGGGTGAAGGTGGAATTGTGGTCACTGATGACGATGAGCTTTACGCCATGATGCACTCGCTCCGCAATGTAGGCCGCATCGAAGGCGGTCAGTGGTACGACCACTACAACCCAGGTTGTAACTACCGAATTACCCAAATGCAAGCGGTTTTGCTTTCAGCCCAACTCAAAAGATTAGAATCACAGACCATTATTCGCGACGAAAACGGGCTGTATCTGAATCAGTTATTGGAACAAATCGAAGGCATAACGCCTCTGAAACGTGGCTTGGGCGAAACGCGTCATTGTTATCACATTTATATTTTCAAATACGACAAAACGTATTTCAACGGACTGAGCAAAATCGAATTTGTGGAGCGTTTGGCCGCCGAGGGGGTTCCCTGTTTTAGAGGATATCCGCATCCGTTGTACAAGCAGCCCCTGTTCCAAAACAAAAATTTCATGTGCTACGCCATTCCCGACTATGTGGACTATACGCAGGTGTATTGTTCAGTGGCAGAACGTGCGTGCAGCGACGAAGCCGTTTGGATTTTACAACATGCTATGCTGGGAACGAAAGACGACATGGAGTCCTTTGCGGAGGCTATCAAGAAAGTACAAAGTGAAGTTTAAAATGAAGGTCACAAAGTTGCACAGAGTTTCGCCACAGAGCTTCACAAAGAAACTTAGTGAAACTCTGTGTGCACATCGCATCGGCGAACCGCTTTGTGAAACTTCGTGACCATTTTATTTAGAAGCAATGCAAAAAGTAATTTTAAAATTCAGTTTCATTTTAATAACGGCACTTGCGCTCACAAGCTGCGGGTCAAAGCTCAAAATTGAAGACCGCGCACTGCGCGACGGTTGGATGATTGCGTCTTCCAAAGAAGTAATGGGTGATGCCAGAGTGCTATCGGAGAAAATCAATACTTCCGACAAATGGTACAAAGCCACGCTGCCCACTACCGTTTTGGGGGCATTGGTGGACGCGGGCGAGTACAAAGATATTTTTGTGGGTAAAAACCTCGAAAAAGTGCCGCGAGCGCGGTTTGAAAATAGGTGGTGGTTTCGGAATACCTTTGAAGTAGCGGGATTCGATGGCCAGAAAGAGCAATTGCAGTTGGTGGTAGAAGGCATCAATTATCGCGCCGATTTTTGGGTAAACGGCCAAAAAGTAGCTTCTCAAGACACAATTTTCGGAGCATTTCGGCAATTTACACTCGATATTACGAAGATAGCCCAAAGTGGAGAAAACACCCTTTTGGTGGAAATTTTTCCGCCTAAAGTCCGCGATTTTTACATGGGCTACGTGGACTGGGCTCCTACGCCTCCCGACCATTTTATGGGTATTTACCGCGACATTCGCCTCAAACGGTCGGGCAAGTTATCGTTGAGTGCGCCCTTTGCTGCCCCCGATGTGGACACCAGCGATTTGACCAAAGCGACTGTAACGGTCAGTACCGAAGTGATAAACCACAGCACCGAAGCCAAAACGGTAGAAGTATCAGGGAAAATTGAAGATATTACCTTTAAAAAAACCGTTCAATTAGCTCCCAACGAACGGCAAGAGGTGAAGTTTACACCACAAGAATTTGCCCAATTAAACCTCAAAAATCCGCGCCTTTGGTGGCCCAATGGTTTGGGAGAACCCGCTCTGTATCAGCTCGAACTGCAAGTGCATGAGCAAGGAGAGGTGCTGGATGAAAGTACCACAAAATTTGGTGTACGCAAAATAGAAACCTACCTCAACGACAAAGGCGTGCGCGGCTACAAAGTCAATGGGCGCGAGGTATTGATAAAAAGTGCGGGCTGGGTGG
Organism: Runella sp.; assembly: GCA_044228585.1. Lineage (GTDB taxonomy): Bacteria > Bacteroidota > Bacteroidia > Cytophagales > Spirosomataceae > Runella. Next base: position 1,837 of record JBGAUP010000283.1, on the reverse strand, counting down.
ACGATTTATTTTTGCGCTACATGCCCGACAAAGATGCGGCGCAGCTTCGCTATGTGAAGGAAATGAATTTGAACTCATTGCGTTTTGAAGGAATTTGGGGCAACAATCACCACATTTACGACCTCTGCGACGAAAACGGTATTTTGCTGATGGTGGGCTGGAGTTGTCAATGGGAATGGCCTGACTATCTGGGCATGGAGCTAAAAATGAAGCCGGGTGATGAAAACCTACCCATCAATGAAGGCGTGGATTTGTACGCCGTGAAACTCACACCGCAGGAAGAAACTTTGCTTTCCAATTATTTCCGCGACCAAGTAAAATGGCTCCGCAATCACCCAAGTATCTTCACCTGGGCGGGTGGTAGCGATGCCATGCCGAAGCCGTCGTTGGAAAAAATGTATCAGGAAACCCTGCAAAAATATGACCCAACGCGGCAGTTTTTGGTGTCATCGGGGGCGTTTGTAAGTACGCTCACGGGCTCATCGGGTATGAAAATGAATGGGCCATACGAGTACGTACCCCCCGTGTATTGGTACGAAGATAAAAAATTGGGCGGGGCTTACGGCTTCAATTCCGAAGTAGGCCCGGGGCCGCAGATTCCACCCGTGGAAAGTATCAAAAAGATGATTCCCGAAGCTGACCTTTGGCCGCCAGACAATGCCGTTTGGAATTATCATTCGGGGCGCAAGGATTTCAATACCATGGGTGTGTATCTCAAGGCCCTCAACAACAAATACGGCATACCCGCCAATCTCGACGATTTGGCCATGAAGGCGCAGTTGATGAATTACGAAGCCATTCGGCCTATGTTTGAAGCCCACGTCATCAATCGTCCTACGGCCACGGGCGTGGTACAGTGGATGCTCAACTCGCCTTGGCCTGAGTTTTATTGGCAGTTGTACGATTATTACCTCATGCCAACGGGGGCGTATTACGGCACTAAAAAAGCCGCCCAACCGCTCAACGTCATGTATGACTATTTCCACCGTAGTATCCACGTCAGCAATGACACCCGCGAAGCTATCAAAGGATATAGTGCTGAAATCCAATTACTTGACCAAGATTCAAAAGTGGTTTTTGAGCAAAAACAGTCGTTTGATTTGTCGGCTAATACGGTGCAGAAATGGCTTCAACTACCTGCTTTACAAGGCAAAAGCCGAGTCTATTTCTTGGCTTTAAAACTCAAAAATAAGGCTGGCGGCGTAGTGGCTGATAATTTTTATTGGCTGCCAACGAAGACCGATGAGTTGGATTGGAAACAGTATTTTTGGTTTTATACGCCCCAAAAGCAGTACGCCGATTTCACGGCATTGAACACGTTGTCCAAAGTAAAACTCCAAACCGAAAAGATCGTCAAAGAGCAAGGCGATGAATACGAAGTCGTGGTAAAACTCACCAACCCATCGGATAAAGTGGCCTTTTTTATTGAACTGGAATTGGCCAAAGATGCCAAAGGAGCGGCAATTTTACCCGTTTTTTGGACCGACAATTACGTGTCACTCTTGCCAGGTGAAACCAAAACTATTGGTGTGAAATGCTATAAAAAAGACGCGGATAACAAAGCCCCTGCGGTGCGGGTGAAGGGGTATAATTTGGAAAGTGCCTTTGTCATGCCGTAATTATTTTGTCATGCCAGAGGCATCTAAAAGCGCTTTTGCTGTGGTTTTTAGATGCCTCCGGCATGACAAACAAGCAAGAGAAATAGCCCAAACCTTTGCTGAATGATTATTACAACAACATTCATTTGATTCACAAACCCATGCTTTCTAAAAATACTTTTTATCTATTTGGCCTTCTTCTTTGTAGTGTACTAACGCTGAATGCGCAACCCATCAAC
>JBGAUP010000282.1:0-7466 GCA_044228585.1 Runella sp. | reverse complement strand
TTTCAAACGATTATGACCAATTTTATGGGTCAAGTGTGGTAAAATGTAAGTCTCAAAATCTGATTCTGAAACATTCACAGGTAACTTATTCATAGGTTTTTTTATGATAAAGATACTTGAAATTCAACTAAACAACTTTGACTACAAAAGGTGATTTTTGCTTGTAAGGTTTTCATTGAAGCAGAAAAGTTTAGTGAATGATGAATGATTGGGACAAAGGTCGGTCATAACCCTAAACCTTACCATCCCCAATTCTGGTAGTTTTTACACTAACTTCTGCTCAATCGCCTTCACCACGGCTTCGGGGGCTGAGTTGACGTGGAGCTTTTCGTAGATGTGCTTGATGTGGTAATGTACTGTATGTACACTCAGCGAACAAGCGTCGGCTATCATCTTGTAACTCATGCCTTTCACCATACACGTCAGCACTTCGCGCTCGCGTCCCGTGAGTTCGATGTACGTAGGCTGCGACTGCACAAACTGGTTTTGAAACATCTGCATTACCTTGACCGCAATCGCGGGCGACATGTGCGCTCCTCCCTTGTACACATCCTGAATAGCCTGCCACACGTCGTCGGGGTCGGGGCTTTTGAGGACGTAGCCCGATGCACCACCACACACCGCCGAAAAAATACGGTGTTCATCCTCAAAAATAGTGTGAATCAGTACTTTGGTGTCAGGATAAACCGCCTTGATGCGTTGCATGGCTTCGATACCCGACAGCCCTGGCATCTGAATATCCATGAGTACCACATCAGGCCGATGCTTACGAATTTTAGCAACGGCGTCATTGGCGTCTTCGTAAGCACCTGCCAAGTACGCGCCTTCGGTATTATTGAAATACAACGAAAGGCTCTGACGTAAGGCTTTGTTATCTTCAAAAATGACGAGGCTAATCATGTTGATTATCGGTTTTGTATGAAATTTTGTCTATTTGTGTTCTTTGTGCTATTCATGGTGAACTTTGTGGTTAATCGAAATAACTACCTCCACTATCGTCCCTTCACCCGACGTTACCTTGACGGTAAACCCACCCTCTTTTGCCCGTTTTTGAAAATTCTTCAGGCCGTTTCCTTCTTGAATTTGACTGGTATCAAAACCCTTGCCATCGTCTGAAATCCGAATGTGGAGCGAGTCGTTTTGCTGAAAGATACGTACTTGTGCTTTGGTGGCTTGGCTGTGTTTGGCGATGTTGTGAAGGGCTTCCTTATAAACCAAAAATAGATTACGTCGCTGCTCCATCGAAAAGATAGGCAATTGACTAACAGGTACTTCATTCTCAAAAACAAATACAATATCGTGGGGCATGAGTAGTTTGAAACCTACCGATTTCATCTTTTCCAAGAGTTTTTCGGGCGCATCGTTATCAGGATTGAGTGCCCAAATGGTGTCTCGTATGGTATGAATGGCCTCCTGCGAATCAGTCTTCATTTGCCCCAGTACAGCTTTCACCTCCGACTGTTCTTCGCCCATTTTTTTCTCAATGACTTTGGCCGAGGTAGCGATGCCTGTGTCTTCATTTGCCCCAGTACAGCTTTCACCTCCGACTGTTCTTCGCCCATTTTTTTCTCAATGACTTTGGCCGAGGTAGCGATGCCTGTGAGCGTAGCCCCCACTTCGTCGTGGAGGTCACGGGCGATTTCATCACGGATTTGGAGGAGTTTATTTTGTTGTCGCAGGTTTTCTTGCAGTTGAATAATGAGCTGCTGTTGGGTTTGGGTTTGTTCGTTGCGGTGTTGGTTGACACGCTGCGCTAAGACAAAACCCAAAAGGATTATTTCAAATAAAGTGCCAGGAACAAAGGTATTATTGTAGGGCAAAAATGGCAGCCACTCGATGTTGTATAAAGCAAACATGCTGATAATCATGCCTATAAGGCTAATGCTAAACGCAATGGCATACAGCCAGACTTGCTTAAAGTTTTTGATGGCTACGTAAATCAGACTAACTAATAGTAAAAATAAGACAAACAGAATAAAGCCTCCCCAATCTACTTTGAGCCAAACGAGCAGGCGATAAAGTAATTTGTTAAAATTAGGTTCTACCAATCGAACAATTTTCATTAGTAAAAAATCAACAATGTACACCCCATTGAAGCCTAAAATAGTCCAATAAAGGCTTTTGGAATAATGGCGCAGGTTGAGAAATTTTACGTGAAAAAGCGACCAGCAAAGTAGGTAGGTAAACGAAACGGGGAGGTATTTACCTATTTTCAAAAAGCTATAAAAATCAAGATAGAACAAAATAATGCTCAACATTAACAAGGCATACCAGCCAATCAAGGAATTACGGAGGCGAATAGAAAAAATAAAGGCATAGATAAAGACAAGAACAAAAATACCCAATGAAAAACTTTGCCAAGTGGTGTTCCCTTTACGATAGGCGAGTACCTGTTCCAAATTGCCAATGTGGATATAATCGCCGTGGGCATTGCCTGACACAACAGAGAGATAAACAACCGCAGGCTTACTACCTATTGGAAAAACGGGAGGTTTTTGGTGTATTTGTTGATATAAAGCAGGGGTTAATTCTCCTGCTTGGAATGTCCGTTTATGCCCTTTTTCATCTAAAATGATGACTTCCATTCGGCGAAATCCTCGGAAGCTATGAATGAGGTAGAGTTCTTCGTTTGTTTTATTTTTTACCTCAAATCGTATCCAAATTTTATCGTAGAAATAACCAAATTGAACGATTTCCTTTTGATTGAGTTTTTTGAATGAGTCTAACGGAAGTTTTGCTATTTGCTCATAGGTAAGCTGCTTCGTGCTGTCTCGATACACATACGCATAAGGCGCAACAGGATTGGCTTTGGAGGCATCGGTAATAAGCACTTTCTGCGCCCAAATCGGTGTGCAGCAACCCATAAATAGGAGAAAGATAAGTGTGCGCATTGTGCTCAAAGTGTTTGTTGGTGTTCTTTGTGCCATCCGTTGTGAACGTTGTGGTTAATCGAAATAACTACCTCCACTATCGTCCCCTCACCCGACGAAACCTTGACGGTAAAATCACTTTCTTTCGCTCGTTTTTGAAAATTCTTCAGGCCGTTTCCTTCTTGAATTTGACTGGTATCAAAACCTTTTCCATCGTCCGAAATCCGAATGTGGAGCGAGTCGTTTTGCTGAAAGATTCGGACTTGGGCGTTGCTGGCTTCACTATGCTTGGCGATGTTGTGAATGGCTTCTTTATAGACCAAGTAAATATTGCGTCGCTGTTCCATCGAAAAGGTAGGTAGCTGATGGACAGGTACTTCGTTCTCAAAAACAAAGGTGATGCCGTGGGGCATGAGCATTTTGAAGCCCACGGATTTCATCTTTTCCAAGAGTTTTTCGGGCGCATCGTTATCAGGATTGAGTGCCCAAATGGTGTCTCGAATGGTGTGAATGGCTTCCTGCGAATCAGTCTTCATTTGCCCCAGTACAGCTTTCACCTCCGACTGTTCTTCGCCCATTTTTTTCTCAATGACTTTGGCCGAGGTAGCGATGCCTGTGAGCGTAGCCCCCACTTCGTCGTGGAGGTCACGGGCGATTTCGTCACGGATTTGGAGGAGTTTGTTTTGTTGTCGCAGGTTTTCTTGGAGCTGAACAATGAGTTGTTGTTGGGTTTGGGCCTGTTCTTTGCGATGTTGGCTGACGCGTTCGGCAAGGATGAAACCCAACGATAGAATTTCAATGACTGTACCAAAGAAATAAATGTTGTTGAATGGGTAATGTGGCAGCCAAGAAATATCAAAAAGTGCCAATATGGCAATAATCATCGAAATCAACCCAATACTAAACGCCAGCGCATACCACCGTACTTTTTGAAAATCCTTGATACTTACATAGACTACGGCAATCAATAATAAAAATAAACTGATAGCCAGATACCCCACATATTCAATACCTAACCAATGTGTCACGATGCGCATCAGCGAGTATGGAGACCCGAAAAAACCAGTAATTATCTGATGAAGGTAAGCTGCTACGTCCAACCCAAGCCAAAAAATGAGGAGGTAATAAAGGGACTTAGAATATTTTTTGAGGTTGATAAATTTGATTAAAAAAATAGCCCAAACGCCCAAAAAGACCAAATGAATAGGATAATACGGACGAAATTGGGCATACCAAGAATCCTGCCCCAAAAACTCTAACAGATACGCACTGCGGTCTATAAACCAGTGCGTATTGGTAAAAACAAATAAAGCATACCAACCGATAAGTGGGTCGCGGAGTCGAAAATAAAAGACAAGTGCGTACAAAAAAACCAAAAAATAAACGCCGACTAACCCACCATGCCAAAAGCCGCTTTGCTTTTGATAAAGAAGGGCGTTGCCCATATCAGTGAGTTGTAGATAATCATTGTAAAAGTCAACGATGGAAAACTCTGCGGCAAGGTGAACCGTGCGCGGATGTTTACCTAAGGAAGCTAATGCTTGAGAAATCGGAGCGATTCGCTTGGCAAAGGGGGTGTTAGAAGGTAGTTTTTGAACGGTCAACAGGCCTTTTTCATCTACTGTATATACCTCCAGCCTGGTAAATTTCCATTGGGTTGAAAGCAAAACCAATTCTCTTTCAGTCTGATTATTGACGTTAAATCTCAGCCATATTGTTCCCAATCGAATCCCCAATTGAATGGCTCCCTGTCGGTTCATAGGTTTGAAGGAGTCCAATGGATAACGTGCTATCTGCTCATAGGTAAGTTGATGGCTGAAGTCTTCGTAATAGTAGGCACCAGGTGCAACTGTGCGTGTGCGTTGGGCATCACTGATTGTCAGCACAGGCTGACTCCAAACGGTTATCTGGATACCAAAGAGTAGAAAGAAGAACAGATTTCGCATTTGCAGTAGTTTTGTTGTACAAGGTAGCGATAAACTTTCTAAAACTGCACTCTTCCCCGTTCTTCTTCGGCGCCTCGGCGTTGGCGGGTGGTTTTGATTTTTTGATTGCCAAAACTGCGCGAGTACGTCAACTTCACCACGCGTGGTTCAAACTTCATTTTGGCCTGAAAATCAAACTGCTGAATCGTAACGGGTACGTACCAGCGAAGGGTATTGGTCCAAAACAAATCGGTGATAGTCAGCCGAAAAGTGCCTTTTTGGTTGGGCAATACTTTCTGGATGCCAGCCACGACATTGGTGCGGCTTCGCAAGTTCATCACGCCTGCGGGAATCAGCGACAGGTACAAAGCACTTAACTCCGCCGTCCACCGCTTGCCCAACGTAAAGGTATGCACCGTGTTAAGGTTGCCGTAATACATCCGTTGGCTAAACGGCCCAATATCAAACTGCGATTGTGCAGAGCGATAATAACCCGACAGGTTATTTTGCGCTTTCCACCAGGACGTAAAGACCATCGGAAACGAAAACTCCACCGACAACACATCGGCACGGTCAAAGTTTTGGGTGATGTGAATCAGTTCGGGACGGCTTGGGTAGGTAACAGGTTGGTGCTTGTTAATCACATCTTTTTCGTGGCTGTATCCCAACCACACAAAATAAGACCCTTTAAACGAATAACCCGCTCTCAGGCTGTGGACGTAGGCAGGTTTCAGTGCAATGTTCCCTACATAATAGGTATTGGGGTCGGTGATGTAAAAGTTAGGAGTCAGTTCCGTGAAAACAGGTCTTGTCAGGCGGCGGCTATAAGTCAAATGCAACGTATGCTGCTTGGTAAGGGTATGTTTGAACGATGCACTCGGAAACAGGTTGAGGTAGCGTCGGTCGAGAATGGGTTTCCCGTCGGAAGACTGAATGTTGGTATGCGTATTTTCAGCCCGTAGTCCACCTTGAAAATCGGTTTTGGGACCAACTTTTCCTGTAAAATTGGCATAAGCCGCTCCGATTGTTTCGCGGAAAAGGGCTTTACTCGTCAGGTCGGGGTCTATTGTAGAAATGCCGTCTATGTTGCGCTCCACGCCGAGGGCGTTGTCAATGTGCGATACATTGATTTTAAAACCACTTTCCATTTTCCATTTTTTGCCCAACGGACGAGCGTAATCGGCACGCAAAACGCCAAACTGGATGCCCGTATCTTTGGTGGTTTTCATGGATTTGATGGGCAAAACTGAAGGGTCAGTTGTCGTAAATTGGGTAATGTCAAAGGTATTGAGGCCGTTGTTCTCATACCATTGATAATCAGCGTCAATCGTAAGAGTATGTTGGCGAGCGGTGGTATGCGATAGACCCACGCTTGCGCCCCAATTTCGCCAAGGTGCATCCTCAACCCACGTCAGTTCCGACGTAGTAAACGGTTGCGATTGACCCGCAATGCGGGTGTTGGAAGAATTGTAAGAGATGACATCACGCTTATTGAGCAACCCCTGCACCTGAGCCGAAAGCACCGTCCGTTTGGTAAACGAAATGTCGGCTCCGATCCTAAAATCGGCGTTTTTGGTGATAGGGTAGCGGTCGGAATATTGTTCGTTTCGCCAAATTGCCCCTTGCACGGGTTGGTTACGAATCGGCAAAAAATCAAACCAATTGTGGTCGTAATTGTAAGAAGTATTGGCAAACAAACTCACCCTTCCCCGATTGTGATTGATGGAAAAACTCCCGTTGGTTTTCTCGAACTTGCCGTAACCCACCATGAGCGAAAAACTGCCGTTAGTTCCTTCGCCTTGTTTGCGTTTGAGAACGATATTTATCAAACCCGCATTTCCTTCCGCATCATATCGAGCCGAAGGGTTGGCGATGAGTTCGATTGTTTCTACGTTGTCGGCATTCATTCCGTTGAGCATTTGTACCAACGTTTCCAGCGGCAGCCGCGACAGTTTACCGTTGAGCATCACCATCACCCCCGACTTACCGCCAAGGGCAATGTTGCCATTTTGCCGATCCACGCGCACGCCAGGTGAGCGTTCGAGAACGTCCAAGACCGAACCGCCCGCCGCTGTCATCATGGCCGAAGGATTGATGACTAATTTATCCAGTTGCTGTTCAAAAATTGGTTTTTGGGCAATGACGGTTACTTCGTTGAGTTGCTTTTCAAGGGCATTTGCTTTCAGGGTAGCCAATTGGTGCGTACCTTCTGTATCTTTGAGGGAAAACGGTGCGGAGTAGGCATTGCGATAGCCAACCATGCTCGTAACAATCAAATATTGATTAGGGCGAATTGCTTCAAAACTAAAAATCCCCGCTTCGTTGGCAACTGCTCCTTTGGCCATCGAAGAGTCTTTGACATTGAGCAATAGCACATTGGCAAAAGACAAAGGTTGCCCATCAGCGGACTGCACTTTGCCCGTAATGTTTCGTTGGGCAAAACTTAAAGTAGCCCATGCGGAGAGAAAAAAACAAAGATAGTAGCGAATAGATAGCATGATTTGCAGATGGCTAATTGGCCTGACAAAGGTGCAGGATTACAACTTGATGCACCATCCCCAATTGTGGTAGTCTCGCTTACTTTTTGATAGGTAAATGAATAAAGAGATAACTTTTTTATAGCTCAGGCAACCCTTCTCGCTTTTTCTGCATTTCTTGTAATGAAACCTAA
>JBGAUP010000281.1:0-7507 GCA_044228585.1 Runella sp. | reverse complement strand
CCCCCTCTCATTCCTACTCGCAAACCATATGCGTCTGGTATCTTATTAGAGCTTAGTGTTTCTATTATCTCTTGTTTGGCAACAGCCGAAATCCGAATAGGATTAGTATTTATCATCGTATTATAAACGTTTATCCGCAAAATACGCACTATTTTGCCAACAGTTTGCGTTCTTTGCGAGAACGCATCTTATTAGATAAGCAAACAATAAATACATGGAAATTGTCACCGACCTGTTGAAAATTCTTGTCCCATCTGTTTTGGTACTGTATGCCATGTACCTAACCGTAAACGTTTTTTTGAAAAAACAGTTTGAAGAAAAACAACTTGAACAAAGGCGTAAACAAGTAGAGGTTGCTTTGCCTATTCGGCTTCAAGCTTATGAACGAATGTGTTTGTTTTTGGAAAGGATAAGTCCTAATAACCTGATTGTAAGGACAAATGGAACTGCTACGCGTGCCATCGAATTCCAGCAAATTTTGATGCATGAAGTTCGAGAAGAATTCAATCATAATCTGTCGCAGCAGGTATATATGAGTCATGAAGCGTGGGAGCAAATAAGAGGAGCCCAGCAAGAAGTCATCACTTTGATTAACCAGGCGGCAGTGGAAGTGGCCCATGACGCTACTCCGCTGGAGTTGTCTAAGAAAATTTTTGAGAAAATTATTCAGGAAAACCGCAATCCAACGGCATCCGCCCTTAAATTCGTCAAAGAAGAAATCCAACGAGAGTTTATGTAGGAGTTAAGATTCAAGTACTTTCATGGCAGCGTTGTAGCCAGGAATACCACTCACTGCTCCACCACGTTTGGCACTTGAGCCACAAATGTATAGCCTTTCGTAACCTGTTTCGACTCCTCGCTGCCCTTGTTCGTTTGTGTTTTCGGCAAAAAACCAACTAAGAGCTTTGTGAAAAATATTGCCCTGAGGTAGTCCTACTTCCTTTTCTAAATCCCAGGCACTCTTGGCTTCAATGCACAAAGAGCCATCAGACGCTCGGGCGATACAGTCTTCGATAGGCTCATCTAAATAAGAATTGATGCCTTGTAGATACGCTTTTAGCACCTGATTTTTAGTAATGTCAGGGCTTTGGGTAAATAATCGGTATGGCATATCCAACCCAAACAAGGTCAGGGTGTGATAGCCTGCTTGAGCGAGTTGGGGCGAGAGAATAGAATAATCCGTGAGCGTGTGGCAGTAGATTTCACAAGGGGGCAGAGAAGGTAATAAACCTCTGGAAGCTTCTTGATAGGCCGTTTCCATTTGGCTATACGACTGATTAATGTGAAATGTACCCGCAAAAGCCTCCTCTGGACGAATGTCGTTGGCTCGTAATTTGGGGAGCTTTTTGAGTAGCATATTTACTTTAAAAGCAGTTCCTTCATCTTGAGAGGTAGGTGTATAAGGAGTCCCCAACAACTTTCCTAATGCCTGTGGCGAAGCATTGATGAGTACGTATTTAGCCGTTATTTCATATGTATTCTGCCCTTGTTGATATGCTACAGTATGATAATCTTTTCCTAAATAAAGGTGGGTAACTGGGGTTGAAGTAAGCATTTGTACTCCACTTTTTTGAGCCACATTTTTCAGCGACTCTACAACAGCCCCCATTCCTCCGACAGGGACACGCCATTCGCCTGTTTTATTTCCAACGATGTGGTACAAAAAAGTACGATTTTGTAAAAGGCTTAAATCGTGGGCGTGCGTGAAGGCCCCAATCTTGGCGTCTGTGAGTAATACCCCTCGAAAAATATCGCTTTGAACGTGATTTTCGATAAACTTACCGATGGGCTCTTCAACAATAGCTTGCCAAGCTGCTTTCTCTTCGTGAGTACAAAACTGTTTTTCCCAGTCGTTTTTAGTCTGCAAAGGTTCTAAGAACGAATCCCAGATTTTCTCAGAAAAAAGCTGCTGGGCAGCAATCATCCGCTGATAGCCAGCGTAATCGCCAGCGCAAAGTTGTTCAATTTGTTGTTGATTAACAGATTCTTGGATATTACTGAGCAATAATCCAGTAGCTTTATTGTTTCGCTCAAAAGGTGTAAAAGAGGCGGTTCGACGCTGTCGCAGCTGAAGGGAAAGACGGAGGTCTTTAATAATTTTATTTGGAAAAAGGCTTACCAAATAGGCATATCGGGACAAATAGGCATCATAATCAGGAAATATTTGCTTAGAGGTAGTAGCTCCTCCGATGTAATCGTTATTCTCAAGCAATAAAACACTCTTCCCTGCCTTGGCTAAATAAGCCGCTGATACCAATCCATTGTGCCCTCCTCCAATGATAACGACGTCGTAGCTTGATTTGAGGGGAATCATCGATTTACCCAAAGTTTTTGCGTAACTTTTCCTCGGCCTGGAGTTGTATAAGTGATAAAGTACAATCCATTTTCCAACAACCTTTGTGGGCGGATAGTCAGGCTACTGTTGGTATTGGCTTGTATTTCAAAGGGAATCTCCTGCCCAAGCATCGTTACAAGTCGGAGTGCGTCTAATTCCAAATTATCGAACTGTAATTTTATGGCACGGCCATCAGATGGATTAGGATAAATCACAAAACGTGAAGCGTCTGTTTGGGGACTGATAGCTATAATCTTGGAGTACTCGAATGTCTCGTCCTTATCTACCTGCTTAAGCCGATAATAGTTTACGCCTGGTAATGGCGCCTCGTCCAAAAAGCCATACTCAATTCGTTTTCGAGAATCCCCCTCAGAAGCGACTTTGCCAAGAGTTGTAAACTCTTTTAAATCACTACTGCGCTCTATGCTAAAATGGTCACTATTGATTTCGGTGGCTGTAGCCCAATTTAGCCTAACACGGTCTGCTTCAGCTTTGCCACGAAAATAAATAAGCTGTACTGGAACGATGTTAGACCAAGATAAACCCGTTAAGAATATACTTTGGGTGGTGAGATTACCCGTTCTCACATCGCGACCACTCCCGTAAGTGATCACTAAATTTTTGATACCCGAATTACGAAAATTAACGGTTGAAAGTGTACTATCAAAAGGATCTGCGTTGAATCCTGAAAGTACTTTTATAAAAGGTGACGATCCGTCGGTTAAAAATGCAAAATTGGGATTATAAGTTACGTTTGGAGTCACCCCTACCCCTTTATCATCGTAACCTTCAATAGCGATACGATCTTGGTAGTTGCTGAAACTTAGGTCACGATCTATTCCTAATACACCAAATGATAAGTTGGTGACGGGTTCGCTAAAAGTAAAATTAACCGTAACAAATTGTAAACGGCTACCTAAATTCATACTTAGCCATAGCCCTCGGGAATCGGCTCGGGGAGTACCATTATTAAAACGCCCCGTAAATCCTTCAACACTTGCGGTTACAGTGACAGCAGGAATCCCTATATTGCTGAAAGTTTGCTTTAAAGCACCGTCAGGACGCCAAACTGTAGTTTCGGAATCGGCAGAAAGGTTAATAAAGCCCTGTCCAAACGAAAGCGTGGAAAAAAATACTGTTATTAAAAGTAAAAAACCCCTCATAGACCGAAAACGATATTTAGCTTTTTACAATTCATTAGCCAGTTCAATAGCCTTTCTTAAAGCTGCCAATTTGTTGTGTACTTCTTGCATTTCGGAGGCAATATTTGATTTTGCCACAACACCCATGCCAGCTTGGTAAAAAAGTGTATTGTTTTTACTTAGGAAAGTCCGAATCGTAATACAATGATTGAAATCTCCATTGAAACTAATATGCCCTAAAGCACCACCATAGATACTTCGATTGGTTGATTCGAGGCGATTGATGATCGTCATAGCGTTATGTTTTGGTGCACCCGAAAGTGTACCAGCTGGAAAAGTATCAGCCACAAGTTGAAGGGGGTTGACGCCTGCGCTCATTTTTCCCGTTACTTTTGAAACCAAGTGGATGACGTGTGAAAAAAATTGGGCTTCTTTATAAGTCTCTACTTTTACCACATCACAACTGCGGCTAAGGTCGTTTCTTGCTAAGTCCACGAGCATGACGTGTTCGGCTGTTTCTTTAGGGTCGGCAGCCAACTGACGAGCTAATTCGGCGTCTTTTTCGTCGTCGCCAGTTCGACGGAATGTACCCGCAATTGGATGAATCTCAGCATGACCATTCTTTATAAAAATCTGTTTTTCGGGCGAAGAACCAAAGATTTTATAACTGCCAAAGTCAAAATAAAATAAATAAGGGGAGGGATTGACCGAGCGAAGTGTTCGATACACATTAAACTCATCTCCTTCAAACTTTTTGCTAAATCGGCGAGAAGGGACTATCTGAAAAACGTCGCCGCGTAAGCAGTGATTGATACAGGTTTGAATAATACCTGCCATTTGGTCGTCGGTAACGTTGCTTTGCTCATCTTCACTGGCTTTAAAACGAAAAGTAGCCATTTTTGGAGCTTTCACAATCATTTCCAGCGAATCTAAATCCATACCCATTGATTTACTGTGATTTGTGTCTTCACGTGTTACACCGTAGTCATGTTCAAAAAGATATACTTCGTCTTTGAAATGGTTAAAAGCAATCACAAACCGATACACCCGATACACCATTTGGGGGATGGCGTTGTCGGGGGTTTTTGCTTGAATTTCAATGTCTTCAAAATATTCTACGGCATCATACGTAATGTGACCAAACAAACCTCCATTAATGAAAGGATGTTCGTTTTTAGGAGCGTCAAAACGTTGGATGAAGTCCCGTAGTGTTTGCATGGCGTGTTTTCGATACGGTAAGCGAAACGATTCCTCTGAGCCATCGGGAAAAGTCTGATTCACCACCTCCTCGTCTAAGATAAAAGAGGCAACGGGGTCGCAGGCAATCACACTAAAGCCATGCTCCATACCATGATACTCGGCACTTTCGAGCATAACGGTATAGGGAAATTTATCACGGAGTTTGAGATAGACCCCTACGGGCGTGAGCATATCGCCGAGTAATTTGCGGCTTTTTGTTGTTACTTTAAAGGTAGTGTTGACGGTTGTCATAATGCAATATGAGGTTTAATGATTGAGTTTTTGAAATAAAAAAGCCCGCTGTAGGATGAACAGCGGGCTTTTTTGATAAAAATAAGCATAGCGTTACCTGTTCATCTCATAGAAAGAAGAACGCCACCACCAAGTCATATTTTTTGTGTTTGAAATCATGTTACAAAAGTACAATCGCGATTTAAAAAACCAAATTTTTATTTGTACTTGGTATGAGGCCATCACTTCTTTTTATAAAAATTATAAATCACCGACACTTGCAGCGTACGATTGAAGAGGGATTCGGACTTCGAAGTAGATAAATTAGTAAAGCCATGCACATAACGAACATTTAGGCTAAAGTCCTCTGCCATATCCATAAAATCAAATCTAAATCCTGACCCTACGCTGAATTCATTTTTACGGATAGGAACAATAGTGTTAGGGTTGTGGAGCAAATAGCTCAATTCGGGTGCTACCTCAAAGGTAAGACCTTCGGTAATGATATACCCTACCACAGGTACAAAACTCCCGTAGTTAAAATTGTTGCGGACTATTTCCGTTTCACCTTTGAAAGTGCCCCCGCGTACTGAAAGCTGAACTTCTGGTTGCAACACCCACTTTTGGGTACGATATCGGTAAAAGACGCCCAAATTGGGATGAGATTGATATTTAACCAGCACGTACCCCAAAATGGGGTTTCAAATAGAGCGTTTGTGCTGAGATACTCAAAGAAAGAAACGTCAAAAGAAGTACTAATTTGCTTTTTAGATACATTGTGAAAGGTAATTAACAGATGATGTTCAATTTAAACTTGGATCAGTTGGATAATGTGATTTAATACGATACTCACCTCCCATACGTCTTAAAATAGCCCGCCAAAATTGGTCGGTAGGCGTGTCAAAAATAAAACTTGCATTGGCTTCCGAAACAATCCAAGACTTTTTTTGAATCTCGTCGTCCAATTGTCCTGCTGACCAACCCGAATACCCAATAAAGAAACGGATATCCTGCTCGGATATTTTTCCAACGTTGAGCATACTCACAATTTGCTCAAAATCACCGCTCCAAAACAACCCATCTCCTACAGGAATCGAATCTTCGATAAAAGGTAAACGGTGTAAGAAATGTAAAGTGTTTTGTTCTACGGGACCTCCTAAATACAGAGGTAAGTTGTTAACAACGGGTTCTCGCAAAACATCGTTTAGACGTAAATTAGTATTTTGATTGAACACAAGTCCAAATGTACCGTACTCATTATGCTCACACAGAAATACGACACTCCGCTCAAAATTGGAATCACCCAAGAATGGTTCGGCAATTAATAATTTTCCTTTGGCGGGTTGTTGTAATGACACGATTGTAGGTGATTTTTAACAGCTTGTATTGATTGGTTCACCAACACAAATTTACGCGTAACAATTCTAAATCTCAATGCAAAAATGTAAATGAGAATTACAAAAGTAGCGGTTTTGCAAATTAATAGCTCAAAATTTAGGTAGCTGTTATTGGGGGAGTCCCTATTCTGAAGGATTTATCATTTTTCCCATGAATAAAATCGTATTAGAAGTCTTTTCGTGAATGACAAAAACAAAAGGGCGGTCAGCATAGTACATTTGTCCAATAGAGGTGACCTCGATACCAATGGTCGTCACAGCCGCTGCTTCTGTTCCTTTTTCATCCACTCCTACAAAGGTATTTTGTTTTACAAACCCTACATTCAGATTTCCATTTTTACTTATTTTGGTCAAATCTGCTACGTTCGGAATAAAAACGGTGGGCATTCCCATTTTTTGTAGAACCTCATTAAGAACGACCTCATATTCAAGAGTAAATTTGGGCAAACCAATTTTGACTTTAGGTGTTTCCTGCATTGATGATTGTAATTGACCCCATTCAGTCGCTGTTAAGCTTTTAATCAAATCAGAGACGTTTTTCCCGTTTTTAGGCACCAAAACCATCATAGCGTATTGTCCATTACCATAAGGAAGCTCATAGGCAAAATAGTTTTCGCGTGTCGCCAGACGTAATTTCTCTTCCATTTGCATCATTTTGACACTTTTCATTTGCCCATCTCTGAGTTGAAAGGGATAATCTATTGTCTTTTTTTCGTCAAAACTAATTTTCCAATCTCCCTTGAAATACAAAGCATTCATCAAAAACATAACCATGGCTGGGTCTATACTATACAAAACTTTCTTTATTTTTCCATTGGTTTTGTCGCTTGCCCATTGATTTAAGGGGGTTGCATCAGTACCGACAAATGGATTTACCTCTGCTTTGAACCAACTTTTCATCGTGGTTAAGAAATCGGTTTCGGGCTGAAAAGTATTTCGATGCCATACCGAATTGGCCATGTTTAACGTCACTTGAGGGTCAGCTTGTGGTAAGTCTTCCATCAATTTTTGATAGACTTGATTGGCTTCGCTTACCGAAATACCACTCAATTTTAGTGTTTGCTGAATTTCATCGGAAGTTTTTCCATTAGCACCGTTGAGTAGCATTCCCAAAGCAGTATGCAAACTCAAGGGGGAAACAAAAACGTTTTTGTTTGTTTGAA
>JBGAUP010000280.1:0-7532 GCA_044228585.1 Runella sp. | reverse complement strand
GAATCGGAACCACCATCACGGGCTTGTCTAAATACATGGCTTCACACACTGATTCAAAACCCGCTGTCGTTACCAACGCCCAACAGCCCGCCATCATTTGCAAGAATTTTTCCCCATCGAGGCGGTGGAGCGTGAGGGTGTCGTCTATTTTTTCTTCTTCGGGCGCGTCAGGTTTGCTCCAAAAACAATGCAAAGGCACTTCGGGATGCTGCTGGTGCCACTTGAGAATTTGGGTAAAAAGCGCAGGATGGTTGAGATAAATCAACAAATAATCTTGCTGAGAAGGCTTCAATAATGCTATATCGTGGCGCAACAAGGGCGACACCACATAGACTTGCCGCGAAGGTTGGTCGGGAAGTTCGTCGAACGAAAGGGCCAATAGCCGCTTGGCCCGCAAAGCCGTGAGACGGGTGTTGAGATTAACCAAAAAACGATCTATTCGGCCTTTTTGCGGAAATTGAAATTCGGAATGAAAAAACAAATACTGGTGACCCACGCAAATTGTAGGAATAGCAGGACGATACAACAAGTTGTAAAACCCACCCAATATTTCGTAAAAATTAAGAACCAGATCGGGTTGATGGTGTTTGACGGCGGCGTGAATTTGATTTAGACTTTTACCAAAACGAATGAGGTGGGGCAGATGATGCGTTACCGTTTTTTTGAAATCCACTGTCCCCTTACTATCAAACAGCAAATGTGGACTCGCAAATGCCTCAACGGGTGCATGAATTTGTTCGTAAAAAAAGTCTGGCACTGGACGTTCGGCAGCGCCACCTACCAATACCGCCACGATTTGATAACCCGCCTCACGCAGGGTTTGACTCAGCGAAATGGCTTGTGTCAAATGGCCTCGCCCTTCGCCTTGCACTAAAAACAATATCTTTTTCAACTATTTTGACCCAATTTTAATCTTGCCCAAAACACCGAAAAAGATATTACCTCTTCATTACCAAATGTTTACGAATTTGTTGTTTTTAGTCAACCCCTAACCCTCCTACTGGGAGGGCTGGGTGGGGTTTTTCCGCTACCAACCCACATACCCCTCTGGTGTAATGCCTTTCAGGCGCAAGTAGCAAATGGCTTGCCCACGGTGGTGAATGAGGTGGTTTTCCATGGCAAAGAAAAACTGCCACGCCTGAATTTTTCCACCCGCAAAACCTTCTTGTTTTGCCAATCTTTCGGAAGAGGTTTCACCTACTACTTTTTCAACCCACGCATAAAACCCCTTTAGCTCTTCGGAAAGTTGGGCTTTGGTGAGTTTTTCCCAATCATTTTTTGTATCGTAGGGGTTAGAAACCTCCAACCGACCTGCCAGTTGCATGGCCGTAAATGTAATACAATGTACAAA
Organism: Runella sp.; assembly: GCA_044228585.1. Taxonomy (GTDB): domain Bacteria; phylum Bacteroidota; class Bacteroidia; order Cytophagales; family Spirosomataceae; genus Runella. The sequence goes on along the minus strand of JBGAUP010000280.1, from coordinate 6,181 downwards.
TTGAGTTCTAAAGCTGAAAGCTTCGGGGGTATAGCTAAAATCTAAATGCTCTTCGGGCATTTGGTTGAAAATTACTAATGTATAGTCGAGCGAGCGTTTCCACGCCACCCCAAATTCCTCCTTAAACGCCTGCATGTCTTTTTTGGAACGAAAGGCACTAAAAACGGGTACAGAAACAAGGCTTCCCAAAAGCGATTGAAGAACGGTTTTGCGGCTGATTTTCATTGGGATGTAGATGAAGATTTGATGAATAAGCGTATTTGTACGGACTTCTACCGAAAAAAATGACCGATTACTGCCGTATTTGACCGAATAATGGAAAGTAGTTGGTGGTTTTGAACAAAAACAATACATTGGCATTATTTGTCATCCCGAACGCTTTCGGGATCTAAACCCGATTTCCTATGCGCGTGCTACTGTTGTTTTTCTGGATGGGTCTTTTCGGAATTACTCATGCGCAAAAATACCCTATTCTACACTATACCACCCAAGATGGACTTTCGCAGATGCAAATCATGTCCACCTTCCGCGATAGCCGAGGGTATTTATGGGTAGGGACAAACTATGGATTTTGCAAATTCAACGGAGAAAGATTTGAACGGTTTATTCCTGATTTTAAGGCAGTTGGAAGGGCCGTTAGTAATTTTGCGGAGGATAGTAAAGGCATTATGTACATTGAATCTGAACAAATGGGACGCTTCAATGGCCAACAATTTGTAGAGATAAAAAAAGCACAAGTAGCTTATAATGAGCTGTGTATTGATGACCATGACCGCGTGTTTTGTCGAAGCAATGCAACGGGACAACTGAATATACTCGTCAATGACTCGTTGATTGTAGTGCAATGGCCGTCGCTCAAAAACCGAAAGTTAAAGTGGCTGACCTACGACAAGCCTACCCGTTCGCTGATAGGCAACATTGATTCCGTAGGATTGATGCGACTTACGCCCCAACGCCTCAACCGAGTAGCTAAATTACCAATCCCCAGTAAACCAATTATTAATGACATTTGGCTTCGTTCTCGCAATGGGCAAGCCGTGATTCATCGCCAATTTCAGACGAGCGGAGAGCAATTTTTTACGGAGTTTGGTGCAAAGGGCTGGCAACCATTCTTACAAATCAGCAACGACAAATGCGAAGTCATACGTCCCGTACCTTTTGATTGGCTGTTTAGGTTTCAAAGCCAAACCTTCCTGCTCGAAGCCAACACTAAGCGGCTACTGAGTGTGTTTCCTCATGAATTCAACCACAATACCCTCAGCTATACTGCTTACGGTACTTGGATAGGCACCGAAAAAGGATTGGTGTTTGTGGTGCAAAATGGGATTCGCTATTTCCCGGATAGCGAAGTGCCTGGCCCTTGGTCAGTGGTGGAAGATGCTCAAAAACGAATGTGGTTTTTGAATTATTCAAAACCCATTCAACGCTTTGACGGACAAAAGATTGAAACAGTGACGGGTTATGCCGAAGAAATGATTCGCCAACAGCGAGCGGCAAAAGTAGCTAATATAATCCCTAATCAGGATGGCTGGTACTTTGCGGCTTTACGTGATAAACGGGGTAATCTTTGGTTGCCTAATGCCAACGGAGTACTTTGGCATGACAGTAAGCGATTTGATTTTTTAGTCCGACCTTCTCCGTCTGCTAATCCTGCGTCTCTTGCTTTCTGTCTGCTCGAAGACCCCAACCGCAACGTCGTACTGCAAGGTGGTGAAGGAATCGTGCATATTTTTGAAAACCAGCCACCTTTTCGCACTACTTCGCTCAGTGAGAAAGAGGGGTTAAACATCAAATCGTATGTATTTAGCATGGCCCTCGAGCGTTCAGGAGTCTATTGGTTTGGCGGAGGGAGAATGTTGGCCCGCTACGATGCTGTTCGGAAAGAGTGGACAGAGTATTCGCTACTCAACAAAAAGCTGAACGCAAGAGGGGTAGTTGATCTTGAATTTGATAACAGAGGCACTCTTTGGGCAGCAACAGTTACGCACGGACTTACCTACTTAGACGCTCGGCGCGATACGGTGCGAACTATGGAAGCTCCCGAATTGCGCGAGCCGGTCAGTTCAGTGATGCAACTGGACAATGACCACTTACTCATCGGAAGTCTGCGCAACCTGTACGTGATGGATTTGAAAGCGTGGTATGATTCCAAAAAAGTAGTACTCAAATGCTTTAATCATCACAATGGTTTTATGGGTATTGAGCCGGGACAAAATGGGTTGTATAAAGACTCACGCGGACAAATATGGGTGATGGCAGGAGCGGCATTGTCGGTGATTGACCCCAAAAAAATTGACCTTAGGGCTGGGCAATTGCGTACCTACACCACTAAGTTAAACGGACAACGATTGCCCTTTGCGCAATTGGCCAAAGACAGCGCCCTTTGGTACGGGCGATGTGCGCGTGGAGTTTGAATCGGTGGGGGAAGATAAATCTTTTCAGTCGCAATACAGCTACTTTGTGGAAGGGTTCACGGATGGCTGGACGCCTTGGCAGGAAGAACCCGTAGCTACGCTGACGCATTTGGCATCAGGCACTTACACCATTCATATCAAATCGCGAACGGGCGGCACAGAGGCCAACAACAGCCAAGAAGCAATTCTTCGTTTCTCGGTACGGGTTTGGCCTTGGCAGTCGCCTTATTTTCCATATTATGCCTCAGCGTTATTGATGTTGGTGGTGGGCTATTCGGTGTATTATCGCTGGCAAAACAACCGTGAACGGCAACAGGCAGAAGCCCAACGACAGCAGGCCCAACGCCAAGCCGAAAAAGCCGAAGCGGAGATACTGCAACAAACCCAGGCCATCAAAGTACTCGAAGTCCAAACGGCGCAGGCGCAGATGAATCCCCACTTTATTTTTAACGTTTTGGGTACGTTGCAGTCGTTGGTGTATCATAACGAAACAGTCAAAGCCAACGAAAATATCGTCAAATTCGGCAACCTGATGCGGAGCTACCTGTCGGCCTCTTTGTCGTTGGACGGCACGCGTGAATCGCTTGAGCGTGGTATGATTACATTAGAGCAGGAGATTAAACTCTTGCAGATGTACATTGATTTTGAACAACTCCAATACCGCGACCGTTTTGAGGCCAACATTCACGTCAGCCCCGATCTTAGCCCCGACTTTTATCGTATCCTGCCGCTCTTGATTCAGCCTTTTGTTGAAAATGCCATCAAACACGGCGTATTGCCCAATCTATCCCAAAAAGGCCAAGTGTGGGTGCGATTTTGGTTAGAAGAAGACGAAACCTTGGTGTGTCAAATCGAAGACAATGGCATCGGGCGCGAAGCCTCAAGTAAGCGCAAAGAAGAAGCCATTCAAACCCATCGCTCCGAAGGAACCAATTTGGTGCGCAAACGGGCAGAATTGCTCAAACAACTCAACTATTTTATTGATATTCAGACCACCGACCGCCCCGAAGGCGGAACGTCGGTACTGGTCAAAATCAACGACAGATACAACGACCTGTGAAAAAACTAACCACCATCATTGTAGAAGATACCCTCCCGCAGTTAGAACTCATACGCGGCTTGGTGCGCGACTACTGCCCTCAGTTATTCATCATGGCCGAGGCCACCAACCTCAACGATGCCTACGAGGTCATTACCCGATTACGACCCGATTTGGTACTGTTGGACATTGAGTTTAACGAGGTCAGAACGGGTTTTAATCTCTTAGACGAACTCAAAGCCGCCAACGCGCTGAATTTTCAGGTAATTTTCTTTTCGGGACACGCCAAAGAAAACAACTACGCTTACTCGGCTTTGCAGTACTCGGCCTTGCAGTGCCTTCAAAAACCTGTGGACTACCTGCTGTTGGTGGAGGCCGTAGAGCGAGCGGTGCTGTTTGCCGAAGCCAAAAATGCCGCTCAACTCCGCGCTCAGTACGAAGTACTGATGAACTTGGTCAAAACCCGCAATTTTAGCGACACGCCGCTTTTTGTGCGTACGTCCAAAGGCAAATGGGAAAATCTGAATCCCGACGAGATTTTGTACCTCAAATCAGCCACTACCGTCACGATGATTTACCTGAAAGACGGCCGTGAAATCGTAGGCATGGAGTTGATAGGTTATTACGAATTTTTGACCGAAAACCCCAATTTTTTTCGCGTCCACCAAAGCCACATCGTCAATCTCAAACACGTACGCAGCTACGACCCCAAAGAGCGGCTGCTGTTGCTCGCCAACAACGAAACCCTCGAAGTAGCCCGCCAACCCGACCGTGAATTACGGCGAAGATTGGGAATGCGGGAGTAGGCTTCGGCTATTTTGTCACGCTGGAAGCGTCTAAATTATCTTAGCACGCTGATGACGCAGATTTTCAAGCGCAGATTTGCACAGATTTTAAAAATTGGTGTTACGAAAATCGCTGTGGCAAATCGTCCGTTGAATCCGCGTTCCAATAATCACGCTGAAACACTCGAATGGGCTTTATTCGAGCGAATCGGAGACTTTGAGCTGGGGAATAAAACGAAAGTCTTTTAGGCGGCCCGACGTTTCGGTTATAGGTACGAAGTTCAAGGTTATAAACCAAGGCGGTGGCTACAATTAGTGTGTCAGCAACAGACATGCGTCTATAAGAATATGTTTGGGAATTTTATGCTTCGGATTTACCCTTTTGACAAATTAAATTTGGTAAGCCCCTTCATTTCTTTTACTTGCCCAAAAGAAACGAAGCAAAGAAAAGGGCAGCCTGTCCAAAGCTTCTCCGCGCAAACTCACGCGCACCACGCTGGACAGGCACACCCACGCGCAAGGACTTGTTTATTAGTGATTTACAAACTCAAAACATATTCTAAGAAGCATTATCAATAGCGAGGTTTACGACGAATATCATGGATGTACTTGGCCGCATCTTTGATGTGAGAAAAGGGTTTGACATCAGGATTTTTTGCCAACTCTTCCTCTTCTTCTTCTGATATTTCGGGAATATAAGTACGTGCGTGTTGGCGAACATCCAAGCGAGGTATCTCAAAACCAAGCTCTTCGTCATTGTCAATGAGTTGATGGGACAGCATTTCTTGGGCCAATTGCTGTACTGATTTACCGATAGCTTTCGCTTTCTCGACAATTCGCTGCTCCAACTCCGTATCGGTGATTTGAATGGTAAGCATAGCGGTTTGTGTTTTATTATGACAAAAATACTGAAAAGTGAATAACCGCCAAGCGACATCACGCAAAGCCGCAAATGAAAACTATGTCTGATTTTTTTTTAATCCGTTCTAACCCGCGCTCCCGTCCCGATGGCTATCGGGATTCGGAATCCGTTTTATCCGCGTTCCAACAATTCTACGACCAAATTATGCCCAATATGACCGAATTCTTGGCTTGACTTGCAAGGAGCAGTGCCTGAGTGTAGTTTAGCTACGTACTCAACCCCCACTCCTCATGCGCCTCTTTACCTTTGACAAAACCAAGCTTGCCGACATCTTCTTTTTTGAAGCCGACCGCAACTACACCACGGTGTATTACGACAACGGCCACCGCGACGTATATACGATACCGCTCAAGCGTTTTCACGAGTTTCTCCTCCACGAGCCTGGCTTTGTACGCATCCATAAATCGTATCTTGTTAACCGCCAATTTATCAAAACCATCGCTCGTAGGCATATTTTGATGCACAATGGAGTGGAACTGCCTGTGGCGCGGCGGCGGAGAGCATAATAATTCATTTGAAAACATTAGTACCATCCTAAAACCTATTAAAACCATGTTTCATAAACTACTTTTACTGATTTGTTTGATTGGAGTCTCATTTGAAGGACTTACTCAGAGTAGAAAAGAGCCTCAGAACCTTATTGCTTCGGCAATTTGTAATAATCCAATCATTGGGTGTAATCTTTTCGCTACCCTGCCAACATCCCAATTGGTTTGTAGCAATACATCAATTACTTACCCTGGACCGGTAGGTAATAGTTGTGTTGACGGATCAGGTTCTACAAATTGGGGGTGTATTCAGACAAGGAATAATCAAACTTGGTTTTATATTAAAATTCTAACTGCTGGAAATTTAAATTTTCATTTTACGCATACCTTTGAAACGTCCAACAATTATGTGGATGGCATTATATGGGGACCTATTCAAAATAATAATTTACCAAATGCCTGTATCACAACAGCAGGAAACCCCGTAAGCTGTGATTACGATAATGAACAGCAATATGACACCTATTTATCTA
>JBGAUP010000279.1:0-7530 GCA_044228585.1 Runella sp. | reverse complement strand
GTGGGTGAAAGGGTTCGGTAATCAAAAGCCTCTATGGTGGTTTCGTTGCCCAAAGCATCGGTGGTTTGGGCAATAAAAAAAGTGAGCAGATCATCATATTTCACAAAGGTTTTGGTTTCAAAAGGGTCTTCGTAGCCGATGGGGAAATAAAACTGCTTTTTTACGTCCTCGACAGTTCTATTTGGCGTAACAAATAGGGGTTTCCCTGAGCTAATCCAGTAATTACTGCCGTCTATTTTTTCGTATTTCCCTTGGTTTGCCAGCACGTCGTCCCATTCAAGGGCGGACAACTTGTCTTCGTATAGTTGGGTCAAGATTTCGGGTGTAAATGCCAATTGATAGGCTTCCCACGGCAATCCAAGGGAGTCTAACTGCCCCAAAGCCAAGGGAGTTACAAGGTCATTGCTTCGGTAAAGTGTTTGAATGTGTTCAATCAGGCGTTTACCTGCGGTAGCGTCAGCGGCATTGGTGTATTCAATTTCAAGGCTGTTGTCAGTCAGTAGTTGTACAATCTCACTTCGTTTAAAAAAGCCATTGGGTGCAGTAGGTACATCCAGTATTTCGTAGGTTTTTGCGGCAGAAGGCAAGCGCAAACGGTAGGCTTCTTTTTCAATCACATCGTTGGTAAAATCACTTTCAGTAAGGATAATGTGCGTTTTGTGTTGAGCAACATCAAGTGCCGCTTGGTGCTGCTGCTGCATGGATTCCACCTCTTCAATGGTGGTTTTGCCAAAGTGCTTACCGTCTATATTTTCGCCCCTGTAAGGAGGTAGCACCGACTGAGCAGTGGCTTTTCGACCATATACTACCGAAGCCGCTTGCAGGACATTGCCCAAGTCATCAATGTTCAAATTGAAACTGTGGGCTACCCGTGCATCGTCGGGTGTACGCTCGTAGCTAAACGCAATGCCTTCGTTTTCCAGCACGATAAAGACGGCGTATTTTTGTGCTGCCTGTGCCTGCAAGGGACGAACAAAACAAGAGTGCGTGGTTACGCTGTACGGGATTTTCTCTTTTTCAGTTTTGTCGAGGGCAAACACTTCTTGCCGTAGCGCCATGCCTTTGCAGGCACGGGCTACTTCCCGCCATTCAGTAGCGTTGAGGTCTTTTACATCTCCCGAAAAATCCACAAAGGCATCGTCCAACACATCGTCTTTGTATTCAGGTTTCTCAATGAGGTTGTACCAATACTCGTGTTCATATTGTCTCAGAAAGGAGGTTTGTCCACTACCCACCGAACCCGTATGAAACCAAGTTTTGGTCAAGACGGGTGGCTCATGGAAGTTTTCGCCTTCTGTTCCGTTGGTTCCACCTGCTTGCTGTATTTCTTCGTAGGTCTCAGTGTCTGTCTGGTCCACTCGCCCAAATCCCCGAAACTCCCGCTCGGTGTGGTCGTAATACCCGTGATGATAGGTATATTGGCTTGTAAAACGGGCGTTGGTAACAATTTCGGTAACGATGCTTTTACAAACTACCTGCACAGGAAACGGCAGCTTCGTTACCCAAGGCGTACCATCGAGTTTGTCTTTGAGGTAAAAATAGGTCGAACTTTTGTACTCCACTTCGGTGCGTTTACCCATGCCGTTAGCGTGGCTTTTCATAATGTGCGGCTTGACCCCGCCCATCAAATCCATATAGCGCATGGGTGCCTGTTGGTAACTTGGCAGTTCCGACGACCACACCAAACAAGCCGTTCCGTTGCCCAGCAGGTCGGTAACGGTGATTCGGTTGGGAAGTTCTGTGGGGAAAAAGGGAGTGATCTCGGTGGCTTTGCTCCAAGCGTTGCCGCTGAGGTTGAGGTAAGCTTTGAATTGGTTTTTGCCGAGGTAAATGATGTCCGTCGCTCCCGTGCCGCTGATGTCGGTCAGTTGTAAATAGGTAGGATTGAACAAGTCGAAATCATCAAACCACGGCGAATGGCTCATGGTGATTTTTGCCCCAAACTTTCCGTAGCCCTGATTCGGCCAATAGCATACTTCCCCGTTGCGAATGCGGACAATATCCGTCAGCCCATCGCCCGACATATCGGCCAGAAAAATGCGTTGTTCAAAGTCAGAAAAGACTATGGCAGGGCCTTTTTCTTCGTCAAACGGTATAGCAGCCACTTCGGGCGAATCGTAGCCCACCTTTCCCAAATTCTCCCATATCGTAAAAGCCCCTTGGTCGGTGAGCACCACTTCGGGTTTGCCGTCGCCGTTGAGGTCAAACATCCGTACATTGGGGTCACGGAGATTGAGATTGAGGCGTTGGGCAAAATCCACAAAAGGTTGCCATTCGTCGGTATCGCTTAGTTCAAAATACCCCTGCACGCCGTCCGCATTGACGACTATTTGCTTTTGTCCGTCGGCGTTGAGGTCTTGCAATTGCAACACACCGTTGGATAGCCCCATGAACGAGGGCTTGGGCATTACTTCTTTGGCGTGGGCAAAATGCAGGTTATTGTTTTCCACATCGCCCAAATTGTGTTTGTAATACCAGCCGTTTGCCTGTTCGGTCAGGATGCCGTTGATGCCCTCGTTGTACAGGTCCACCCACTGATAATTTCCCGAAAGCCCCGTAGGTGCGTGAACCAAACTCTCTTGGCTTACTTCTTTTACTTCGGTATTCCAATGCAGCCATTGGTAATCAAAGGTCATTTTGGGCAAAGACTTTTGGAGATAGGTAGCCCCTTTCTTGATATAGCCCGTCTGTTCAATGGCCGTCAAATAGGTAACTTCGGCACTTTGTTGCGCTAAGACCGCTTCGGATTCATAGAGAGTAGAGTATTTGTAGTCAAAATGGAGGGAACGAACCAAGGTAGGCTCGCCGCCATTGAGTTCGGGAAAGGTATGAAACATCAACACCCGTTGGCACAACCGATACGAACGCATCTCGAAACCCGCCCGATGGGAAGAAAAAGCATCGGCACGACTTAGCCAGTCTTTTGCTTCTAAGGTAGGTATGTCAGTATCATGTTCGCCGTAATCGAAAACCAATTCAAAGAAATAAGGTTCTGCAATGGGCAGATGTACTTGGTAAGGATTTAAGCCATCAACGTATTTAGCATCTCTATTGCCATACTTGATTCGTTTGAGGTGTTTATTCGTAAAGCGTTGATAACCGTTGAAGCGATTTTTCTCGTGCAGTTGATTTTCTACCCCCTTCAAATCTCCTTCTTTGTACTCATACCAAACCCATGAGCCTTTGTCGTCAAAACTAAACTCAGGAAGCCACTGAAAAACGTGCGTAGCATCAGTTGGGTCAGCAATGCGACATTCGGGACTGTAACCAAAGAAAGTCGTAATGTTCTCTCGGGAAGTAACTCGCCAAAAATATCCGTAGCCTTGGTTAAGAGGATTGGGGTCATAAATGCGTTCAATGCGGGCAAACCCTCCTTCTATACGTGGGCGATATTGGCGAATGGTAAAACCGTTATCTACTTCCTGTCTTACGCCCCATTTGTTATCTTTGAAATCCAGATACGGTACTAATTCTTCTACCCCCGAAAACATAAAACTATCTTCGTCCGCTATCTTTTCTACGTTATTGGTGTCAAAGTAGCGGGGGAGTTTTTTGTCCGTCCTTCGCTGAATACTCGGCAAGTCTATGTCCCAACCAATCCCAAATAAGCCATTACCTGACCCCGAATTGTAAGAAAGCGACAATTGGGGCGTAAAACCATTGCGGGAATTGGGCGAAAACGGCAGAGGAATCGAAAATGCTGCTGTGCCGTTGGCGGCATTTACCTGAAACGTCTCATCAATTCCTTTGATAGCACCACCACCTTTGGGCAAAGAAATGGACGGAATCTCAATGGCATTGGATTTGGTCGCCCGTTCCTGCGAAAGGGTGCTTACCGTCTTTTTACCATTTTCGTTTTGCGAATTGGGTGACTGCATACGAGTAGGAAGGAGGTTTAGGGCGAGAGACGATGCTAACCTAACGATAATGGTTCGCTTTCCCTAACAAAATTTCCAATAATTATCAAACGGTAAAGGACATAGTAGTAAAAGGGATAATTGAGCCTTAAATCGCCTGATTGACCGATTTTTACGCTTTTCTACGTACCAGTTCACGCCTCAAAAAATACCCTCCTTACATCCGTACCTACTTCTGCCTATATCCATTGTCGCAATCTTCAATTGCCGTATTGTTGCCAATAATTTCATTCAATTATTTCACAACACAAATACATTTATTGACAAATGAGTGCTACAATCAACGGTAAAGAACTACTATCCTTACTTCCCCATCGCTACGGCTACGCCACCAAAATCGTCGAACGACTCCGCCAAAAAGGCATCTTCGTCACCCAAGCCACCGTCTATCACACCGTGGCGGGCAAATGTCATAATCCTGACATTATCGGTGAATTAGTGGAGTTGATTGGGGAATATAAAACACAAAAACATCACCTGGAAGAACGCATTAAGGCGCTTGAGTAGTCTAAAGGTTGCTCACTGAGCCAATTTGATTATTAACCAACCAACACATTTTCATGCGTACTTTTTACCCTCTTCTTCAGGAAGATGTTGCCGTCATTGAGCTGGCAGCAACCGCAATTGTTAAAGCATTAGGAAATTTGTCAGAACGGCTGACAAATGTAGAAACTGTCATCAAGGCAGTCAATGAAGCTCCCATTGAGAACAAGCTGCTTACCGTACGGGAAGCAGCCGATTACTTACGAATGCAACCCGATAGCCTCCGTAGAACTCGCCGAGCAGGAAGAATCAAAGGAGTACCTATCAACGAAAAAGAATGGGGCTTTTATCAGTCGGAATTAGACCGCTACCTCAAACGCTACAACCGTCCCAACTGATGATGGAACTTTTCCAACAAATCATCAATGACCCACGGCTGACGTCTCAACACGTCAGCCTCATTGTGGCTATATTAGTCGAACAAGGCATGTCATCGGAGCCTATTCAAGTACATCGAGGGACTTTGATGCAACAGGGAAAAATTAAAACCAAGGATAGGTTTTTTGAATGTATTCATCAACTCCATGAGTTTGAGTATCTAAAATACCAAAGGGGCAACCGTTACGCGCCAACTATGGTAAGCATTATCCTTGATTCTCGGAATAATGCGACTAACCAAATTCCTGATTCTCGGAATAATGCGACTAACCAAATTCCTGATTCTCGGAATAATGCGACCAACCAAATTCCTGATTCTCGCAATAATGTGACCAACCAAATTCCTGATTCTCGGAATAATGCGACCAGCCAAATTCCTGATTCTCGGAATAATGCAACCAACCAAATTCCTGATTTACGGAATAATGCAACCAACCAAATTCCTGATTTACGGAATAATGCAACCAACCAAATTCCTGATTTACGGAATAATGCAACCAACCAAATTCCTGATTTACGGAATTTAGTTAACCAAATTCCTGATTCTCGGAATAATGGAATAGACAAACTCTCTGTATATCAAGGTATTAGACTTTTTGTGCCAAAAAATGAGCCAAGCAAACCCACCGCCCCGCCCTCCCCATCATCATCATCTACATATAAGAGAAGTAATACTATTTTTTTTAATGATGATGTTGTTGATGCTGGTGATGATGATGTTGTGCCACGCGCTCGGTCTAAAAAATTGCCCACCGACCACCCCTTCAGTGAGTCTCCCTACTTCGATTGGCTCACCTTCCAAGCGGCCTTTGCCGTAGGAAACCGCTACCGCAATGTGGACTTGCGTTACTACTACGATGCGCTCTGCGATTGGCGCGACCGTGACTCGGGTTTGCCTCCGTTGCGTTCCGATTGGTTGCGCACCGCTCGCGTTTTTATGCGCAACGACGCCAAAAACCACAAACTGGCTCTTTTATCGCAGCTGCAACCCATACCGCCTGCTTTGCAAAATGCTCAACCCCTAATCATCAACAATGAAAAATACCGACGAACGCAATGAGGCTTTGCGACTATACGCACAGCGTGTCAACCAAACTCGGATTGGAGAGGGCGATACCCTTCAAGATGTACTTGAACGCATCCGACAAAAAACTCCCGTTTTTTCGCCTCCCAATGTCCTACAAATGGTTGATTACACTACCGCTAAGGAACTATTCAAATACACCGCCGAACGCCTCTGTGAGCGCCACGGACAGCGTTTTGTGATTGACGACGAAAATCGCTGGATTCTCCAAAACCTCGTTGCTTACTTCATCGGCAACCAAGCCCACTGTGCTTTTTCACTCCACAAAGGAATCTACCTCTACGGCCCCGTAGGCGTGGGCAAGACGTTCCTCTTTCAGGCGTTTCGGTTGTTCTGCCAGGCCGTACCGCTGCCCGTGTTTAACATCACGCCCACGCGTCAGATTGTACTGGAAGTAGAAAAAGCCAAATCGTTTGCAGGAATTGAAAAGTACCAGGGGGGGATAGTTTGCTTCGACGATTTGGGAGAAGAACCCAAGACGACAAAAATCTACCATACGGAAGAGGCAGTGATGGGGGCAATTTTGGCGCAACGCTACGAAGCCTACCTCGCTCAAGGCCAATTAACCCATGTAACCTCTAACCTCCTTCCTTCCGAACTCGAAACCCATTACGGCTCCCGCATCGCCGACCGCTGCCGTCAGTTGTTCAACTTTGTGCCTTTGGGTGACGATAGGTCGCGGTCGAGGCGGGGATGATTGTCAGTCAAGGAATCATACTTAAAAAGCCACGTTGCAATAACACCACCCACTTTTTTTATTCTCAATTTTCGCCTAACATTGTGTACATAACAACAGTGACCAATGGCCGAAAAACTTACCTCCGAACCACCCCAAAAAACCGTTTTGCGTATCTTTCGTCTGATTCGCTATTTAGCTACACCTCCCCACAAAGGCGTGACACAATTGGCCGATTGGCTGGGTGTGGACAAACGCAGTGTGTATCGCTATATCCAACTGCTCGACACCTTGGGCTATGCCGTTGATAGCGATTTTGAAAACCGCTATTTTATTGCCGAGGCCGACCCGCGCCAACCCAACCACTTTACCGCCGAAGAATCCCAATTGGTGCGTCAACTCCTTGCGGCCTTGCCCGAAAGCCACCCCCTGCTCGAAAGCATCAAAAAGAAAGTCTATCTTACCTCTGAACTCACCCCACTCGTCGAAGACCTGCTCGACATCCACCGCGCCCGCTTGGTGCAACAGTTGGCTGAGGCCATCGCCCAACGCAAGCAAGTACGCCTCATTCAGTATCATTCCACCAACTCCGACAAAGTATCCGACCGCTTGGTAGAACCCCTCAGTTTTTCGGATAACTACGCCCAAATTGAGACTTTTGAACTCAGTAGTCAAAGTATTAGAACCTTCAAAATTCAACGCATTGAGCAAGTTGAAGTACTTGATACACCCATCACCTTTGCCTTACCCTCCGACGGAACCACCACCGATGCCTTTGGTTTTTCGGGCGAAGCCCTCACCGTTCAACTCAACCTCAGCCGCCGTGCCTATCGCCTGCTGATTGAAGAGTTTCCCACCCTGCGCCCCTTTACCCAACCTCGTAAACACGCACAATACCCCTACCATTTTCTGGGGCAAGTACGCAGCGAAAT
>JBGAUP010000278.1:0-7564 GCA_044228585.1 Runella sp. | reverse complement strand
ACTGGAGATATAGTTGAAATAGATAGCTTGTAAGATAATAATAACGTTGGCTAAGGTACGGTGGGCGAGCGGCGAACGCCCAAAAAGTTCGTCCATACCCCAATAAACCGCCGCCGACAGTGGGCTTAGGTTGTCCCATACGTCGCGGTAAAGCATAAATCCTTGTCCCATTTTTTCGCCTACCAGCATCCATTGGAGTTCAGGAATAAGCAAGTCAGGAGGGCTGATATAGAGTGGTATCTGAAAAATCACCGCTACCACGATGAAACTCAGAATTTGATAAGGGGCATTGACTCTGAAAAAACTTAGCATCCTTTGAAGGAAGTTAATTGTTAACGCTCTTCGTTAGTAACCATTCGCAAATTGAATGATGGTAATTAACGTAGAAACAATTAACAATTAACAGTTAACGGTTAACAATTAACCAGCGCATTTGCGCCTTATTCCCATTCAATCGTGGCGGGGGGTTTAGATGAAATATCATAAACAACCCGATTGACCCCTTTGACGCGGTTGATGATTTCGTTAGATACATCGGCCAAGAAATCGTAAGGCAAGTGCGCCCAGTCGGCAGTCATGCCATCTACCGAGGTTACGGCTCTAAGTGCCACCACACGTTCATAAGTACGCTCATCCCCCATCACACCCACACTTTGTACGGGTAGAAGCATGGCACCCGCTTGCCACACCTGGTCATACAGACCACGATTTTTGAGACCATTGATAAAAATGGCATCTACTTCTTGCAAAATCGCTACTTTTTCGGGGGTAATGTCTCCTAAAATCCGAATGGCCAGCCCGGGCCCTGGGAACGGATGACGCTTGAGAATGTTGTCAGAAACTCCCAACGTACGCCCAACCGCACGAACTTCGTCTTTGAAGAGGGTATTGAGAGGTTCGACGATTTTGAGTTTCATAAAATCGGGCAAACCACCCACGTTGTGGTGCGATTTGATGGTCGCCGAGGGGCCTTTTACCGATACCGATTCAATCACATCAGGATAAATAGTGCCTTGGCCAAGCCATTTTACGTCTTCAATTAAGTGCGCTTCTTGGTCAAAAATATCTATGAATGCCTTTCCAATCGCTTTACGTTTGGCTTCTGGGTCGGTCAAGCCTGCTAAGACATGATAGAAATGCGCTTTGGCATCTACCCCTTTGATATTCAACCCCATATCTTGATAAGAATGGAGCACACTTTCGTACTCATCTTTGCGCAGCAGACCGTTGTCAACAAAAATACAGTAGAGATTTTTGCCAATGGCATGGTGTACCAACGAGGCGGCTACGGTAGAGTCCACCCCGCCCGATAGCGCCATCACAACTTTATCGTCAGCGAGTTTGGCCTTGAGGTCGGTGATGGTACTTTCTACAAACGACTCCGAAGTCCAGTTTTGCGAACATCCACAAATATCCACCACAAAGTTTTTCAGGATACTTTTACCCTCAACCGAATGAGTCACTTCGGGGTGAAACTGAATCCCGTAGGTGGGTTCTCCTTCGATATGGAAAGCGGCTACTTTGACCGAGTCAGTTTCGCCGATGATTTGGAACGACTCAGGCACCGAAACAATCGTATCTCCGTGCGACATCCACACTTGCGAAATGGGCGAAATAGAGTCGAGCAATGGCGAGTGCGACTGGTGCGTCAACATAGCTCTTCCATATTCTCGGTGTTTGGAGGCTTTTACTTCTCCTCCCAACGTATGGGCAAGCAATTGTGCTCCGTAGCAAACCCCCAACAAAGGCACTTTGCCTCGAAATAAACCAAAATCAACGCGTGGTGATTCTTCATCGCGCACAGAATAAGGACTCCCCGAAAGGATAACCCCCTTAATATCAGGCGTGATTTCGGGAATTTTATTGAAGGGGTGGATTTCGCAGTAAATGTTCAGTTCGCGGACGCGTCGAGCGATAAGTTGGGTAAATTGCGAACCGAAATCGAGAATCAGAATTTGTTCGGTCATAGACGTGTTTCTAAGGTGCAAAGTTACAAAACCCTTCTGAAATACGGTATTAGTATTAAAAAAACGTTTCTGTTGCGGCTACATTGAAACCTTAAAAGTTTAAAATGAGGCTTTTAGTGCCTCAAAAGTGCCTTTGCTTCAAAATACATCGAACGAAATCAGGCTTAACCACGGCTCAAGCTATGAAACTGCTCCACGAGCCAATCTCGCTTTTGTTTGGTTACGGGTACTTGCGAGCCATCGGTCATGAGTAAATAGCCGCCTTCTTGTTTGACAATTTTCTTTAAAAACTGAGGATTAATGAGATGCGACTGATGTACGCGAACAAAATTATGCGCTTCCAAGGCTTGCTCAACCTCTTTCAACGTCCGACAAATCATCACTTTTTGGCCATCATTTATGTAGAAGTGGGTGTAACTTGCGTCGGCCATACAGCGAACAATGTTGGCAATTTCAATGATTTCGTGGCCTTCGTGGGTTGGAAGGGCTATTTTTTGCGGTGCTTGTTTGGGTGCTGAATGTTCGTGAAAAAGCTGTATTTGAGGTAGTTGGAGTTGCTTGATGCGTTTTTGTTGCCAGCGCCCCAAGGCTTCACGCAAGTCGTGTTCTTCAATGGGTTTTAACAAGTAACTCAACGCACTGACCCGAAAAGCCCGAATGGCGTATTGGTCGTAAGCGGTGGTAAAGATGACATCGAAATGAAAATCGGCAAATTGAGCCAACAAGTCAAAACCGTTGAGGCGTGGCATTTCTATGTCGAGAAAAAGCACGTCAAATGGTGTCATCCGAATAAACTCCACGGCGGCTTCGGGCTGGTTAAATTTGGCGATGACTTGCACGCCCATGTTGAGCCGTTTGAGCTTTAGCTCCAACAATTCCGTTGCGGGTTTTTCATCGTCAATAAGAATGGCGCGTATCATGGTTGACATTAATTATAAAATATACCCAATTTTGACCATCGTTCCTGTGTGTGTATCTTTCTTTAAATCAAGCACTTCGATGGCGAGTTGATTGGGGTAATTTCGGTTAAATAGCTCAATGCGACGTTGGGTGATCTCCATTCCGTGCGACTTACGGCGCATTGTAGAACGGTTTCGGATTTCAGTGGCTTTTTTTAGTCCAATGCCATTATCTTCAATTTCAAACTCAAGGAGTTGTTCACTTTTTTGGGTAATCCGAATCGCTAACTTTTTTTCGGGGTCGTCGCTGGGCATGAGCCCGTGCCAAATGGCGTTTTCAACAAACGGCTGTAACAACAACGGTGGAATCATCACCGAGGCAGTATCAATACTGGAGGCAACTTCCAAACGATACGTAAAATCTTCCCCCAAACGGGTTGCTTCTATTTCCAAGTAATAATTAAGGGCCGTTAGTTCTTCTTCGAGCGAAATGGCTTCCTCGCGTGAGTGCGACAAAATCATCCGAAGCAATTTGGAAAATTTAGAAAGGTATTGGGTGGCTTTTTGTTCGTCGTTGGCCACAATCAGGTACTCAAGAGAATTGAGGCTATTGAACAAAAAATGCGGATTCATTTGTGAGCGCAAAGCCAACATTTCGGTTTCGGCAATGCGCTTTTCGTTAGCAGATTTGTTTTGAAGTTCTTGGAAATAAGCGCGTTGGCTTTCAGTTTTTTCTTTTTCGTTTAATCGAAAACGATGCGCGATGGCCAACGAAAGTACCAAGATTTCCATAACGACGGCAAATGAAAGCGTCAACAAATCATCGACGTTGGCGGGCAGTTTGACCCCTTCCAAAATAACGCGCCCCGCCCGCAACCACGCTAATAAACCAAAAAATCCCAAAACGACATTGGCCCAAATCACGTACGGAACCATGGGTGAGCGAACACTTCGGCGAATCCAAAAAAGGGTAAGGATATAAATAGGAAAAGCCACAAAGCGCCCGCCCCAAAACGAAAATTGCTGAAAACCAAGGTCGTTGGTAAGCAACATCACCATCAAATATAACCCTCCGTATCCCATCAAGACAAAAGCCAGTCGCAAAAACCACTTTTTCATGTTCGGGTGGTTTTTGGACAAATCAAGCAGTTCTGTCATAAAAAAGAGGTATGCCCCAATTCCCCACCACAGCAATGATTCCATTAAGTGGGTTTTGAGCAACGGCCACTCGCTAAGCGCCTGACCCAGAGGAGTATAAGCGCGGGTTTTTAGCAGCGAAAAAATAAAACTGCACAAGACGTAAGCACCATAATAGGCGTAGATGCGATGGCGATATTGAAAATAAAGTACGCCCAAAAACAGCGTTACCAAAGCCAGCGCTCCCTGAATCCAGCTTCGGTACTGAAACTCAGGCATATTGCGGCGGTGTTCTTCAAGAATGCGGTCAGCGTGGTATTCAGCCTTTTGTAATTGAAGTCCCCACGATGGTTTAGGGTTTATAAAATGAGTCCAAAATGGCAGCACTCCCGTTGCGTGAGAAATACGTCCTACAATTAATAAGGTGCTGTTGGCTGCAATGTTGAGCCTTATATAACTGTCTGAATAAGGAACCGCCCAGCCTGAGGTGGGTATCATGGTGCCGCCCGTAGTCGAATTCCATTGGCCATTTGAGGTATAAAACAAAGTCACGTGTTGGTTGGCATTACTCAGATATACATACACAGTTTGGGGAGTGTCGGTATCATTGGATAAGTAAAAACGTAACCAATGCGAGCGCTGGGCAAACGTCGGAGTTTTAGGAGTGAGGCATTGCAACCGCTCGGGCGATTGAAGAAGGGCTTGCAGCGAATCTTCGTTGCTTTGGAGTGAACTGGTTGTGAAATAAGCCACATCATACAACATCGAACGTTCAGCAAATCGGCTAAAATAGAGGGTGTCGGATTTGCCCCAAAGTGGCAAACCCATGACAAATAACCCCCAAAATAGCAACCGACGATACATAGTGACGAAGCGAATCAATTGATACCCTCAAAGAAAGGCAAATTTTCTCCAATCTCCTTTTATCACTCTATGTAGGTAGGTTTTGAATTGATTAAGCCTCAGTCTGAATCAATGGGCGTTGAAAACGGAAATTATTGATTGAAATGGCGGTTTTGTTGAGCGAAAACACTCATGTATGAAATGAAGAAAAAGGGTATAAATGAGAATAGTCATTTTTGAAGCATCAAATTTCTATTCAAACACATACACACTATGGTAATCAACGTAGCTTTCAAGGTTCGCGAAATTGGTCTAAGCAGTTTTTTGGGAATGATGTTGACGGTTTCAGCCACGGCGCAAATTCGGGTGGAAGATCCCAAAAAGACAGCTGAACGGAGTGTAGAAGGACGAGTAAACAGTCGAATAGACCAAGGCATTAATAAAGGTCTTGATAAGGTAGAAGAGGGGATTGGAAATATCTTTAAAAAACAAAATAAGGGAGAGAAGGAACAAAAAACTAAAGGGAAGACGTCACAAGGCAACGAAGACCAGCAGCAAGAAGATGGTAATGAAGCGCAAGCAAATGAAACGACATCGAACAAAACGAGTTCTCCAAAAGCAAATTTGCAAGGGGGGGCGACTTCTGCCAAAGACGAACCCAAGGCGATGAAAGCCTACTCTAAGTTTGATTTTATACCAGGCGAAAAAATAGTAGCTACCGAAGATTTTTCTCAAGATGCCGTGGGCGATTTTCCTGCCAAATGGAATACCAATGCCAGCGGAGAAGTTGTAACGATGGAAGGGACGAAATTTTTGCAGTTTGCCAAAAATGGCGTTTACTATCCTGAATTTGTCAAAGAACTCCCCGAGAACTTCACAATGGAGTTTGACATGCTGGCTTCCGAAGACTTGAGCGTGAATATGTCGGGCCTGAAAGTTTTCTTCCCCGTATTAAATGAACGGAAATTGACCTTCGATCAAAACTTTAACTCATCGGCCCAAGCAGGGATTGATATTCACCCTACGGCCGATGGGGAAAGCAGCAGCAGCAGTGTTTGGGTATTCGACAAAAACAGTGAGAAAGTCGTAGAAAATACCAATCGGTTGACTTGGAACAGTAACGTGACCAACCGCGTGTCTATTTGGAAACAGAAAACCCGCTTGCGCATTTACGTAAACGAAACCAAGATTTGGGACTTACCCAAAGCCTTTGACGCTTCCCTCAAGTACTCAATGCTTTTTGCGACCAGCATTTTTGAAGGTACGGTTTATTTAAGCAACCTACGCGTGGCAGTAGGTGCGCCCGATACCCGTTCCAAGCTCATCACCGAAGGTAAGTTTAGCACGACAGGGATATTGTTTGACGTCAATTCGGATAAAATCAAGCCCGAATCGTACGGTGTTTTAAAAGAATTGGGAACAGTGTTGAAAGAAAATGCCACGGTCAAAGTCCGCATCATTGGGCATACTGATTCTGACGGAGAAGATGCCAAAAACTTAGACCTGTCGAAACGCCGAGCAGCATCGGTGAAAAATGCCCTTCAAAGCGAGTTTGGCATTGAGGCATCGCGTATGGAAACCGACGGCAAAGGTGAGGCGCAGCCCGTAGCCCCCAACACAACTGCTGAGGGGAAGGCCAATAATCGCCGCGTGGAGTTTGTCAAACTGTAACCAATCTATCCCATGAGCACATTCCAAAAAATAGCCCTATTGCTCAACATTTGTGAATAGTGCTGCCACCTGCGAAGTCAGTAATATATCCAAAGACAGGTTTCCAAAAAATGCAAGTAATTCGGATTTGAAAGGAAGCCTTTGGTTAAAAACTGTTAATTTTGAGGTTTAAGATTCCTCATTTATGAAGAAAGATATTGCTTTTACGCCCGTTACTGGCATTTACGTAACAATAGCCCGTCGCATCAACGAAATAAATCAGCCTGAGTGGCATGTTTATTTGATTAATCGAAACGATACTGACATTACGAATGTATTTGTAACCTCTAAGGGCTATTCAGGCGACGATGCCAAGAAAAAAGACGAACAACAGCGAACATCCACACTACGTCATTATTTCGCCCAAATCGCTGCTGGGCAATCAGTCATAGTAGAGCCCATTATGCCTGACGTGTTTCATTTAAACAACGAGTATTGGGTGAGCTATTTTTCTGGAAATCAGGTTTTTGATAAAAAATTTATCTTCGTTCCTGAGAGTATTGTCGAATCGAACTTAGTGGCGATTCCAGAGTTACAGTTAGAGGGTATTTTGCATGAGTAAACCCTCTATACTTGGCTTATTTTTTCAAACTCCTTGGCCAAATTGGCTGCTACGATATTGATGTCGTATAGCTCTCTCACCATTTTTTGGGCATTTTGCGCCAGTTGTTGGCTATATTCAGGGTTTTGAAGCAGTTGCTTCAGCCCGCCATACACCCCTTCTACTGTAAGCGGGGCTTCATGAGCGGCCTTGTATTGAGCCACCGTTCCGTCAAACCCGATGCGGTCAGACACCAAGGCAGGCACGCCTGCGGTCATGGCTTCCAAAGCCGCAATCGAAAAACCTTCTGAATAGGAGGGAAGCGCGAAAATAGTGGCGTCGGCCAAGGCCGCCTTTTTTAGCTCGCCTGTCAACATCCCTACCATCATCATCTTGTTTTGCAGTTGATGTTGGATAATAAACTGCTCGGTTTCAGCTTGGTAACCATCGTCGGGGCCTGCCAGAAT
>JBGAUP010000277.1:0-7753 GCA_044228585.1 Runella sp. | reverse complement strand
AGACCCAGACGATAATAAGTTCTTCGATTGTGCTGTTGCCTCAAATGCGCACTACATTGTCTCAGAAGACAAACACTTCAATATTCTGAAAAAGATTCCTTTTCCCTCCGTTGAAAGACTCAAAATAGCTGAATTTAAAAAAATAATTGCAAAGTATTGACAAATAACCACTTGTCAATCAAGTACTTGAACCTAAAAAAGCAGACCACAACACCGAGGCTTTGGAGGCCGAAGTAGATGCGTTGGTGTATGCGTTGTACGGGCTTACGGAGGCGGAAATCGCGGTGGTGGAGGGGCGAGGGTAAAAATGATATATTTGTAAAAAAATAGTAAAACAATGGAAAATACACTTAAAATGCCCATGAGTCAAGCCCAACTGATGGTTTTGAACTTGGTAAAAGAACAATATAACGAAAACGATTTGGCCGAACTTCGTGCCTTGTTGCTTGATTTCAACCACCGAAAAATGCAACGCCAATTAGACAAAACCGTTGCTGAAAAGGGCTATACCCATCAAGACTTTGAGCAAATGCTAAAAGGGCATACCCGTAAAACTCGCTAAAATGTTACGAATCGTTTTGGATACCAATGTGCTGATAGCCAGTATTTCACAAAAGTCGCCCTATCATTGGGTTTGGAAAGCCTTTGTAGAAGGCAAATACGAACTCTGTATCAGTACGGAAATTTTGGACGAATACGCCGAAATCATTGAGCGGTTTTACTCGGTTGCCGATGCCGAAAATACTCTGGCACATATCATGTTGAGTCCTAATACCGTACAAATAATCCGCTACTACGAATGGAATGCCATCATCCAAGACCCAGACGACAATCGCAGCATGCATCCGCAAATTCCTCTGATTGTGCTGTTGCCTCAAATGCGCACTACATTGTCTCAGAAGACAAACACTTCAATATTCTGAAAAAAAGACTCTTTTCCCTCCGTTGAAAGACTCAAAATAGCTGAATTTAAAAAAATAATTGCAAAGTATTGACAAATAACCACTTGTCAATCAAGTACTTGAACCTAAAAAAGCAGACCACAACACCGAGGCTTTGGAGGCCGAAGTAGATGCGTTGGTGTATGCGTTGTATGGGCTTACGGAGGCGGAGCGGTTCGACGATTCGATTGCGGTGGTGGACAATCCCATTGCGGGGAGCGTGGGTAAAACACTGAAACAGATACAAGTATGAACTTTGATTTATTGACAAATACCATTCTCGAAACCCACACTTCGCTCCAACAAAGTGCAGTGAAGGCCGTGAATATGCACCTCACCATCAGAAACTGGCTGATTGGTTTTTATATCGTTGAATACGAACAGTATGGTGAGGATAGAGCCAAATATGGGGAGGGCTTAATAGATGCCCTATCTCAAAAATTAAAACACATTAAGGGCATAGACCGCAGGTCTTTGTTTCGTTTTCGCACATTTTACATATACTATCCGCAGGTAGCACATTTTCTTAAAAGTACCACACTTTTTAACACGCTTACTACTTCTATATTGAGCCTTCCAATAGTGGGGTTGCCAACCCCACTATTGGAAAATATGCCCGTTGTACCAGCAGAAAAACTACTCTCGAAACTTTCATATACCCATATTGAGCAGTTACTTTCCATAGAAAACCCACTTCAACGCACCTTCTACGAAGTCCAAGCCATCAAAGGAACTTGGAGTGTGAGTGAACTCAAACGCCAAATTGCTTCACTCTATTTCGAGCGAAGCGGCATGAGCCTAAATCCCGAAAAACTCCGTGAAATTACCAATGAAAAGGCCGAACTCAACAATCAAAACGAGCTGATTAAATCCCCTTTTGTGTTTGAGTTTCTTGGCTTAAAGTCTCACGAAGCCATTTTAGAAAATGACTTGGAATCGGCACTTGTCGAACACTTACAAGAATTTATCCTTGAATTAGGTCATGGATTTTGCCTTGAAGCTCGCCAAAAACGAATTCTGATTGATGAAGAATACTATTTTATTGATTTGGTATTCTATCATAGAATTTTGAAATGCCACGTTTTGCTCGAACTCAAAGCCGATGTTTTCAAAGCCGAATATGCTTCACAACTCAATACCTACGTCGCTTATTTCAACGCAGAAGTAAAAAGAGAGGACGATAACCCGACAATCGGCATTTTGTTATGTACCCAAAAAGGTAAAAAACTCGTGGATTATGCCCTCGCAGGAATGGACAAAAACCTTTTTGTGAGCAAATACCTCGTAGAATTACCCACCGAAGAACAATTTACAGCATTTATCAATTCTGATTTATCGTAGCTTCGGTGGCAACCGAACTTCAGAACCGATATGGCCATAATTTTGAAGAAAAAAACTTGCGTCGAATGATATCCTGCTCGTTTGCGTTTATAACGCGAACGAGCGAATGGTGCGTTTATAACGCATTTATATATTTCCCTTCCGCATTTCCTTCACGGCATAGTCCACGGCGCGCGCAGTCAGTGCCATGTACGTCAGCGACGGGTTTTGGGTGGCGGTAGAAGTCATGCAGCCGCCGTCGGTCACGAATACATTTTTGCAGGCGTGCATTTGGTTCCACTTGTTGAGCATTGACGTTTTGGGGTCTTTGCCCATCCGAATGCCGCCCATTTCGTGGTTTTCGTTGCCAGGTACCCGTTTGGTATCAGCGGTTTTGATGTTAATAAAACCTGCTTTGGTGAACATTTCGGTGAATTGTTCGTAAAAATCCTTCACCATTTTCATGTCATTGTCATCAAAATCCACCGACATACGCAGTTGCGGAATCCCCCAATCGTCTTTGAGATTTGGGTCGAGGCGCACGTGATTGCTTTCTTTGGTCAATACTTCGCCCATCATATTGGCCCCAATGTTCCAGCCTTCCGTTGAAGGTTTGGCCAATTGCTCTTTCAGGCTTTCTCCCATTAAATTCTCGGTAGGATTACTCAGTTTTGATGAGCCAATCGAAGCGGCATAGCCGCGCAAAAAGTCGGTTTCTTGCTTGGCAAGATTTCTAAAACGAGGCAGATACGCACCATTGGGTCGTTTGCCTTCAGTAGTGGTATCACGGAAACCGTCGTAGTCGGCAGAGACGCGCCCACGGTAATTGTGAAAGCCGATGTATTTGCCTAATACACCGCTGTCGTTGCCGAAACCGTTTGGAAAACGATTCGAGGTAGAATTAAGCAAAATCAAATTGGAATTGAGTGCTGAGGCATTTAAGAAAATGATTTTGGCGTAATATTCCGTCATCTCCTTTGTGTTCGCGTCTATCACCCGCACCCCCGTTGCCCGTTGTTTTTGCTCATCATAAATAATCGAATGTACTACGGAATGCGTTTTTAGGGTCATTTTGCCCGTTTTTTCGGCCCAGGGCAAAGTTGACGCATTGGTGCTAAAATACCCACCGTACGGGCACCCGCGCTCACAAAGCGTCCGATTTTGGCACTTGGCACGTCCCTGTTGGTAATGAATTGGTTTTGGGTCGGTGAGATTGGCGGTACGCCCAATGATGATGTGCCGGTCTTTGTAATTCTTAGCTACCTGCTGGCTGAAGTGTTTTTCGACACAACTCATTTCGTGGGGTGGCAAAAACTCCCCGTCGGGTAAACTGGGTAGCCCATCTTTGTTTCCAGAAATCCCCGCAAATTTTTCGACGTAGCTGTACCAAGGCGCAATATCTTTGTAACGAATGGGCCAGTCTACCGCAAAACCGTCGCGGGCGGGGCCTTCAAAATCAAAATCCGACCAGCGTTGGGTTTGACGCGCCCACAGCAGCGAGCGACCGCCCACTTGATAGCCACGCATCCACGAAAAGGGTTTTTCCTGCACAAACGGGTGTTCGTAATCTTTGACGACAAAGTGCAGCGTAGGCTCTTTGAAAATATAATGCCCGCTTGAAGCGGGGCTTTTTTGTTTTAATTCCAACGGAACTTCCCCCAAATGCGGAAACTCCCACGGGTTTTTCATGGCCGTTGGGTAGTCAGTCACGTGTTTTACGTCGCGTCCACGTTCCAAAACGAGTGTGCGTAATCCCTTCTGAGTTAATTCTTTAGCTGCCCATCCTCCGCTTATGCCTGTCCCTACGACGATGGCGTCAAATGTTTGGTCTTTGATGGAATCTATGTTGAAATAGGACATAAATTAATGGTATAATGGCTTTATTTTAAAAGAAAACTTAATTTTGAATTACTGTTAATATGACGAAATTGTTCGGCAATTGTGTCTTTCTTTTATCGTATGTGTACTCTACGGGTTGGCAGAGGAGAAGATTATCGCGGTAGAAGGGTAAGCTGTGGATCGCTTCATGAATCAATCTCTTGCCAAGTCAAGGGGGGGATGGTATCCACCAATTTTTTATACATCAAAACGGCATCGCCCCACTCGTTCTTAAAGTATTTTTTGTGGGTAAAACCTGCTTTCGTGAGCAGGCCAATGGAGGCTTCATTGGTGCGCAAGGGTTCGGCCTGAACTTCGTAAAGTTTAAAATGCAGTGGAAGATAAAAAAGGAGATGTTGTAAGGCTTCCAGGGCATAACCTTGGCGGCGAAAAGGCGCGGCAATGGCGTATCCGCAACTACACGGAAATCGTTTGCAGTTCATGAGTTCAAAACTTACATCGTATAAATGCAAGACTCCGATGCACTTACCGTCTTTCAATCTCAAAAGCCAATCGCAAGA
The DNA here is from genome assembly GCA_044228585.1 of Runella sp. Classification (GTDB taxonomy): domain Bacteria; phylum Bacteroidota; class Bacteroidia; order Cytophagales; family Spirosomataceae; genus Runella. The sequence goes on along the minus strand of JBGAUP010000277.1, from coordinate 3,093 downwards.
CCCGTGCTTTCCGGTGTAACGGCCTAAGGCTAATTGAAAGGCGGCATAGAGGTCTAATCGAGATTTCTCACAAAAATCAGCAGTAATAAACGGACTTGGGTCCTTTTCAAACAAGTCTTTTAGGATGAGGTAGTTGTCCCAATTCAATAACTCGTAGGAAAGCCGTTCAGAATCGGGCAATGCCTGATAACATAACGATTTTTAAAGCTTGGGGCGATAAATCTGGCGGATACATTTTTGTTAAAGCCATCTTTTGTTTTAAAACTTCACCCAACTGCAGCTAAAAAATCGTCAGTCGGATTGCTCTTTGCCTTAAAAACCGACCGACGATTGGAACACAAGTTCCCCGTTGGGTGAAAGGGGCTTACAAACTCTTCGCTTTCAACTGTTTCACGGCATAATCTGCGGCTCTGGCCGTGATGGCCATAAACGTTAGAGAAGGGTTTTGCGTAGAAGTGGAAGTCATGCAAGCACCGTCGGTGACAAAGACGTTTTTGCAGTGGTGAAGTTGATTCCACTTGTTGAGTTGCGACGTTTTTGGGTCTTTTCCCATGCGCACGCCACCCATTTCGTGAATGTCCAGCCCTGGGGCTTTGTCGGGAACGTCGTTGGTCTTGATGTTGGTAAAGCCTGCTTTGGTCAACATTTCGGTCATTTGTTCGTGAAAATCAGCGACCATTTTGTTGTCATTATCATCGTAAGCGACCGACACTTTCAATAGTGGAATGCCCCAGGCGTCTGTCAGCTTACTGTCAAGTGTCACAAAATTGCTTTCCTTGGGAATCGTCTCGCCCATCATCCACGAACTCACACGCCAATTTCCGTACTTGGTTTTGGCCAAATTTTCCTTTAATGTTTCGCCCATGCCCGAAGTATCGGGATAAGTGATTCGGTTGCCCGAAAATCCAGCAGCATAGCCCCGCAAGAAATCTACTTTGTCTTGTTGAAACATATTCCTAAAGCGCGGAATATAGCTACTACTGGGTCGTTTTCCTTCGGTGGTTGTATCCAGAAGCCCCTCATAATCGCCCGAAATGGTAGTACGGAAGTTGTGGAAGGCCACGTATTTGCCCAATAGTCCATTATCATTGCTCAATCCATTGGGGAAACGATTGGATTTGGAATTCAACAAAATCAAGTTGGTATTGAGTGCCGAGGCGTTTAGAAAAATGATTTTGGCGTAGTAGTCAATGGCCTCTTTGGTGTTGGCGTCAATGACGCGTACCCCCGTTGCTTTCCCAAGTTTCTCATCATAAATCACCGAATGGACCACCGAATTGGGGCGTAGGGTCATATTTCCTGTTTTAGCTGCCCAGGGTAGGGTAGAAGCATTGCTACTAAAATACCCACCGTAAGGACAGCCGCGCACGCACAAGTCGCGCTGCTGACACTGTGCTCTGCCTTGTTGATAATGAATAGGTTTGGGTTTGGTTAGATGCGCACAGCGACTTACAATCACGGGGCGAGCGCCTTTGTAGTGCTGCGCCATTTGTTGGCTAAAATGCTTTTCAACGCATGACTGCTCAAACGGCGGCAAAAACACCCCGTCGGGCAATTGGGCCAGGCCGTCTTTGTTTCCCGAAATCCCCGCAAAAGTCTCTACGTGGCTGTACCACGGGGCGAGTTCATTGTACGTAATGGGCCATTCTACGGCGAATCCATCGCGGGCGGGACCTTCAAAATCGTACTTCGACCAACGCTGCGTTCCGCGTGCCCACATCAGCGATTTTCCGCCCACGTGATAGCCCCGAATCCAGTCAAAAGGTTTGTCTTGCACGTAAGGATGCTCGTTGTCTTTTACAAAAAAATGGGCAGAATCCTCCTTGAAAGCGTAGCAGCGGCTTGCAATCGGGTTGGCATCTTTGATTTCTTTCGGGAGTTGACCCAAATGGGGAAACTCCCACGGGTTCATCATCGTAGTAGGGTAATCCGTCACGTGTTTTACGTCGCGCCCGCGCTCCAAAACGAGCGTTTTCAAACCCTTATCGCAGAGTTCTTTGGCCGCCCAACCTCCACTTATACCCGAACCTACTACGATGGCATCAAAGGTGCGATCTTTGATGGAATCAATGTTGAAATAAGCCATAATCAGATTTCTAAAAACAAGTTTGTTGACTCTCTCTTATTAACATAAAAAAGCAAACTCGTTTTTAAGCTACTGTTTGTCCTCAAAAATTCTTCATTGGAGAGAGAATTCAAATTTACAATGGTTAAATTGGTCTGACCGTAGGTCTGACCCTGAATTCGCCGCCAAAGACGGCTTATTTTTAGACCATAAACGCTAACTTATCACATATAGCCTTTCATCTTTAAAGCACTGATTAGACCATTCAACGACGGGGCATTGGCGGCCAATTCGCTCACAATGGGGTTTTCGATTCCCCAATTTAGCTCCAATTCAGGATCGGCCCAGTGGCATCGCCAGTTATCATCAGCGCCATAGTCGGGATAAGCCTCAGATACAGACTGTATGTGAATAGAAGGCGTATAAAAGTACCATCCATGCAACATTCCGACTGGAAAAATGAGGGCTGCGGGGTCTTCGCCAAAAAGTTCAAATAAGGCTGATTGGTGTTGGGTGGGCGAATCGGGCCGTAAATCTCTTAATCCTACCAAGCAATGCCCCTCAATCAAGCAAAAATACTCATCGTGACGTATGTGAAAGTGCATTCCTCTAAAAACGTGGGCATCAGACTTGACCGCACTCCATTGAACGGGCTTGAGAACACTTCCCCAATAATCTTGAAATATTTCCGTAAAAGTGCCTCGGTGGTCTTTGTGTTCGTCCAAGGAAACCAACCTTACTTGGTGCAATGGCACCCCGTCTATTTGCGATGACTTTAGGATTTGAGCGGTATTCATAGTGGAGGGGTTAAAAATCGCCCAAATCTACTACCTGAGTAAATGGAAAAAACTGAGGTAGGTCATAAAGCAAAAGTGGCACGGATAAGACTTCCGTGCCACTCCTCAACCCTTCTTAATTTTCAAAAATCCGTTTTTCGAGGTGTTGTTCTAAATCGAGACGAGGTATTCCCTTCGACCACCATTCGGGAGCTGGTTTGCCTTTGAGATAATAGTCAAAAAACTCCATCA
>JBGAUP010000276.1:0-7659 GCA_044228585.1 Runella sp. | reverse complement strand
CAGGTAATACTATCAGGGGTCATATATGCTTATTTTCAGCCCAATAACGCTCAGTATCAATTATTAGAAAAAACCGATTGGATTACGCTTTCGTTGGGAAACTTGGGAACCGTTTCGATTGATTATCTGGTAGGAATAGATGGTCTGAGCTTACCTTTGGTGTTGCTTACCTCCATCGTGATGCTCATTGGCGCAGTATCTTCTTGGACAATTGACAAACGAGAAAAAGCCTATTTTTCGCTATATCTCTTACTTACCACGAGTATTACGGGTTGTTTTGTAGCTCTGGATTTTTTCTTGTTTTTTTTATTTTTTGAGTTCATGCTCCTTCCTATGTACTTCCTGATTGGTTTGTGGGGAGGGCCGCGCCGCGAATACGCTTCCATTAAGTTTTTCCTTTATACGCTCGTCGGTTCCATCCTGATTCTGATTGTAATGATTGGGCTCTACTTGTCTGTCATTGACCCTTATGAATCAGAATTGACCAAAACGTTGGTACATACTTTCGACTTGCGATACATGACCGATGGGCACAACTATCTATCTAACAGCATTTTATCACTAACAGGTGAAGTAGATATTTGGGGTATTCCTTCTCGAATGTTAGCGTTTTGGCTGCTGTTTATCGGTTTTGCCATTAAACTTCCCATTGTACCCTTGCATACGTGGCTTCCCGATGCCCACGTTGAAGCTCCGACGCCCGTTTCGGTGGTATTAGCAGGAATATTATTAAAGATTGGAGGCTACGGCCTGCTCCGAATCGCCTATCCTATTTTTCCCGATGCGGCCAACGAATATGCCTTTACGTTGGCTTTGCTGGGCGTAATCTCTATCATTTACGGAGGATTCAACGCACTGGCCCAAAATGATTTAAAGAAAATGATTGCCTACTCCTCCGTCTCACACATGGGTTTTGTGGTATTGGGAATCGCCTCACTGACCGCCGAAGGAGTCAATGGAGCAGTTTACCAAATGGTGAGCCACGGTGTCCTTTCTGCGATGTTGTTTTTGGTGGTGGGTGTACTGTACGACCGCACCCACAACCGCCTCATTGATAGTTACCGTGGTCTGATAGGGCCGATGCCCGCTTTTACGGTAATTACAGGCATTGCATTCTTTGCCTCACTCGGATTACCTGGCTTTTCGGGTTTTGTGGGTGAATTGTTTACGCTCATGGGTGGTTTTCAATCCCAAGTCCTGCCCAATTGGCTGGCGGCACTCGGTACGCTGGGAATTATACTGGCCGCTGCTTACTTTTTGTGGACACTTCAACGGATGTTTTTTGGCAAACTTTGGGCAAAAAACACAACCGAACTCTCATTACTTTCTGATTTAGACGCTCGTGAAAAATGGATGTTGGTACCTTTGGCTTTGCTAACACTCTTCCTCGGTATTTTTCCCAATCTATTATTTCATCTATCCGACAAGACGGTAACCCATTTATTGAAGATTTTTGAGTAACAATTTACCGCCACCATCGCATCTTCATCACCCAAAACACCCCAATCAGTACGGGGAGCAGAATATTGATGCACCAAAGTGTGAGGGTAACGGCTACAATGCGGGCAGGTTCGACTGTATAAAAACTAAAAAAATATAAAGAAGAAGCTTCTCTAATCCCTAAATCGCCCAAGAAATTGAGGGCAGGAATGAGTGTTTTGGCAAAAAATACCAGAAAAATACTCGAAATCGCGGCTGCAACGGGCAAAGACACGTCAAAAATCAGGAGCAACAGGCCAAATTGTACCGTAAAAACGCCATAACGCAATACGGCCCAGCGAAAAGCTCGCTGAATTTCGGTTAAATTGTACTGCGCAATCACATCTACGTAAGGCTCTATCCACCGAAACCACCGAAATCGTTCGAGGTATTTTTCAGCACTTTTCCGTTTAGTAATCAGCCAAATACCAAATAGAAGCGTCCCCGTTAATAATCCCAGAAGCACTAATGGAGGCCATTGTTGCAGCGTAGATTGCTGACGGATTAAGTACGCCCAACCCAACGTTCCGAACAATAAAGACACGTAAAACTGTAAACCATTGGACAACAAAGCAGCACCCACGCCCGTGAGCCGTTGGTTGCTTTGAAGCGACAAAACCCGCCCTGCCGCATCGCCTACGTTGTTGGGCATCATAAATCCCAATGCCAATCCAGCCAAAACCCCTTTCAAAGATTGGGCGAAGCTAATATGCTCTACTTTTTGCGCCAGCAATTGCCATTTGCGGCTTTCGCAAGCCCAATTGATAGGCGTAAGCAACACTACAAACGCCAATTCTACCCAATGAGGGCTGCTTAAGTTTTTACGAAGCAGTTGATAGACGTCTTGCAAACTTTGGCCTTTTTCGAGAATCGTCAAGTACAAATAGGCCAGCATCGCTGCCAAAAGCACTAATTTGAACACCCAAGCGATTTTTTTGAGGGAAGAAAGCCGAGAAGACCGCGAAGGGGTGTTACTTTGCATCATGCAAGACCAATTGTCAAATCAAACGGAAAAAATCATTCTGGGCGTTGACCCAGGCACACGCATTGCGGGCTACGGTGTTATCCGCGTCGTCGGACAGCGCATTGAACTAATTCAGTACGGGGTTTTAAAACTCGACAAATATAGCAGCCACGAACTGAAACTGAAGAAAATATTTGACCGAATCACCCAATTATGTGAAGAGTTTTTGCCCGATGAAATGGCGATTGAAGCCCCCTTCTACGGCAACAACCCACAATCTATGCTCAAACTCGGAAGAGCGCAAGGGGTAGCGATGGCCGCCGCACTCAACCGCAGTATCCCGATTGTGGAATACTCACCCAAAACGGTCAAAATGTCGGTAACGGGAAGTGGAAGTGCCAGCAAAGAGCAGGTAGCTTATATGTTGCAAAGCATTCTTAAACAGGAACTTCAACCCGAGTATCTCGATGCTACCGATGCCGTGGCGATTGCGATTTGTCATCATTACCACGCCAATGCGCTTCCGTCGGCAGCCGCCAAAAAGAAGGGGGCTAAAAAAGGGGCTTGGTCGGCATTTGTAAGCGAAAACCCCAATCGAGTGAAATAAAATTTTCAGAAGTTGATAGTGGCACAATGCTTTTAAGTTGTCTTAGATAATAGTTTGGAAAAAATCGAACGCTGACTATTTTTGCAAATAAGTAACCCTTTGTCCTTTAGAAAAACTCGTATTGTTGAAATTTACAGCCCAAATAACGTTTCTCGTCGCTATTATCGTTACTACTTGTGCCTTACACGCCCAAGAAGTGCGTATTCAGGTATTACAGCAGGGTAAAACTTTCAAAGACTCTTCCTATTACGATATCGTCCCCGTAGAAGGTCGCTTTTGGATTGGCGGCAAATACGGCACACTTAAATCCAGCGATGCCGAGGGAAACCTTGCCGATGTTCCTTATCCCAACCAGCACGTGGATATTTACAAAATAGACCGTTTTGACCCGCAAAACTTAATTGCTTGCGCCGATAAAGGAATTATTTACAAGCATAATTTGGAATCACGCACGTGGGAAGTCATCAAAGTCAAAGGTTACGAGAAAGCATGTTTTTATAATATGGCGGTCGTGAATGATTCCACTGCCTTTATTTGCGGAGGTAATTCAGCCATTGCTCACTCGCAAAAAACAATTCCTAAAGGTTTTATTCTCAAAACCATAGACCGAGGTCGAACCTGGAAAAAAGTATATAGCAATGCTTTTCGGATGGTGTGGTGTGTTAAGTACAACCCTCACAATCAGCAAGTCTATGCCCTCATGTACACGCCCAATCGTACGCACCTGTATTCATGGGCAAAAGAAAGTTGGCAAAAAATACAAAAAGTTGGCAATAGTATTTTTCACGAAATTCAATTTGAAAATACCAGCGATTACGTAGCTACGGGTGGGTGGATTGGCAAAAAAGGGCGCATCCACCGCAATCACCAACAACTGGCCATCAACCAATCTGGGTTGATTTGGGGACGAGTTTCCAACGCAAAGTATGATTTATATACCGCTTGCGACGGTCAGGTAGTTTTGGGCGATAAATTAGGAAATTACAAACGCTTTGGAGTGCAATTAAACGACAAATTCAGCATTTATGAAGCAGTTTTCACTTCCGAAAATACCGCTCTCGCCATCGGCAGTGCCCAGACGTTGCTGCACATCACCATCCAAAACTCCGAATTGTCAGCAGTAAGCTCACAATAATTTCTCATTTTTGTTTCCTCGCTTCTGTCTCCTCACTTCGCACTCCTAATGCCAAATATTTCTGCAATGCCAAGGCAATCAATGCCGTAGTGTAAGCATCCGACGTAAAATACAGTACATTCCGCACCACCGTTCCTCCCGAAAAAAACACGCCCCCTTTCCAGTAAAGCCCCTCCCCTTCTTTTTGTTTTTGGCTCAAAATAAAAAGTACAGTTTTATCTATTAAGTTTTGGGGAACAGCCAGTCCAGCTTCTTTAAAATTCATCATCGCCAATAGCGCATAGGCCGATGATTGTAGCACATCCCGATGATTGACTCGGCGGCGGCTGTGATAACTCCCATTGGCCCGCTGAGAGGTTTGTAAGTGATTCAGCATCAAGTGCGCCGTTGTCATCAATGAAGAATCCCCCGCAACCAAGGTTCGGGAAACCGCATAATGAAAATGATACCGATTGGGATAATAAGTGCCCGCTCTGCTCCAACGACCATACTCAGCTTGATGCTGAATGAAGGTATGTGCACCTAATTTTCCTCTACTTTGATCCAATCCGCCCATTTTGGTCAAGTACGTAAGAATATTTGCATTGACGACCGCATCCACATCATTGGTACCGTAAGGAATATAAGGCTGATACGGAGTAGGATAACAAACACTTCCTTTCAGAAAAAAGACTTGATTGTGGCCAATGGTTTTGAGAATATTCCAACGCTTAAAGTCTGCTTCTTTGCCCAGCCACGTCATATAAGCCCCCGAATGAGTGCAGCCATTAAATAAATAATTGTACCAATGGCGATTCTTACGGTTTTCGTCCAGATACGTATCAAACAAGCTTGCCTCGACTAAGCTGTCATTTTTTTGAAATATCTGATTATGATACCAAATGGCCAAATTGCCTGAAGCTGTATCATCAGCATCATTTTCAACGTTGGCGGCATTGTTGATATAGCGAGAGTTCAACTTGTAATGCGTGGGGCGTCGCACCAGCGGCACGGGGTCAGGCTCAGGCCCTTTCTGCAAGTCGCGATTGGGAGGCAATTTTTTCCAGAAATTAAAACGTTGAGCCGTCGAATAGGTCTGTATCTCAGGATAAGCCGCAGCCAATAGGGGCAAAATTTGACGGAGAGAAGTGTCGGCCAAATACATCTCCGACAATAAATTATGAACTCCCAACGTTGTAAAACTATTGGAATCACGGTATTTGTGGCGCGTTCCGAGCAATACAAAACGGGTGTGCATTTGCATATAGGCAGGCCACTCACCCGCGTATTCTTTTCCAACGATGGTTTGTTGACATTGAGTTTGTGCTAAATAACGCAAGGCCTCATTTATGTCTTTTTTGAGTGAATCTTTAGAAAGAACGGAAAGCTGAGCAAACGTTTTTAAAGAGAAAAAAAAAGTAATCACGCAGAGACGCAAAGGCGCAGAGAAGCTCTTTTTAACGCACTCTACATATTCGTTACATTGCTTAATATCGGAAACATTTGCTGACATTTTATCGAAAATCTTTTCGTTACATAACAATACGTTCAAAATAGGTTTCGTTATTTGAACGAAAAACAAAGGAATAAGCGGTATTTTGAAGTTTGGCAAAGTTATTGATAGACAACAAATCAACGTATTCGTAGTTCTTTTGAGGCAATAATCGTACTTTTGCCCTGTTTTTAAACAAACACATACGATTTTTTATTTCGTAATTAACGATTACAAGGATAACAATAACGATTAACTATTTAATCTAAATGGTCAAATTCAGTATGAAAGCGGCGATTTGGGTACTGGCAGCCACGGTGCTGTTTAGTGCTTGTAAGTCAAAACACCCTTCAAGCCTCAACCCAGGCAAGAAAAGTACGGCGACAAACGCAGATTTTGCCACCAAAGATGGCAAAAAGAGTAAAAGAGGCAAGAAAGGAGCAGCATTGGCTGACGCTGGGCAACCCGAGGGTTTTGTAGTAATGCCTTACAAATCACAAGTAGTTGGTCCTAACCTTGTGTTTATCGAAGGAGGCCGTTTTACGATGGGGGCACTGGAAGAAGATGTGATGAATTCTCGTGACAACCGCGAGCGTACCGTGAGTGTGCAATCTTTCTACATGGACGAAACCGAGATTTCAAACCTTAACTACCTCGAATACTTGCACTATATTCAGCGGGATTCGTCGGCAGAGGTAGCCGCTAAGGCCCTACCCGACACTACCGTTTGGTACGACCCTTTGTCGTTCAATGATTCTTACGTAAGTTACTATTTCCGTCATCCAGGCTTCCGTTTGTATCCTGTGGTAGGGGTATCTTGGGTACAAGCCAACGATTATTCTATTTGGCGTACCAACTTTGTTAATGCAAACTTAGCAAAACAAGCCAATGGCAAAGGGAAGAAAGCTCCACTTGGCAAAAAGAAAAAAGGACAAGCTTTGGCTGAGTCGGAAGCTTTGATGACGAGTGCTCGTCCATCGGTAGAAAGTGGCTATGTGCTACCCAACTATCGCCTTCCTACAGAAGCCGAATGGGAGTACGCTGCCAAAGCCATGATTGGTACACAGTACGCCGACGAAAATCAATCCAATCAGCGTATTTATCCATGGGACGGTTCTTCTCTGCGCAATCCTCGTGGCAAACACAAAGGCGAAATGCTCGCCAACTTTAAGCGTGCCAAAGGTGATTATGCGGGTATTGCCGGTAAATCAAACGACGGGGCTATTATTACGGAAGAAATATACAAGTACCCACCCAATGACTTTGGTCTGTACAACATGGCTGGTAACGTGAATGAATGGGTATATGACGTTTATCGTCCATTATCATCAATGGATTTTAAGGATTTAAACCCTTTGCGTCGAAATGGATTCTTGGACGAAGAAAAGCGTTATGACACCAAAGGAAATAACTCGGTTATCAACGACAATTTGCGTGTTTACAAAGGAGGCTCTTGGAATGATGTTGCCTATTGGCTCTCGCCTGGTACGCGTCGTTATTTAGCACAAGATTCAGCAACGGCTACCATTGGATTCCGCTGCGCGATGATTTCAACGGGAAGAAATAAGTAATCCATATACAGGTTTACTGTAAGATAAAAAAGGCGAAGAGCAGTAATGTTCTTCGCCTTTTTTCTTAACGAATAACCAACCCTTATAAAGGTGCCGAAAAAGTGACAGAAGAAAGTGCCAATCAATTACAAGCAATCGTTCCCCATTCCGTGCCGAAGATGGTGCCCCAGAGCTTGTAGCATTTTTGGAGGTCTTTGGCGGTGGCAAACTTTACTTCCATGCCGAGCGGATCTACGCACGAAACACCTTCTACTTTCATCACTATGTTTTTGGCATCAATCGGGATTTGGTATTGTTTGGTACTGCCCAGAGCCACTTGTTCATTTTTGACTACGTTGCCTGTGGCATCGGTGTAGGCAAGGGCAATGGAAGCCACATAACCACCTTGGTTGAATACCGAAAGATAGCCGTACGTCGTGCTTTTTTCTTCGG
>JBGAUP010000275.1:0-8182 GCA_044228585.1 Runella sp. | reverse complement strand
GTATTTCTCTCAGGAGCTACTTGCTTAGAGTACAAATAAGTCCAGTTTTGGGCAGCAGTAGTAATATAACCACCCGCATCAAAAGCGGCTTTTAATTCTGCATTTCCGTTGGCGCGGCCTTTACGAGAAGTAAGCAATAAGCGTAGCTTCACTGTTTTTGCAATGCGCGTCCAAGTAGCAGCACTCCCACCACCGAAATAATCGTTGGCTACGGCTACCGCCTGTGGTTTTGCCAATTCTGCAATCGCTTGGTCGCACAATTTGAGCAAGTCTTCATAAATCTCCGAATCTTTATCAAATTTCGGCGTTTTATTAGGCTCTGTGGCGTTTCCTTTCCACGCTTCAGTGTAAGGAATATCGCCAAACATATCCACCATGTGACCTACCGAAAATGCTTTTAAAGTCAAGGCGATTCCACGATAAACGGGATTTTTTCCATCTGCTGATGCCTTTAACATCTCTTCAATGGTCTGCAATGATCGATAGTTAGCATTCCAAGTGCCTTGAAAAGACGTATTACTCAAGTTGTAAGAGTCTGAACTTGTGCTTAGGCCAGCAAAACCCATTGCAGCGTCGTTAACAGCAAGGTGTGCATTGACGGCTGCGTTTTCTGCCACAGGTAACAAAAGCGCTAACGAGCCCGTCGCTGGTCGGTTAGGGTCAGTGTTAATATCCAATTCTGTCAGTTGGCAAGAACTTGCAATGGCAATAAGTCCTCCTAGCGACAGGGTTTTAACTATGTTTTTGTAATTCATTGTATGTCTCTTTTGAATGATGAATGAATTGGGCTACTGATTAGAACGTTGCCGTTATGTTCAGACCAAAACGACGAGTCGATGGTGAAGCCCCTAAATCAAATCCTTGGATGTTTGAATCAGAGAAGTTTGATAAAATCTCTGGGTCAAAGTTCAAGCCAGGCAACATGTTTGGAGCGTAGAACCACAAGTTACGACCCGAAGCAGAGAGGCGAAGCCCACCGAATACTTTCGTGTATTTTTTTAGGAATGTTTTTGGAACTTCATAACCCAAAGAAATTTCACGCAAGCGGATAACTGTAGCATCGTAGATGTTTACTTCATCAGCACCATAGGCACCATAACCATCTGTGAAGTGGTACTGGAAGGCAGACATGGCAATCGTGTTTTTGATAGGCTTACCGTCGTCACCCAAAAAGCAGTTTATACGTAGCTGGATCACCCAATACACCTGGAATTACGCGCATACCCTCGCGGTCTTCTGAAGTTTTCAACTGACCACGCAATAACAACGACGCTGCCGTAGAAGAGACAAGCTTCCACCCGCTTTGTAATCAAGCAAGATACTCAAGTTAAATCCTTTGAAAGAAACTGTGTTTGTCTCAACCCTAAAGTATATTTCGTATTAGGGTCTCCGATGATGGATGCACTAGCCGCGCGGATAGGCAATCCTGTGTTAGGGTTAATCAACAAGTTACCGTTTTCGTCGCGAGCATTTACTGAACCATAAATCTGGCCGTAAGGCAAGCCATTACGGAAGATAGTTCCCAATGACGAAAGACCAGTACCGCCAGCCAAGATTTCGCCACCAGGGCCTGCATCTTCTGCACTTTAGAGCGAATGCGTGTGTAAGCCACAAACGAAGTCAAGTAAAGCCATTGCGTAGTTTTACAGGAACAAGCGTTAAGCCCAATTCCCAGCCTTTGTTGGTAATTTTACCTGCGTTGGTAATTTCCGTGTTAAAACCAGTGGTATTTGGCAACTGGCGCGTTACGATCAAATCGGTCGAAACACGGCTAAAATGAGCTAGGTCAACACCGATGCGGTTGTTTAGGAATTGCAACTCTGTACCTAATTCTACTTCAGACGTAAATTCTGGACGTAAAGTAGCGTTGTTCAACTGGCTTGGTAAAGAAGCCGTTGAAATGGCCGTTGCATTATAAAAAGTACGACTCAGGTTATAAGCCGTATTTACTTGGTATGGATCGGCATCTTTACCTACTTTAGCGTAGTTAGCTCTGATTTTACCAAAGTTGATGATGTTCTTAGGAAGCGCTAGAGCATCTGTAAAAATAAACGATCCCGAAATAGCAGGATACAAATAGGTATTGTTAGCCGCAGGTAAAGTCGAAGAATGGTCTTGACGAACAGAGGCCGTAATAAACGCATAGTTGCCATAACCCAAAGTCAACTCAGAGAAAACACCATACAAAGACGACGTTTACGTGAATATTCGTACGCAGTTTGGGTCAACGTTGCTGCGGTAGTCAATACATTGGCATCAATTACGGGAGAACCTGCGACCCCTGATTCGCTATAGCTACGTTCGTTGGGGTTGAAACCTACCAACAATTTAGCGTTAAATTTCTCCGTAAAATCGTGTTGTGCGGTAGCCAAAAACGTAAAGTCCACCTCTGAGTTGGTCAAATCTTGGCGTAATACCGAACCAAAGGCTGGAAAGTACCACCTGGACGAATAGTGTTGCGACGAATTTCCGAATATGTATTCAAACCACCGCGTGCTGTCAAATTCAACCAAGGGGTTACGTCGTAGCTCAACGCCATGTTTCCATACACCCGGTTTACGCTTGAGTTGTACAAGTTGTATTTAGCCGTCCAAAGTGGATTATCCAATGCACGGTAAAATACGTTTGAACCATCCACAGGATTTTCGAAAGGATAACCGCCCAGATCGTAGTTACGTGGTAGGTAAAACAACCGGCTATAAATAGAACCTGCTGCTGCCAAACCGCCGTAGTCGGCATAGTAGCCTGCTCCTGATTGTGGACTTTGTTGATTGGTGCGGGTGTAAGCTACGCTACCACTTACGTTCAGGCCATTTACTAAAGTAGCATTTCCACCAAAGCTCAAGGTAGTACGCTCAGTAGATGAGTTAGGTACAATACCTTCGTTTTTTGTACGCGATACGGAGGCATTGATAGATGTCTTGTCGCCCGTCGAGTTGATTTGGATACCATTTTCTAACACTTTTCCCTGACGGAAGAAAGCACCTACAATATCATAAGCCTTCAAAGGTACGGCAATACCACGGCCATTGGCTTGCACCAACTCAGGAAAGGCAGATTTATAACGTGCTGCTCCGTAAGGCACAGTGGCGTCCTGTTGGATGAGGAATTGTACACGCTGGCAATCAGGGTCAACTACTTTAGAGTAACGCTCAAAACCCAAGGCAGCGTTGATACGGTCAACGGCGTCGAGCATCGCAATTCCCCAGTTACCAATAAAACCACCATTATAAGTTTGGTTTGAACCTTGTGTATAACTATCTTGGTATTCGGGCAAGGAAGATACGTTTTCCAACCGAATAAGAAGAGTTGTAGAGTTACTTCAATCCTTTACGAGCCGATTTGCTACCTGCTTTGGTGGTGATAACGATTACCCCGTTGGCTGCGCGAGAACCGTACAAGGCTGATGCCGCAGCACCTTTTAACACGGTCATTGACTCAATGTTGTTAGGGTCAATGTCATACGCACGGTTTGAAGTTACGGTATTTTGGTTATAACCTTGAGTTGAGTTTACCGAGTTGTCAAAAGGAATACCGTCCACGACAAACAGGGGTTGGTTATTTCCCGTAAATGAGTTGTTACCACGGATGGTGATACGCGTACCCGCACCAGGAGCACCGTTACCTGCGGTGATGTTTACACCAGGCACTTTCCCGCTCAACGCACGCAATGGGTCAGGCTCCGAACGCTGCTGAAGGTCTGTGCCTTTTACGTTTGAAACCGCAAACGCCAACGCTTTTTTGTCGCGCTGGATACCTACTGCCGTTACCACAACTTCCGACAACTGCTTTGTATCAGCAGCCAAAGTAACGTTGATTTGAGAGCGATTACCGACAGCAATCTCTTGCGTTAGGGTACCGACAAAACTGAAAACTAAAGTAGAATTGTCAGAAGCGTCAATCGAATAGCTTCCGTTACCGTCGGTGTTCACCCCCTTAGATGTCCCTTTTACAACTACCGACACGCCTGGCAGGGCACTCCCGTCCTCTGCCGAGGTAACTTTTCCCGTAATCTTACGATCTTGAGCCATTACAGAGCTCCAAGCAACGCATACCAACAGGAAGTTCAGAAATAGAATTTTCCTCATAAGGATGTTTGATTTGATTTAGTTTAGTTAGATAAGTGAAACATGTATTAAAAAAAAATGCGAAAGCACAATTCACGTACGAGTTATGAACTCGAAAGGACAAGCAAAATAATTAAACCACGAAATAGCGAGCTGGTAAAAAAGAATACTATTATCAAATGTAATGCGAAATGTGGTGTTAGTTATTTGTCAAGATTTAAGGAATCCGTACCAACAGAGAAGAGAGAAATGCGAGAGGTATAATTTTCGTTCATAGGGATTTAGTTAGGTTAAGAAAAAATCTTTCCCGTAAAGTAAATCAAAGAATATAAAAAATCAAATAGCCAGTAAATTCTGTCAAAACTTTATTTGGCCAAAAGAATAATCGAAAAAATAAGGTACTATAAGAAGAAAAAATTGTCAATATGTGCGTTTTTAAGCGAATATTCTAAGTATTTTGTTGTAGATAACGACTGATACATCTCCTTAAAATTGAATGATAATAGGGGAAAAATAATTGTAAAATTCTTTGAAAAGTACAATAAAAAAAACAAATGAGCCTAATAAATAAGAACAAAATTTTATCCTCTAAGGGGCGTTTGGTCTTTACAAAATGGGGGTTTGTCTATTTTAGAGAAGAACTGGAAGTAGGGTTAGGTTCAAGATTTGTCAATTGCTCCCATAGTTCTTTCGACTTAGTTACCGACTGGTATCCTACGGTAAAAATTTCGCGGGCTTTACGTACGTCAAATATATCGTAGCGCCCTACTTCTTTGGGTTCAAATACAATATGGCATTGTTGAAGGCGTTCTTGGGTCTTGTTCCGTACTGCCAGCATTAAGCTACGCTCTACTACGCTACGGGTGGAAGTAATGGGTTTGTCGAACGAAGACGGATTACAATTAGAGCCAATCAAAAGATCTATTTTTTGATCGAGTAGGGGTTCGATGGGAAGATTATTTAGGATAGCACCATCTACAAATAACTTTTTGCGGTGTCGGATGGGTTCAAAGATACCAGGCAAACAGCTCGAAGCCATCAGTGGACGAATCAACTCGCCCGAGTGAAAATAAATTGTTTCGCCCGCCTCAATGTCCGTGGCGGCAATGGTGAGTGGTGTTTTTAATTTTTCAAAACTATTGTGAGGTAATAATTCCCGATAAAGCTCTTCGACTTTGTCCATTCGTAATAACCCAGGGCCACTAAAAGAAGGGCGTAAATATTTTAGGAAGTTGGTTTTCAGTAGAATACTAAGTATTTCGTCGGGCGTATGGCCATGCGATACGAGTGCGCCCACAATGGCCCCCGCGCTTGTCCCTGCCATAAAATCGGGTTGAATCCCTTGTTCTCGTAAGGCTTTGATTACTCCTAAGTGCATTATCCCGCGTGCTCCCCCTCCCGAAAGTACTAAACCAATTGTCATAACTTATTTTATTTAAGGATGCAAAAATAACGTCAAAGCACCTTTTATAGTTTTATCTTTGCCTCATTCATCACTAAATACATCGTATTCATAAATATTATGCCTGTTGATTTTTCTCATAGTCCTTCTCCTTGTTTTGTGTTAGAAGAGCGTCTTCTGCGTCAGAACTTACAACTGATTCGCGGGGTAATGGACGAAGCGGGTTGTCAAATTATTTTGGCATTGAAAGGCTTTTCAATGTTTAGTGCTTTTCCCATCGTAAAAGAATATTTGCCAGGGGCAACGGCCAGTTCTTTGAATGAAATCCGCCTTATTAATGATTATTTAGGCTATTTATCTCATACCTATATCCCCGCCTATCAAGAGCATGAATTCGATGAAGTGCTTGAACGAAGTAGTCATATTACTTTTAATTCGCTTTCTCAGTGGGAGCGATTCAAAGAGAAGGTAAAAGTATTTAATGAGGCTAACCCTTCTCACATAGTTTCTTGTGGTATTCGTGTAAATCCGCAGTATTCGGAAGTAGAGACCGATATGTATAATCCCTGCGTGCCAGGGTCTCGGTTGGGCGTAACCCGCGACCATTTTGGAGACCATTTGCCCGACGGAATTGAAGGGATTCATTTTCATACCCTTTGTGAAAATGGCTCTGATGTACTTGAGCGTACCCTTGAAGCCCTTGAGGCGCGTTTTGGCGATTTGCTTCATCAGGCCAAATGGCTCAATATGGGAGGAGGGCATTTGATGACTCGCGAGGGATATGATATTCCCAAACTTATCAAACTTGTCAAAGCGATTAAGCAAAAATACAACGTAGAAGTAATTTTAGAGCCAGGCTCGGCGATTGCCTGGCGAACGGGTTATCTTACTTCTACGGTATTGGACATTGTGGATAGCCAAGGCATACAAGTGGCTATTTTGGATACATCTTTTGCGGCTCACATGCCCGATACCCTCGAAATGCCCTACAAACCACGCATTTTGGGGGCTTACCACGAACCCGTCGAGGGAAAACCTACTTATCGGTTGGGAGGAATGACTTGCTTGGCAGGGGATTTTATGGGCGATTATTCATTTGACAAGCTCTTAGCAATAGGGGATATGCTTGTATTTGATGATATGATTCATTACACCATGGTCAAAACTACTACTTTCAACGGAGTCAATCTGCCATCTATCGGAATTTGGCAAGTTGACGATACTTTTCGTTTGATAAGACAATATGGCTACGAAAGTTTTAAAGACCGCTTGAGTTAAATGATTGATTCTAATTAGGAATTGTAGCAGTAGCGATTAATAAAAAATACCTTTTGTCAATAAACCCATTCTATAAATCAAGTAAGTTTGTAATATTATTCCTATCCAAGTATTTCAACTCAACCCATTGAACAAAACTCATGATCTCAAAAAAAGCTAAATACGCCCTCAAAGCCTTAAAGGTTTTGACCGAAGAATACGGAAAAGGCCCTGTTCTTATCTCGCACATAGCCGAGCGAGAAAGTATCCCGAAAAAATTTTTGGAAGCGATACTTTTAGAGCTACGTAATCACGGTATTTTGTCCAGCCAAAAGGGCAAAGGTGGAGGATATATGTTAAGAGTGGAACCTTCTCGTGTCAATTTTGCCCAAGTGATTCGGGTAATAGATGGTCCTATTGCACCTACTCCTTGCGTATCTCTTCATTTTTATGTAAAGTGTGACGACTGCGTAGATGAAGCAACTTGCGCTCTCCGCCCCATTATGGAACAAGTCCGCGATGCTAATTTAGGGGTTTATGAAGGAACTACTTTGGCCATTTTTCAGAAATAAAAATTAGCTCATTTTATCTTTTAGAAAAGAGGCGGTATAGTTATTCGGTAGGTGCATCATCGTTTCGGGAGTACCCATAAAAGTAATAAACCCACCTTTGTCTCCTCCTTCGGGGCCAAGATCAATAATCCAGTCAGCAGACTTGATGACTTCTACGTTATGCTCAATGACGAGTACCGTATCTCCTTGATTGACGAGGGCATTGAAAGCTTTTAGTAGTTTCTGAATGTCATGGAAGTGTAAACCCGTCGTAGGTTCGTCGAAAATAAATAGCGAGCGACCTTGATTGGGGTTAGATTTACTCAAGAAGAAAGCCAATTTTACGCGCTGTGCTTCTCCTCCTGACAGTGTATTCGAAGATTGACCTAATTTTATGTATCCAAGCCCTACTTCTTGGAGTGGGTGAAGACGTTCGGCAAGCTTGGGTTCTTGCTCTCTAAAAAACTCGATGGCTTCATCCACCGTCATGTTGAGAATGTCAGCAATGTCAGCAGACTGATTATTTGATAGTTGATAACGGACGTCTAAAATTTCTTGTTTGAAGCGTTTACCCCCGCAGCCTTCGCATTTGAGATAAATATCAGCCATAAATTGCATCTCAATTTTGACTTGTCCTTCGCCTTGGCAAGTTTCGCAACGTCCTCCCTCCACGTTAAACGAGAAATGGGAGGGTTTATAGCCTCGTGCTTTGGCCAATGGAACTTCGCTCATCATTTGCCGAATATGGTCATAGGCTTTGATGTAAGTCACTGGATTTGACCGTGAAGATTTTCCGATTGGGTTTTGGTCTACCATTTCAAGGTTATCAATACGGTCAACGCTACCCGTAAGGTTGGCATACTTTCCTGCTTCTTCGTTGTACTCACCTTTTTGGCGAGCCAACG
>JBGAUP010000274.1:0-7681 GCA_044228585.1 Runella sp. | reverse complement strand
GTCAATTGTCAAAAAACTGACACAAGCACCAAAAATAGACGTTTTATACTTTACGCTCAATAAAAAAGTAACTACATAAACATATAGTTTATTCAAATGTATAAGTAATTATCTGATTTCCAAAACTTTAAACTCTGTTCTTCGGTTGCGTTGATACTCGCTTTCGGTACAAATTACGCCATCTATACAACCATTTACGGGCATACTTTCCCCCATGCCTGTAGCTTTGAGACGAGAGCGAGCAATGCCCTTTGATGCCATATAATCTACAACTGACTGCGCTCGCTTTTGAGAAAGAACTTTATTATAACTGGCATCTCCTCGACTGTCGGTGTGCGAGAGAATCTCGGCTTGCAACGAGGGGTATCGTTTCATGGTAGCTACCAATTTATCCAGTTCTCGGGCAGCATCGGGTCTAATACTCTGTTTTCCTTGGTCGTGATAAATGTTATCCAGCTGAACAATATCCCCCTTTTTTAGCAATCCTACGTCTTTAGATAGAACTTTTGGTTGGGCTTTTTTAGGGACTTTGCCAATTTTGAGGGTGTTGGTACCGTAAGTATCTTTTGAATAAATCAAGGTATAATCACAGCCTTCTGTAATTTCAAAATCATAACGACCATCTGGGCCTGTGATGGCTTCATATATTTTTTTATCACATTCATTTCGGAGCTTAACCAATACTCCTTCAATGGGTTGACGGTCGGTTTCGGTACGTACGATCCCTCGTACGCGAGAATTTTTCAAATTTTGGCCAGACTCACTCTGGTTAGTCTTTTTTTTTTCAGGAATGACTACTTTGGCAACGGTTTCGGATATAATAGCAGGCTTTGCCAGACTCACCTCTAAGCGCGTAGGCTTGTCGTCCGTTAGATGGCGGGTTGAGAAGCCAATAGTATTCCCCAAAAAACCTTCTTTAGAAACGGTGAAAATAAAGTCATTGTCGGAAGCCAGACACAAATGAGCCCAGCCGTTGGCATCGGTTTGTAGAATTTTATCGGAGCCTTCGCCACCTATTTTTGAACGAATGGTGATAGTAGTACTGTCTAAGTGCTGCATATTTTCAGCATCAAATACCCGCAATAATAACTCACGACATTCGTACAAAGAACTCTCACGGGTAAAACGATAAATATCATCGTCGCCTTCGCGGCGGTTGCTACTAAAATAACCTGTGGTACGGTCAGCGTCGGTAACAAGACCAAAATCGTCGGCTTTAGAGTTGATAGGAGCATCCAAATGAATCACTTCAATCACTTTTGTCCCGTCTTTACTCAAAATCGCGTAGTACAAATCAAGACCGCCTAACCCTCCTTTTCGTCCTGAGGTAGAGAAATATAAATTGCCGCGTTCATCTACTGTAGGAAAAACCTCATCTTGGCGGGTGTTGAGTTCTTTTCCCAAATTGATAGGGGTTGACCACTGACCGTTTTCGAGGCGGGAGACATAAATGTCTTTTCCTCCCATTCCATTGGGCATATCAGATACAAAATATAAGAGTGTACCGTCTTTGCTTAGAGAAGGGTGTGCCGTGGAATATTCGTCGCTATTAAAGGGAAGTTCTTGCACATTTGTCCAATCGTCGTTATCCCATCGGGCTGTATAGAGTTTGAGCTTGATATTGTTGTCCTCACTTACTCCTTTTTGACCTTCATTGAAGTTATTTCGGGTAAAAATAATTTGGGAACCATCGGCACTAAAAGTTGCGGGTCCTTCGTGGAATCGGGTATTTAGGACTTTGCTAAATGGGCCAGGTTTTCCTGGTTTTGCCACAGCTCCAGTTGTATTATTAACTTGTTCATTGAGGCCATAGCTATTATAAACGCCCACTGTCCTCGAATCGTTGGAAGTGATGCGGGTGTAAGAATCGCTCCCCAACCTTCTATTTTTTGGACGTTCGGAGGGGTTATTTTCTTTGACATCTGCTTCTGAGCCATTGGCATTGAGCGACCCCAACACTTTAATTTCATTGGGTTTGGTTACATAAAACAAATCTAAGTATCCTTTTTCAGGAGATTCAGAAGAAACAGCCGCAGGAGCTTTTCCTGATACAAATACCAGCCCATCCCGAAAATACATCGGGCTAAACTCTGCATTAGGGGTATTAATAGCCAAATAATCTATGCGGTAAGTGATTTTCTTCTTTGTAAAGGTTTCGGCACTTTGTACTTGGCGATTTTCTGAAAGTTTTGAATTCTGATAACGTTCAAAAAAACGTTGTGATTCCTGCATTTTACCATTATGTGCCAACACTTTTGCATAATGTAAGTAATGGTCGGCTAAAGAACCAGAAAGTGGTTCTTCAGGAAGTGATTCTTGATAAAACTGTTCTGCTTTGGCATTGTCTCCCAACTTAAAATAAGAATATGCCATGTTAAGTTGAGCCAGTTTACGCTGTTCAAGCGATAATAAGCCTTCTTCAAGTACTTCTTGGTATAAGGCAACGGCTTTGGCATAAGATTGCATATCGTATTGCCGATTGGCTTGCTGCAACAAGCTCTCTCGAACGGGTGTCTGTGCCAGTGCAGCAACCGAAAAAAGAGTTGCCAAACAAAAATGCTTTAATCTAATCATGGGTAAGTGCATTTTTGCCCGAATTGGGCTATTATCATTTTTAATGAATCACTATCAGCTAACGACTTATTGTCATAAACCTTGAAAACTCCCGACCGTCATTTAATTTAATTACGTAAAAATAAGTGCCAGCAGGAACGTTGGTTTGAGCGATAATACCGCCATTCCAATCATTTTTGTAATCTTCTGTTTTATAGACCAATCCACCCCAACGATTATAAATTTCTAACGATACACGTAGGTTGGCTGGTTTTCTTATGACAAAAAAGTCATTGATTCCATCTGAATTCGGTGAAAATCCTTCTGGAATAAAAATATCGTTGTCGCCTCCTTTTAAGCTGTTGAGGGCTATGGGAGTTGGTTCTGTGTCATCGGTTGGGTCTTCATTTTGGTTAATATCTGGCCAATTTCCATTGGTTGATTTATCCACGCAAAGATTTCCATTGATGTCTAAAGCCGATACTAAGGCTGTATTGAGATAAAGGCTGTCTTGCGCATGGGTAAAATCTATTTTTGTTTTTATAATTATTGAGCGTGTCTGACCTGCTAACAGTGAACTCTTTTCTGGTATTAATATACTGTATTTTCCATTTTGTCCAGTATAACTCGTGTCTATTTCCCACACATTTATAGACCCTGCATTAGGGTCATCAGTTTCTACAATAGGTCTATCTACAATAATTGCGCCATTTTTGAAAACCTTGTCTAAACTATCTATTATTTGTACCTCAGTCAAATCATTGGTGCCCATATTGACGGCTTGTATGGCATATTCAATTTCATATAGGTTAGTACTTAAACGCTTCCAGCCTTTTACTAATTTATTGACCCCAATCATCTCTTTTGATTTACCCGTGGTGGCATTAATTTTTAATTCTACTAAAGCTGAACCTGCTTTACAGGAGCCTTCGCCATCGGGATCATCACTGGTAAATTTGACGGTAATACTTCCTGCCTGGCGGTCTTCGGGGGAAGGAGTATAAATGACCGATAGACCACTATTGGTATTGAAAGTACCAGTGCCATTGGTACTCCAGTGGCCTGTGCTGGCCGAACCCCCTATTTTGCCCTTCAGATAGTAATTGCCCGCAGTAGTTCGTTCTGTTTGCTCTATACTTGCAGTAGCAGGATTATTAATACAGATGGGTAAAGGCTTATCACAAGGGGATATATGTACTCTCACTGCCGAAGGTGTACTATAACAGCCGTCGGAGTTTCGGGCAAATATGTAGTAGGTACGATTCTCGGATACTGCTCCTAAGTCTGAAACCAAAGGTGATTCAGGTAAAATTCCCATTCGTGCTTCATAATACACGCCCGTGGTTGATTTTTGGTTTACTGCCGCCGATAAATCCACGGTAACGAAAGGACATAAGTTTGTCAATTCAGGAATCACCTGTGGGGAAGCGGGGGCTGCGCTATAAACCGAAATGCTAAGCGGAGTTGAAGGATTACTTTGACAGTCGCCGCGCTGACAAATAGCCGTGTATTGTGTAGATTCACTTGGCTGTACGGAGAAGGTGCGTCCTTGTATGTTATTGTTCCAATGTATGATTCCTCCACTGCATCCTTCGGCGGAGATGATTACTGTTTCGCCAGGACAGATAGTGTTTTTGTTTACCTTTACTGTTGGGGGTAGGGGAGGCGCTACTTGAAGAGTAATATAACTTTTGACGGTTTCACATTCGTTGGTTTCGCAGTAGGCCCAGTATTCGGTTGTATTTTTAGGTTTTACCGTAATAGTCTTGCCAATTTCGCCACTTGACCACTTGATTTGTCCTGCACAGCTACCTTTAGCCGATAAAATGCTACTTTCATCTGGACAAACGACTGGTTTTGTAGATGTGATTAATAGAGGTTCACCACCCATTACTGTGATAACTACATCATCTGCAAAACAACTCACACAACCTTCGCTGCGACAAGTGGCGGTATATTTTGTTGTATTGATAGGTTGAACGGATACTTCTTTTCCTGTCATCCCATTTGACCAAATTATTTCTCCAGAGCATTTTGTAGCACTCAAAACAACGGATTCGCCAAAGCACACCTTCGTTTTATTTGCTTTTACAAGTGGTGTATTGGGGACATTGACTGTGATAGTAATAGCATTAGACTCCGCGCTTGTACAATCTCCTTTTTTACAGTAGGCTTTGTAAGTAGTTGTCTTAGTAGGATATACAGTAAGGGTATTACCTGTTTTTTTAGTTGACCAAATGACTGTTCCTTCGCAACTAACGGCTTTTAGAATGACTGGCTGTCCAACACAGCTTATTTGTTTTTCGCTGCTGATAATTGGGGCAGAGACACTATCACAATCAGTTATTTGACCTGCCCATAAAGGTATATATGATAGGACAGATGAGATGAAAAAGAAAGTGGGTAGTAATAGTTTCATATTTTGCCTTTTCTTGTATGTTATTTTATCATAAATCGTGCCAACTCTATCTGTTCTTTTGTTTAATTCCTTCTACTAAAAATATACCATTTGACTATGAGCCACTTTCAAGGAAAAACAGTTTTTATTACAGGTGCAAGTAGGGGAATTGGCTTAGCCATAGGCCTGCGATTAGCCCAAGATGGGGCTAATATTGTGATTGCCGCCAAGACTACTGAGCCACATCCAAAACTCCCAGGCACGATTTATACCGCCGCTGCCGAAATTGAGGCCGCTGGGGGGAATGCACTTCCTTTGGTAGTAGATGTTCGAGAAGAAGAGCAAGTATATGCGGCTGTTGAAGAAACGGTAAGGGTATTTGGGGGAATTGATATATTGGTCAATAATGCCAGTGCCATTAATCTTACGCCTACCCTTTCGACTGATATGAAGCGTTACGATTTGATGCACAGTATCAACACCAGAGGTACATTTCTAACAAGTAAGGCGTGTTTGCCTTATTTGTTTAAAGCTTCCAATCCTCACGTACTTAATCTTTCACCGCCGCTTAATATGGAGGCACGCTGGTTTGCGCCTCACGTTGCTTATACGATGGCTAAATTCGGCATGAGTATGTGCGTGTTGGGAATGTCTCAAGAATTTAGAAGACAAGGGGTGGCTTTTAATGCGCTTTGGCCTAAAACGGCCATTGCTACTGCTGCCGTTAATAATCTGTTGGGAGGGGAAGAGGCGATTAAAAGATGCCGAAAACCCGAAATTATGGCTGACGCAGCTTACCTTGTTTTGAGTAGAGATAGCCGAGAATGTACGGGTAATTTTTTTGTTGATGAGCAAGTGCTACGAGAGAGTGGAGTCACAGATTTTAGCTCATACAAATATACTAATGTAGATGATTCCGAACTCCTTCCCGATTTTTTTCTCTGATGATGACTTTACTTATTGTGCCTGACAAGGAGTTTGCTTTTTAAATTTTTTAGGAAAGATGAAAAAGAGATAGAGTAAAACCTAATTTCTAATTACTTTCAAATAAACCTTGACATGACAAGAGGGTGGTTCAAAACCAAAAGGTGTTGAGGGTTGATAATAAGAGGAGTTACAACTTGATGAAGCGTTTTTAGAACTAACAAAAACGGGTATTTTTTAATAAAAACACTTTTTTGAAAGCAGGATTTTAAAAAAAATAAAAAAAAACTAATGAATGTGTTTAAAGTTGTTTTTATAAATCTTATAGCTTTGTACCGCATTTTTTGTAACTATTTTTGCGAATCACCAACAAAAATTTTCTTGGTGAAAGCATTAACCGTTTAAAATTTTCGTTTTCTTTACAGCGCAAACACTTAAACTATTTTTTCAATTAAACCCTAAAAAGTAAGTCTGATGGAAAAGAAGGCTACATCTCCCGCACCGGCCAAGGCGGCCGCTCCCAAAAAATCAGCTGGTGGTCTCAACCCCATTCTGGTCATCCCTGTTTTGTTAGTTATCGGTATTTTATCGTATCAGTACATTTGCGGTGACGCCAGTCACTTTGTAGATGGTGACCACGAAAAGGGACCCAAATCTGGTGATTATTTCGGCATCGTTTATGAAGGGGGACCTATCGTACCGTTGTTGTTTACCTGTTTTTTAACTGTATTAGTATTCTCAATTGAGCGTTTCTTCATTCTCGGACGTGCAAATGGAACAGGTTCAATTGATGAGTTCGTACGTAAAGTGAAAGGTCTTCTTGACAAAAATGAAATCGAAGCGGCTGTAAAAGAGTGTGACAAACAAAAAGGTTCAGTAGGTAATGTTGTAAAGACAGCTTTGCACAAGTTTATAGAACTACGTACAGAGACGGAATTAACCAAAGACCAGAAATTGGCCGCTCTTCAAAAAGAAGTAGAAGAAGCAACCAGCCTTGAGTTGCCTATGCTTGAGAAAAACTTAACTATCATCGCTACTTTGGCATCAGTTTCTACCTTGACCGCACTTCTTGGAACTGTATTAGGTATGATTCGTGCATTTGCTGCGATGGGTAATACAGGTGCGCCTGATACTGGTGCTCTTGCAACAGGTATCTCAGAAGCTCTTGTAAATACTGCACTTGGTATCGGTACTGCGGCTATTGCTACTATCATGTATAGCTACTTTACCAGCCGTATTGATACGTTGACTTACAAAATTGACGAAATCGGGTTGAGCATTCAGCAAAACTTCTCGGCTCATAACTAATGAGCTAACAAAGCAAAATATGATATATAAAAAAATTATATATAAATATTTGCTTTGTATTTGTTTGTGTTCTACATTTGTATAGTCAATTTAACCATAACGTATTATGCCTGCTTTAAAACCCAAACGGAATTATCCGATGATGGACATGACGGCGATGTGCGACGTGGCATTCCTTCTACTGACCTTCTTTATCTTGACGGCTCAGTTCAAATCTCAGGATGCTGCAACCATCGAAACTCCTTCGTCTATCTCGGCGATTAAAGTTCCCGATAAGGATCTTATGATTATTAGCATCGGTAAAGACGGTAAAGTTTACTTTGGTGTTGACAATCCAACGACTCGTATTGCCATGCTTGAGAATATTTCTCAAACAGAAGGTGTACAGTTTTCGGATAAGCAGAAAAAAATCTTCTCACTTCAAGCAAACTTTGGTGTACCCATCCGTGGATTATCTCAATGGTTGCAAGTTGGAGCTACTACTCCAGATAAGTTGAA
>JBGAUP010000273.1:0-7731 GCA_044228585.1 Runella sp. | reverse complement strand
GATTGGCTCGGCGATGGCTCATTTTCATAAAGTTACCGAAAACTTAACTTTAGAACGAATCACTTACAATGCTGATACCTTGCTCGTGAAACCACTTCAACGTATCAAAAACTTTTTTGCCCCCGACTCCGAAACCATGCTTTTTGTTGAAAAAACAACGCAGGCATTGGTGGCAGAACTCGAAAAAGCAAAAACCGATGAACTCCGCAAAGGCGCAGTGCATTTAGACATTTGGTTTGACAATATGCACATTGCCCACAACGGCCAAATAACGCTTTTCGACTTTGATTTTTGTGGCAACGGCTGGCAGTGCCTCGATTTGGCTTATTTCAACGTACAGCTCTTCCATACCGAACCCGACCCAAACGCTTATCAAGAAAAACGTATGGCATTTTTTAAAGGGTATGAATCTGTTATAAAAATAAGTGATGAAGAAAAACGCCTTTTACCAATGTTGGCAGTAAGTATTTGGTTTTTCTACCTCAGTGTACAATGTCAGCGGTACGACGACTGGGGGAATTTATTTATCAGCGAAGATTATTTCAAGCGATTTATTGGAATGATACAAAAATGGTGCGGACACTTTCTTCTTTTCAACAATGCCAACCAAGTTTAAAGGGGCATTATTTCAATATGCGTCTGGCTGACTATTACCATTTTGGCATTGGGCAAATAACTTACGATTTCCTCCCAATAAGATGTAAAAAAATGGTGTAACTCTCTTAAAAGCATATTTCCTAACTTGAAATAAATTACCTTAGGAGGATCTGCATCTATCAAACAACGGTCGTAAAAATCTGAATCTTTTGTTAGAATAACCAAGTTTTTCTTTTGGGCATATTTCCATATATCACGATCATCTGCTTTACCGTTTATGTCAATAACAAACTCAAAGTTATCAGCGAAAAAGAATGAAAAATGCTTTGGCAAATTCACATCTACCAAAAATGAGTAGGAATTCATTCAAATCAAGCAGCTTTAAGAAGGTGAGTTTCATTATCCACAGCTATAACAGCATACTGTAAACAAGCAGCTATATCGTTTTTTTCAAGAAATGGATAAGCCGAAAGAATATTTTCAATAGTTTCTCCCGCAGCTAAATATTCAAGAATCGTCTTTACTGTAATCCGATAACCTCTTATCGTAGGTTTCCCATTACAGACGCTCTCATTAATGGTTATTCTATCAATCAAGTTTTCCATTATGATTTTTTTTACAAAAATAAAAATCTTCCCTAAAGTTCCAAACCTTTAAAGGATACCACTTAGGTCGTTCTTTACCAAATCATTCATCTTTCAACTACTGCCCCGAAAACATCTGGGGATTTACATTTTTTTCAATTGTGATATAACCTGGATAGTCAATTTGAGCGTTCCCGATTCCCAAAGTTGGCTTGAGCTTAATAATGAGTTTGGAAGGCGTAGCGTTTTGTTTCCCCGAAAGATTTTCAACCATGTTCATCAGTGCTTCGCGGGCTTTGACGTCAGAGATAAAACGGTAAGCGTTGGTACTCAACTGCATCGGGACGCGCGTAGTGCCTCCTTTGGGTTGAACTTCGATGCGTTGGTCATACATTCCCGTAAAGATTTCGTTTTCGGCCAAAAACACTTTGTATTCAAACTGATTGATACCCGCCAAATTTTTCGTAGGATTGGTTACATCAAGATTCAGACGGAGGTTAAGCGGTACTTCCTTCCGAAACAATGCCACGGCCAACTTGGGCGACTGTGCCAAATCAAAATCTTGCAAACCTCGCATTTGACTTATATCAATCCCTGCCAAAGTGATATTTTCGGCGGAGGCCAAGGCATACTTACAATTGCTCAGGGTTTTTACCTCCGAAATTTGTTTGGTAACAGCACAGCGTTGAAAAATTCCTACCAAGATTATTCCCAGCAGAACAAGGCTTATTTTTCTCATATTAATAAATTTTCATCAAGTATTTTCAAACGATTTATTAACGTGCCTTATTTTTCAAAATTGCTAAACCCAATCCTTTGGCTTTAGGTTTTCTCGCTCAATTATTATTACACAACTGACTATAAGCTACTTACAAAATATTATTTGCCTATTTTTTGAGGTATTTTTGCCCACGTATAATAATTGACCATACTTATATTTCCACAAATCAATAAAAGTGACAATACGCAACATTGTCAAAAATAACTTCAAAAATTACTTAGGTACATGCGCAGATTTAAAGTAGATTTAATAGATTTTAAGTATTTGATAATCAACAAAATCTATTAAATCAATTTTGCATTTTTACTTATATTGCTTTGTATCGGGATGGAATGTTTGCCAACTATGCCAATATTCTTGATACGCATTGACTTTTACGAGGTCAGGAACACTCAGATTCTGCGACTTCCCAAGCAGTGTATATACGCCTCCTTCAGCATAAATCGAATCATTTTTTACGGTAAGTTTTTGTCTGGGCGTAGCACGTCGCAAGGCCACAAAACTTTTATTGTCAGAAGCCAACACAACCGAAATAGGCACATTTCCAACCAAGTCGTTAATGATTCGTTTTTTCTGTAACTGATTCCAATCGTAGGCTTTGGCACTACCACTGACTTCTACCCCTACCACCCACGACTTTTCTTGCCATGAAGTACTGTCACGCTTGGTCAGCTTTCCTTTTCGTTTGCCTGATTCATAGTTGCTTAACGAATCATATTCTTCCTGAAATTTGGTATCGGGCTGCATCACAAGACTATTTGGATGCAACGCCAACCATTTATCAAGGGTGATTTGGGTAATATCAAGCTCGGGTAAGGTTTTTCCTTTCAACTTTCCTGCAATGGCTTCACCATTGGCTTGTCGCCACCAACTTCCTGTGGTTTTGTCTTCAAACATGGCATTAAAATGATCCATTCCTACCAAGCGAAAAGTTTCCAGCTTCCCGTTGACCATAGGCTCAAACACCCGACCTGTACGACAAACGGTACAATAAGTAACAATAATGAGTTTTCCACCCAAAGTGTCGCGCACTTGATGATGATAGCCAATGTATTGAATAGGATACGCCCGCGCCTGCCCATTGACTTCTACGCCAATCACGATGCGTTCTTTTCCTACCTTGTTTTCAGCCGCATTTTTAAGCGACAACACCGACGGCTGATAAAACATTGTATCGGCAGCCATCTCAAAATTGGCGGCGTAAGCAACACCTGCGGCCAATACCAAGCCTCCCAATCCCCAAAAGGGGATTTTTTTTAACACTTGGGCTGCTCCTAAAAGAGCCATGATTCCGAACACAGTCCGAAAAGCCCATCGCCATGTATGCAGAAAGTAGGCGGCCTCAATACTATTCATGCGCTGACTCCCTGGCATAGGCATGATAAAATAGACGTTGGCAATCTCAAACAAAATGAGACCAATAATTCCGAAGTAAAAAAGTTTCTTCATGGGGTTACGTTTGTTATCTGTTAATGGTTATCAGTGATTTGGCTATCGGCAGTCGGCAATCAGCTAAAAACTTGATTTAAAGTATGATAGATGACTGCTGATAGCCAAATAATTGGTTTTAAAAAGTCCCCGACGAAAACTGTCGGGGCTTTCATCTCACTTCAACCTATGATATAATCGGAGCGGGAGCATATTGCCCCTCTGCTGAATATCCATTTTCAACCACTTTTTCCGCACGAGAGCGGTATATATTGGGATCAGTAGGAGCTACCGTTGCCAAACCGTCCACATAGCGGTTGAACATACAAAACGCCGCCGCTATCAACACTGTATCGTGGATATCTTTGTCGGTAGCACCCTGTTGCCGAGCGGCTTCCACTTGTTCTATCGTCACGTTTTTTCCACCTTTTTGCACATTACCCGCAATGGCCAAAAGTGCTTTCATCGCAATGGCCAAAAGTGCTTTCATCTTATCAGATAAAGTTGTTTGTTCGTAATCGCATTTCACTGCTTTTACAAATGACCAATCCTCATCACCAAGATAAGCACTCGCCACCGCCCCATGAATGGTTTGGCAGAAAAAGCAGTCATTTTGCGCCGAAACGTAGGTAGCAATCAACTCGCGTTCCCCACGGCTCAAACCATCGTCGGTTTGCAAAAGCGCATTGGCCAGTGCATTCATGGGCGCTGCTGTTTGCGGGCTGAATTTCATCGGGCCGAGAATTCCAGGCGCATTTTCGGGTACTTGAATATGAGGCATTTTTGATTGTCGATTTTTTGATTTCAGATTGTCGTTTTGGCTATATAAACCTGTGAGGTCTGTTTATCATTGTCAATCAGACCTCACAGGTTTCTTCTCATGTATTCGCTACAAGCTTTGGAGGCACATACCCCAATGTCCCCATCCGTACACCCATAGGTTCATACTCGGCAGGGTCTGATGGAACGACCGTTGCCAAGCCATCCACATAGCGATTGAACATGCAAAAAGTGGCAGCTATTAAGACGGTATCGTGAATTTCACGGTCGCTTGCCCCTAAAAAACGAGCAGTAGCCACAATATCATCCGAAACCGTACGCGCATCTTGCTGTACGCATTTAGCGATGGTCAACAATGCTTTCATTTTTTCAGAAATAGGGGCTGTTTGATAATCAGCGATGACAGCATCTACTACGGCCTTGTCGGTATCGAACAAATACCGCGCTGCCGCCGCATGGCTACACGTACAAAAGGTACATTCGTTTTGGGAAGACGTAAACGTCGCAATCAGCTCTGCATCGGCCTGACTGAATGATGAATCGCCGCGTAAGAGGGCTTCGGCCAAGGCATACAAAGCCGCCCCCGTGTCGGGACGATAGGCGGCCAAACTACGGATTCCGGGATAACCTTCAGGAAGTGATATATGTGGCATGGTATTCGGTAGTAAAGGGTTCTTAAAAAAATTATCTTATTGATTATCGCTGTATGTAATTTCCGCTAACGACTCCAACGCATGGCATTGATATTTTTTCCGATTTTGGTTCCTTCTTGCAGCCCTACTTCATTATCGTGACGTGTATGAATTCCGCCCATCAAGCGTGAATTGGCACATTCTCGCGCCGCATCCCAAAAAGAAGCATAATGACGTGGCGAAAAATCCATCTGACGTTCGATGTATTCGGGCATATAATAAGGCTGATTGGTCAAATCAAGGGTAGCCGGAATGGGCTTCTCAATCAAATAGGGCTTGGGTTCACGAGTAACGTGTGTATCATCCACAAAGGCAAACTTATTACCGTAGAGTTCAGCCAATACCGTAGCTGTTGCTGCCGACTGAACTGCATGACCCGAATAAAAAGAAGGGAAGGGAGGTTCTAAGAAAAATGGCAACCAACGCCTTGTCTGTCCTGGATACTCCTCTTGTATGCGGAGTTTTTTTCTGATAAAAGAAGAAGGGCGCTCAACCATGAAAGTAAACTTAGCCTTCCAGCAGCAAATGAAGGCATCAGCCACTGCCATCCCTATCCGAGCGTAGGTTTCAGCCGCCTTGACCAAACCCGCTTTTCCATTCCGAACCGCAATCGTAGCTAAATGGTATGAGTGCCCAGGAGGCGAGCAAGTTTCCGTTGGGTCATCTCCCCACCACATGACAATGGCTCGGTCTTCGTCGGTAAGTGTTTTTTTACGATCAAATACCTCTTTGTACTGCAAGTAGTAATCGCTGGTGCTGTCTGTTGAATGAACCAGTGGCTTGGGTAAAAGAAGTTGTGCGTTTCGAGCTGAGAATGTACGATTTGTACCCCAAGTAGGGTGCATCGGTATTTTTGAGTTTGACTGGCCAACGACAGGCGGAACCCATATTCCCCGCCCTGAGGTAAGCACATAATCTTTTGGAAAATTTCGATTGTACCCTTCGTGTCCACCGTCATTTTTCGACCATTCATAAATGCGCATCGCTACGTCTTTTCCGTATTTGACAGAAGACTCAGCCACCACCGAAGATACACGAGGTGCATAAAGCTCATAAATAGCTTTTTCCAGAGAATCAACCGATTTTGTTTTATTGGTGTAGCCATAAAAAGCCTTTACGATGTACGCTTGTCCAGCATTTAAAGCCAGTTCCCAACAATAGTCTTTTTTGGGAATAGGCAAAGACAAAGTATCACCGACCATTTTGATGACCGACTGGTGTTTAGGTGAAGCATGAACTACCGTTTCGTACATCGTCAACCCTATATAACCCAATGCTCTCGAACCATACGTTGGGGTATTGTTCTGGGCTTTTGTCATCATTTGCACGGTGGCTTCTGCCCAAGCAACAGCTACCGAAGCATCTGTAAGATTGGTTTTATATGTTTTAGCAGACTGGGCTTGCGTGGGCAAAAAACTTTCACACAAGCAAATAAGAAAAAGGCACGATTTACTCCAGTACGTTTTCATCCTTCTACTTTTATTTACAACAAATTGTTTATCAGTATATTCGTTAATTGCGTTTTTTGAATAAAAACAGGCTTATCAGGCGATAAACCTGTTTATGCAACATCAACCTATCATCAATAAATCCTTCATTCCATGCTGTTTATTACTCTGTATGTTATTCAGTGTTTTGGGGCATAACCCAGCCCTTCGGCAATCATTCTGCCTCGCTCGCGATACATTTCGGGCGTATAAGCTTGGGAATCCCAAACATTCAATCCATCCAAATAGCGGTTAAAAAGGCAAAATGTGGCCGCAATCAAGACGGTATCGTGAATTTCAATGTCGCTTGCACCCAAACTTTTAGCTTTCTCAATCTGCCCATTTGTCACTTTTTTACCCCCTTGCTGAACACTGTGCGCAATCGTAAGCAAGGCTTTGAACTTATCAGAAATGGGTGCTAACTGATAATCTCGTTTGATTTGTTCTGTCAACGTGCCATCATCTTTTAAGTAACATTCGGCCACTCCTCCGTGTACACCCTCACAACCACTGCACTCATTCCAGCGAGATACCATCATGCCAATCAGTTCACGCTCGGCTTTAGTCAAGCCCTCATCAATACCCAAAATCCCTTCCGTAAAAGCCCCCAAATGAGGTGCTAAATGTGGCCGAAACGCCATTAAACCACGCATTCCTACTGCACTTTCGGGTAATTGGATATATGCCATTTTTTTATTAATTAGTTGTTTTCCATTTTAACGCATTTACTTTTCGACCCACGTTATACCCCATGCGTAAGCCTTCGTCACAGTCCATGCGGTAGTGTACTCC
This sequence comes from Runella sp., assembly GCA_044228585.1. GTDB lineage: Bacteria > Bacteroidota > Bacteroidia > Cytophagales > Spirosomataceae > Runella. The sequence goes on along the minus strand of JBGAUP010000273.1, from coordinate 590 downwards.
CAGCAAAATGCGAGAAATGGCATTTTCGTAAGCCATCTCATTGAAATTATTAAAACTCCGAGGCTTTCCGTAAAACTCTACCCGAAACTCATGGCTTTTGTCTGTCATGGCGTATTTGTATCCGTAGATATTTGATAGTATCTCAGCAGCTACTGCACCAAAGGTTGAGTGTCCCGACGGATAGGCAGGAAAAGGAGGAGTTACGCCTTTCACTTTCTTTACGGTATTGTCCAACAGTGTAATCCACTTGGGGTTAATCGCTCTATTGATATAAGCAATTGGACGCTCGACGTTGTATAGAAATTTAGAATTCCAACAAGCTATGCCAGCATCGCTCAAACCCATCCCCAGTTTAACATAGGTATAAACCGCTGTTTCGAGGTGCGCTTTTTCCTGTACCATTACTTGATTGGCCACCGCCACCCAGCGGGCAGCAGGCTCAAAAGTCTGTTCAAAAATATCATCACTCCAAAATTCGCCAATCCAGCGATTTTCGTAATTGTCAGGGAACGAACATACTTCCAGCGCCTGTGCAAAAAATTGAGACGTAGTGACTGTGCTGAAAGCGATAGGTGGCTTCGCTACTTTGT
>JBGAUP010000272.1:0-7763 GCA_044228585.1 Runella sp. | reverse complement strand
GCATCTGTATTTTAAGTTTGTTAGTACAACTAAAATACGAAAATCCCCGAATTATGCCAAATCTGTGCATATTCGGGGATTAATTTTAATGTAAAAAACTGATAAATAATGCTTTACACCCTTAAAGGGAAGCCTTATTATTTTATACGTTATGAAAGTATTAGCTTCTGTATTGATTTTAGCTCTAATGAGCTTTAGCCCTATCAGTTTTACTGATAAAACGAAGTCTTCAAACAAGAGTTTTGAAGGGATTTCTGGTTCAACCGAGGTATTTTGTGGTTCAACAGTTACTTATTATCGCTCATCGACTTGTCCATGTAATAATCAGGCTTGGCAAGACCCTACTAACAGTTGGGTTACAGTTGTAAGTGGCGGTGGCATGGCAAGCTATATTACTGTTGAAATAAATAGTTGTGCTTACGATCCTGATAAATGTCATGGTGACCCTGTTGGGAATTTTGGTATTGAAGTAGGTGATTGTGGTTGTGATTTAGCTTGTACAGTGCTGTATAATTAATACAGTTAACGCCGTTGGTGCGAGTTTGCCCGTGCGGTGTTCTCACCACCTAATAACTTTGAATAGCAGATTCTTCGGAGTCTGCTATTTTTGTATTTGTAGGGTTTTATTTTATTTTTGGAAAGAAATTCAACGCCACTAACGATGGAAGTCAAAGAAGAAGTAAGAAGAATGAGCCGTAAAGTGGCTACTTTGGAGGATATTCTCTCTGATTTTATTATTATTACAGAACGAGACAATCGGCAACTGCGCGAAGATATAAGGGCAATGGGCGACCGTATGGAAGCAGACACTGCTAAACTAAAGGCGGAGATGCTGGATTTCAAAAATGAGATGCTGGATTTCAAAAATGAGATGTCAGATTTCAAAAATGAGATGCTGGATTTCAAAAACGAGATGTCGGATTTCAAAAATGAAATGTCGGAGTTTAAGAATGAGATGTCGGAGTTTAAGAATGAGATGCGCACCAGTACCAAAGACCTCAATAAGAAAATGGGTGATTTAAGCAAAAAACTTGGAACTTTTGCCGATGATTTTGCCGCGCCTAATCTTCCGCGTATTGCTAAGGAATACTTTAACGAACCTCATCTTATTAATCATTTTGTGAGATGGACCCGCTTTAACTCCACTGACCGTGCCGAAATGTTTGAAGCGGATGCCGTTACTGAAACCGAAAACATAGTGTTTTTTCTTGAAGCAAAGTTCTCCCCTCGTAATGACGACATCAAAACAATGCCAGAACGTATCAAATCATTTCGAGAATGGTTTCCTGAGTTTAATCATAAGAAATTGATTACGGTTTTTGCTTCTTGGTCTATTAACGAAAATCATTTGCGAATGTTGACCAAAATGGGTGTTTATGCCTTGGCGATGGGAGAGACTACAATGGAGCTATTGAACTTTGACGCACTGCAAAATGGGAAAAAATAGAAAGCAAATCACCTTACTAAAAATGGCGGGGCTGTGGCTTACGTCATTTTTTGTTTGGGGACAGACTAAAGTCACCTATTACGAACACATCCAGCCCATTATCGCTAAAAATTGCTCCGTATGTCATCGTTCGGGTGGAATTGGCCCTTTCAACTTAGTTACTTACGAAGAGGTAGCAAAGCGGTCTAAATTTGTAGCCAAAGTCACCCAAATTCGCTACATGCCTCCTTTTCCAGCCGATAAAAGTTTTCAACATTACGCCAACGAAAGAGGGTTGACGGAAAATGAAATAGAATTGATTCAGCAGTGGGTAGCGCAGGGGAGTGTGGCGGGGAAGAAAGAAAAAAGTGGAAAAAGGAAAAAGGAAAAAGGGCAGGAGATTGATGCTTCCAGCATGACAAAGCGTCCCCCTGATTTAGTTCTAAAAATGCAAAATCCTTTTACCGTCTCCAACGCGGGAGAGGAGGAGTTTCGGTATTTTCATATTCCCACAGGTCTCCAAAAAGACATAATGGTAGAGGCTATAGAATTTGTACCTGGAAATCGTAAGGTAGTACACCATAGTCGCGTGATGGTAGATACAAGTGGACGCATGGCTGGTTTGGAAGGAATGCACGGTTCTGACCCTAAATTAGTAGAATTTCAGCGTATCCCAATGGCAGATGAGTTTTTGTATGGTTGGGTACCAGGCAATGATAAAATACAATTTCCCACGGGAGTAGCTAAGAAAATCAAAGCAAATTCTAATTTGATTCTTTATATGCACTACTCACCCTCGGCTATTTTTCAGACTGACCAATCGGAAATACGTCTTTATTTTTCTCGAAAACCTGTTGAGAGAGAAGTAAAATCTCTCATTCTACACGAACAGCAAATTACAAACCCCCCTTTTTTAATAAAAGCCAATCAAAAAGCTACGTTTTACATGAGTCTTGGGCCATTGAAAGAAGACGTTTCTGCCATTTCGATTTTACCTCACATGCACTACTTAGGCAAAACGTTTAAAGCCTTTGCCATTACGCCCGAAGGCGACTTAGTGCCATTTATCAAGATTGATAACTGGGACTTTAACTGGCAAATGACTTATCAATTTGATACTCTATTACGGGTTCCTAAAGGCTCAGTTATCTTAGCAGAAGCCTCTTATGATAATACCGAAGAAAACCCCCTCAATCCCTTCAAACCAGCCCGCGATACCACTTTTGGGTGGAATACTACCTCCGAAATGATGGAAATGGTGATTTATTACGTCCCTTATCAAGAAGGCGATGAGAAAGTAAAACAAACCCTCAACCCAAAAGGGGGGTAAAGCTGACCTATGGATTGTACAAAATAGCTCTGTCAACTTTAGCAGGCAAAGGCCCTACGGTACTGATTTTCAACGCAGCAATATTAGCTCCTGCTTGCGCACATTCAGCGGGAGACTTTCCATCCAACCAAGCCGTCAAGAAACCCGACCAGTACGAATCTCCCGCTCCTGTGGCATCTTTTACTTCGATGGGACGTCCTTCAATCTCGACATAATCTTTACCATAGTTCGAAGAAACAATGCTGCCTTTTCCACCCAATGTGAGGCACACTAATTGCGCTCCCATCTGGTGAAAAGTAGCAATAATAGTACTGTTGCTGAGTGATTCCCCAAAAATACGTTCAGCATCGTCTTCGCTTAACTTCACAAAAGCCCCATTTTTACAATAATCGGCAATTACTTGCTGGGCTTGGGTACGATTAGGCCATATCGAAGGAGCATAGTTAGCATCTAAACTCACAACACAACCTGCCGCTTGAGCGCGAGATGCTGCTTCTACAATGGCACTTTGGGCGGGGTCTTGGCTAAGGGCAAAGCAAGTGGTATGAAAAAAAGAAGCATCATTGAGTAAATCATCCGAAATATGCGCTGATTGAATCATGCGGTCAGCAGTGCGGTAGGCTATAAAATCAGGAGTCCCTTTTGTTCTTGAAACAAGTACGATACTTGTCGGAGTATGGGGATTTTGTGCAATATAAGAGACATCCACGCCTGTTTCAGCCACTTTTTCGACCAAATAAACACCCACATTGTCGTTGCCAACGCAGGCCACCAAGGCCGTACTATTACCCAAACGAGCCATATTGGCAGCTAAGTTAGCAGGACTACCGCCTTGAAAACGTTTGAAGGTTTCGGTGTCGGTGAGGTTTTGGGTAAACTCCGTACCAATCAAGTCGGCGAGGAGCTCACCTACCGATACTAAAGCATATTTTCGATTCATCATAGGTTTCAGGAATGAATACGCAAGTTAGGAATGGATTTGAGATTTACAAAAGGGAATATAGCTCCTATCAACGAATTTCATGGACGAAAAGCTTATTAAGTTGTGCTTTTCCGCCTTCGGCTGAGATAGAAATCCTGCCTTCATTCTGCGCTGGGAAAACCCATTCGGTTATGGCTTGTTCGCCATCTTGGGCAAATACCTCCACAATTGATTTATCAGTTAGTACCCTAATTTTGAGTTTTCCGTCTTTTAAAGGCACTTTCACTTTTTCTACACTTGGAAATTTGGGACTAAACTTCACAAGCCCTGAACGGGTACGGTCGAATGATAATTCTTGAGTGGCTACATCGTAGCGGATGACAGTTTCTTCATCTTTACTTTGTAATACTTTCAGCGAAACCGCTTTGGCTTGTTGAAGCTGAATTTCTAACGATAAATCAAATACTTCTCCCTTGAACGGAACTTCATAATTGCTGCCGATTTCTTGATTTTTAGCGCTGAATGCTTCTTTTTGGTGTGCTTTTAGTCCCGCTACAGGTTGTTGAATGAGCCTTAACCCTTTGGCTGTTTTTTTAAGTGACAATTCTCGTGGAATTGAAAAACCACCCCGCCAAGTATCACCCGTAGGGATTTCATTGGCGTATTCCCAATCGTTTATCCAACCAATCATGATGGGTTTGGTCTGCGTTTTTGGTAAGTTGTTAAAGGGAATGGCAGCGTAGAAATCCTTGCCTTCGTCCACGTACAAAATCTCATCCTGCTTTTGAGCAACAAAGTTCTTTCCGTCAAAATCACCCACGAAGTATTGCATTCCCAGATAATTCTTTTCGCGATGCCCGCTCGAAATCATCAAAACCCATTTGGATTCATTCGTGCCTTCTACGGGTACTTTGGTGAGTGACGGGCATTCCCAAATCTTGGTCATATCGCCTTGTTTGCCAAATTCGCTCAACAATGTCCACTTTTTTAGGTCTTTTGACTCGTAAAACTGAGCTATATGTTCAAGTGGCTTAACTACGGTCATAATCCATACTTGCCGTTCGGGATACCAAATTACGTTGGGGTCACGGAAATCTTTCATACCTAAGTCCAATACGGGATTTTTCTCGTAGTGTTTCCAGGTTCTGCCCTTGTCGGTGCTGTAAGCAATGCTTTGGTGTTGTGCCAATCCTTGGCCTTTTTTGTCAACGTGCGAGGTAAAAATGGCTACCATGCCGTTTTTAACGCCTTTTCCGAAAAATCCAGAGGTATTTTCGCTATCAATGACGGCACAACCCGAAAAAATCATGGTTTGGCTACCATCGGCATTGTCAAATTCTGGCAAGGCTACGGGGAGCGTTTCCCAATTTTTAAGGTCTTTGCTTACGGCATGACCCCAGCTCATGTGTCCCCACTTGTTGCCAAAGGGATTGTACTGATAAAACAAATGGTATTCGCCTTCGAGGTATATCAATCCGTTGGGGTCGTTTACCCAATTTTTGGGCGGGGTGTAGTGATATTGGGGGCGATAGTCCTTTTGCTCGTTTTGCGAAAACCCAGCCAATGAACTCATCAAAAAAGCGGCAAGTATCAGTATCTTTTTCATATATATGTGTGATTTGAATAGTCCCTGTGTTCAATTATTTACAATAAGAATGGTAGTCGTAAGATTTAACCACTACCATTCGTCGTCATACGCTTCTTAACCTATCAGTTTTCAAAATCTTAATACCCAGGATTTTGCTTATACAAGCCATTGGTAAAGGTGATTTCGGCTTGCGGAATCGGCAAATATTCATCTCTACCTGCGGTAAATTTAGCCGTTGCCAAAAACGTTCTTCTTACTTTTTCTTTCGTGATGTACGCATTGAGCGTTGACTCAGCGATACCCCAACGGACTAAATCAAAGAAACGAGAACCTTCCGTTGCAAACTCCAAACGACGTTCCCATTGTAAGGCTTTGAATGCAAAATCTTGCGTCCAGCCAGTGGCGGAATAAGGCTTCACGTTGTATTTAGAAGCAAAAGTACCGTCGGATTTTTTGAGTCGCCCTGTACTTGCAGCAGCTCTGTCTCTAATTTGATTGATGAGTGGCAAAGCACTGGCCTGTTGCCCTAATTGGATATACGCTTCGGCTTGCATCAACAAAACATCGTCGTAGCGGATAATATCATAATTTTTTGCCGTACCCATAAATGGCCCCAATTTGAAATACGAACCACTCGTGGCCAATTGCTGAAAACGCATCGTATGAAAATTGCCGTAAACCCCAGCATCACGGACCCAACTGTTACTGAAGGGCTTGGTATTGTCGTATTTGTAGGGGTGGCCGTCAATACCGACGGTATGGTCAAGGCGAGGATCAACGGTTTGGGTTGACAAGTCGGCAATCTTATCGTTGAACATATCAAAATTCGGCAAACCGTTGACATCGGTTGTATGCGCATTTACCAAGTTTTGGCTACCTGCGTGAAAACCGCAACAACCGTACTGAGATGCCCCGTGTGGATAGTTCAATCCATCTTCGTAGCTCATGCGTCCTGCCGTTGTTCCGTCATTGACGGTAAATTGAATAGCAAAAATAGATTCAGGACCATTTTCAGTTTCGGGGAGGAAATTATCGGCAATATCACTGCTTAGACGGTATTTACCCGACGAAATCACCGCTTGGGTCAACGTAATTACTTCCTGCAATCGTGTTTTATTGATATTGGTTACTTTGTGGTTGTTGTCTTGCTCATAAGCCTGATACAATCGCAATTTGGCCAAATACGCCTGCGCTGCCAATTTGTTCGCTCTTGCTAATTCGGTCTGAGAAGCAGGTAAATTATCAATAGCGTATTGGAAATCAGCCGCAATTTTATTCCAAGACTCCTCGTTGCTAAGGTTGTTCGATACCTTTAAAATATCTTGTTCGGAAGCCGTTTCGTCAAAAATAGGGATGTTTTTGTACAGCAATTTCATGGTAAAATAGCTATGCGCTCTCAGAAAACGGAGTTCGGCCAGACGTATCTTTTTGTTGGGATAATTGGCTTCGCTAAGTGTATTGACGGCACGTAATGCAACATTGGCCCTCGAAATAGACTTAAAAAGGTTCTGCCAAGTACGCGTCACAAATGCCCCCATAGTAGGGGTCACTAAATTGTAGTGTTCCATAGCGTCAATCTCGCCTACGTCGCCAGTGCCACCACCTCCTTTGTATGAATCGTCAGAACGAACACTCCCATAAGCCCACATGCTATAGATAGGGCCAATCATATCGCCATTCCCAATGGCCGCATAAGCCGCAGTCACCAAGCCATCAATGGCTGTAGGAGAAGTTAAATCTGAAGAAGATAGTACGCCTGTAGGTGTATAATCAAGGGCATCTTCACAAGAGCTGAACGTGAGGAGTCCCAAAACAAAAGCCGTTGATAATATTTTCTTTTTCATGATTGAAATGTAATTTTAGTTCATTAAAACGATGCGTTGATACCGAAAGTGAACGTTTTAGGAATGGGAATAGGGTCGAGGTCAATACGTTCTGGATCAGGACTTTGATAGCTCTTGCTCTTGAACCAGAATAGGTTTTCAGCCATCGCAAACACCCGTAATCTTGTAATCACCGATTTAGGCGTAAGTGTATATCCCAATTGGATATTCCGCATTTTGAAATAGGAAGTATTGACAATAAAATAGTCGGAAGTACGGCCTTCATTGTTATTGTCTTTGAGCGTTAGGGCAGGTACGTTTGTGCTGGTATTTTGAGGCGTCCAGCCGTTGAACACGCCTGGGCCTACATTTTCGCGCCCTTTCATTAGGTTGTTGAACAAAGTATAGACGTCAAAACCCTCTCTTCCTGCTACTCCTGAGCCAAACACCGACAAGTCAAATTTCTTATACGTTGCATCAAATCTAACTCCATATTCGAGAGCTGGGAGGGTAGTACCAATCCAAGTTCTGTCCAAATCGTCAATCCTGTTGTCGCCATTTATGTCCACATAGCGGATTCTGCCTGGGCCTGCTCCTACTTGTTTGGGGGCAGCATCCACTTCCGACTGAGATTGAAAAAGTCCGTTGGTTTTGTAACCGAAAATGTCAAATTG
>JBGAUP010000271.1:0-7795 GCA_044228585.1 Runella sp. | reverse complement strand
CCAGTTGCTATTGCCCTCAATCAACCCAAACCGATTGGCTTTGATGATTTTGTCGCAAGCGGCCAAACTCTCAGCATATTTTTCCATCCACAAATACACATCTGCCTGAATGGCGTTGATGCCATAGCGGGTAATCCGCCCTTTGTCGGCAGCATTGCTTCCGTAGGAGAGAAGAGCGGTTGATTCGGCTTCGCCCAAATCTTTCACGATTTGCTCCAAAATCTCGGTTTTGGTACTTTTTGCTAAGGGAGTAATCTCTTCATCGCTACTGGTGGCTGTCAGTTTCAACGGTGCTTCGCCAAAGGTTCTGACCAAATAAAAGTACATCAAGGCACGAAGGGCTTTGGCCTCCGCGACGTAACCATTGAGGGCTTGTTGCGAAAATGTCTTGTCACTATTGAGTACTTCTGGAGCAAAATCAATGACAGTATTGCAGTAATTGATGGTTTTGTAAATTACTCGCCAATTCGCAATCGTATTGCTCGGCAAAATGTTGACATTGATGATATCCTGCTCTTCGGCCAAGGTACTGAGCGTAGGTGAAAGCATGTCTGCACGCAGTTCGCCCCAAAGGAACAATTGTTCAACTAAGGTTCGGCCACTTGTGGTATTTCCTAAGAGTGAAGCATAACAGCCAATAACCGCCGATTGTACTTGCTCTTTGGTTTTCCAGAATTCTTGCTTGATGATACCGTCTTGGGGTTGCAGTTCCAGCCATCGGTCACAAGAAGTAGCCGAAAAAAGCGTAGTTAGCGACAAAATATAAAGAATAAAATTTCTTCGCATGGTCATGACTTAATTAAAATGAAGTAGTAAAACCAAGAGTTATCATTTTGCTGGGGGGCGTCATTGAGTAGTCAGCCGCTACGCGGAAGGGGTCTGAGCCACGCATGCTCACTTCGGGATCTTGACCCGAATAATTGGTCCACGTAAAGAGGTTTTCACCCGTGATGTAACCGCTCAGGTTTTGGAGTCCCAATTTCGACAATACGCGTTTCGAGAAAGTATAACGAAGCGTAAGCGTACGAAAACGGAGGAAAGAAGCATCTTCTACGTATCGGTCGGAACCCAACCAGTTGTAACCACTCTGGTACAAAGCCCGTGGCACGTCTGTCACGTCGCCAGGCTTACGCCAACGCGATAGCACAATTGTGCTTTGGTTGTCATAACCGTACATATTAGTCGTCATCATTTTGGTGCCGTTTACGATGTCATAATCGTAACGAAAGTTGAAGAAAGCCGTCAATTTCAAACGTCCTTTCCAAGTCAAGGAAGGACCAAAACCACCCGTAAAAGCAGGATTACTGTTGCCGAGATACACAATATCCATGTAGTTGATGTTACCGTCATTATTGATGTCAGCGTATTTAGCATCCCCAGGCTGAAATAAATAATCAGTTTGGGGATAATTGAAGCGCATGTAAATGGGTTCTCCGGTCGGTGTGGTGATGGCTTCGCCATTTTTGCCCTTGGCTACCGTTGCGGACGCATCGCTATACACGCCTTGGTATTTGAATCCGTAAAATGATCCGAAGGGATTATTGATTTGAACATAGGTCTTATACTGTCCGTTGGCGGTCACTTTGCCACGTTCGCGGGGGTACAAATCGGAGATTTCTCTAATGACATTGATATTACGCGCAATGTTAAAATTAAAGTCAACGATTAAATCTTTAGTTTTACTGAGGGTAGTATTGAGGGTGGCTTCCCATCCTTGGTTGTCCATTGTACCCACGTTCATATTTACACTTTCAAAGCCCGTGAAAGAAGCGATTTGGAGTCCATTAAAGAAAAGGTTTTTGGTGCGATTTTTATAAAACTCCAAATCAAGGGTAATTTTTTTCTTAAACATAGAAAGGTTTACTCCTATATTTCGACCAATAATGGTTTCCCAACGCAGGTTTTTCAATTCCATATTGGAAGGATAAACGCCTCCCATTCCCAGATACGACCAAGCAAATGTGCCGTAAGTACTATAAAAAGTATAGTCATACTTAGGAGCGTTGCCACTTTGCCCGTAGCTGGCGCGTAAGCTAATATCATCAAAAATCACTTCCAAAGGTTTCATAAAACGCTCTCCCGACAATCGCCAACGCGTTGAAATAGAAGGGAATAGTCCATAGCGATGCGCGGGACCAAAACGAGAATTCCCATCACCTCGAATACCCGCCCGAATAAAATAGCGGTCGTCAAACTCGTATTGGGCATCTGCCAACAACCCCACGCTGCGTGTTTGCGAGCTTCCCGCAACTAATCGTAGTTCTTGGTTTTGTGTTCGCGAAGGATTAGAAGGGTCTTGAAACTCCGAAGAAGCCGTATTGGAAGCAAGTACTTCTTGCGACACATTTCGAGTATCGGAGGTCATTAGTGAAAGCAGCGAAATAACGTTATGTTTGGTATTTTTGATTTTGGGCGTAAACATCAATACCGTTTTGGTAGAAACGTTAAACTGGTCAATATCACCATCATAAGCGCGGTTTACGGAGGTTTCTGTCCAAGGACGCCCCGTGGCAATCTGTGGTAAAAAGGTCTGATTTTTGGTGTTATTAATGTCAAATTGTACGTCAAATGAGGCCGACAATATTTCTGGTTTTAAATCATACTCAAGCTTAAAGTGTGGCGTAACACGTTTATTTAAGATGTTGTTACGAGCTGCTAATGCCATTGCGACGGGGTTATAAACCCCAGGATAAAGCCCCTGAATGTTTGATGCTGGTGAGAAGAAATTAGGGGTTTGGTTGCCGTATTCGTCGTATTCATACACCGCCATGTTAGGCATTTTGATGTACGCAATATTCCTAATCCCATCCTGACTGCTGGAACTGTTGACGTAGTTACGGTCGGTAGTGGTATTGGCAAAGGCTAAATCGGTACGAAAGCGAATTCGGTCTGATACGTTATAATCTAAGTTGATACGGGTGCTGATACGTTTGAGCCCTGTACCGATTGTTGTGCCTTGCTGCCCAAAATACCCAATGGAAGCGTAGTATTTAGCTTTTTCCCCTCCCCCATTCAGCGATATATTGTGGTCGTGAGAGTTGCCAAGGCGTGTAATTTCATCTACCCAATTGGTATTTTTGGTGTAGTTATAATACCAGTAGGGGTCGTTGGGGTCATACTGAAATTCTTTTACCTGTTGGGTATTAAGCGGGGTTCCTGTACGATTCATAAACTCTTCGGGGATAAGCATCGAGTATTGGTCGCCCGAAAGCATCGGAATCGAATTGGGTTGCTTGGCCAATGAGCCTTTGAACGTATAAGAAATGCGGGGTTTTCCAACAGCCCCACGTTTAGTATTGATAACCACTACCCCGTTGGCAGCCCTTGCGCCCCACACTGCCGTAGCAGCGGCATCTTTCAAAATACTAATGTCTTTGATATCAGAAGGGGCAATATTCAACAGCTGTGCATAGCCCAATTCATCGGCTGTTCCGAAGTTAAAATCCGAAGGGATTTGAGTTTCGTAGGGCATACCGTCCACTACAATCATCGGGTCGGCAGAAGAGTTAATAGAAGAAGTACCCCGAATACGAATTTGCATTCCTGCACCTGGGTCACCCGAGGCTGCCGTAATATCCACCCCCGACATACGCCCTTGTAAGGCTTGATCAATTGAAGATGCCTGCATTTCTTCCAATTGCTTAGCATCAATCCGTGCTATGGCGGTAGTGAGGTTACGTTCTGAGACCGAAAGCAGACCATTATCAGCACGGCGGGAGGTAACAACGACTTCCGACAATTCCTGTTCGTTGGAAACAATCGTTACATTGATACTTGTTCGTAAGTTGATGGGTTCTATCAATGTTTTATACCCAATACTCGAAAACGACAAGCGATGCTTTGGGTTGGTTACTTTAATGACAAAGTTTCCTTCCACATCGGTCATCACACCGCGAACAATACGCGCATCGGGGTCTAATTCCGCTACGGTCACGCCAATGGCCGCCGATTGGTCTTTTGAGTCTGTTACCTTTCCCCGTACGGTATATTGCGCCGTTTGTGCATAGCTACTTTGCCAAAACACCAAGCTGAACAAGCCTAAGCTTAAAACGAGTTGTAGAAGTAGTTTCATAAAGCTTTGTCTATGAGTTGGTCTAATATTGCAAGTAGTTGTTTATCAAGTGAATCACTGTCCGATTCGACAGATTATTGCTTTGGTCTAAAACCACGTTGGATCGACGGTTAGCGGCATCGGTTAGTTGCATGACTCCCGTACTACTTAGCACCGTTACGTTGACGGGGTCACCGAGGTTGTTTTTCAGCAACGTTTCCATTGCACCCGATTCTTTACCATCTGGAATCAAGGATTTTTTATTTAAAATGTGGTAGTAAATAAAAGAAGCCACCTTGTTTTTGTCGGCTTCGAGCGTAGGATTGAAGTTAGGCGTTTTGGTCGCACCAGTTCCTGTCCCAGGCAGTAAACCCGCATTGACCGCTGCCTGAATAGAGGCATTGTTAGGCACAAACACGGTATAAAATGTACCAGCCGCAGTACCCACTATTTCGCTGGTTGCGGCATTAAACGCCGTCGAATTTTTCAGGTATTGCCAAAAATTATTGTATTCCGATTTGGCAGGGGTTGCCAATAGCTCAATGTGCCGTCCAATATTAATCTCCGTAAAATGTAAGATACCATCTACATAATACACTTTGCCATTCTTAGAATCTTTGGCGCCCACAATGTTCAGTGGCTTATCGCTTATCCCCGCCGAATACACCGTGTTTTTTGAATGCCTAAGATACTCTCCGTTAGAAGTTTCAATAATTCCACTGCCTGACAAATCATCTAATTCATTTTTAGGAGTGGGAACAACACTCGTCGCCAAAATCCGCAACAGTCTTAATCTCATCGCTTCGCCCGTGGTGCGGGTCGTACCTACGGTATAGCTCCATTCGTCTTTGGCAGGGTCGTAATCGTAACCAGCAGCCCGTAGTAATTTGTCCGACATCATAAATACGGTGTACTTGATACGTGGATTGGTAATGACAAATTTGAGGTCATAGTCCAATAGTTTTGTCATTATGGTATAATTAGGGTCTAAATAGGCCCGTGCATATACGGTCGAAAACACGTTGGCCTCCTGTACTTTATTTGTACCATAAAATACCCCATTACTCAAAAATTTCTTGTCTATGACATTCGTATTGGGGTCAAAACGGGCATCTTCTCCCAAGTAGTTGAAGGTAATCCCAAATTTGCTGGGCCATACCGTAGTCTGCCACATGTGAGCATTGAGGAGGTCAGCAATGATTTGAGGGGGGAGTTTATCAAAAGAGGTATAATTTTCTAAAATAACGCTATTGATATACGCTTGAAGTACCTCATTTTGGGGTACAAACATGCTAAATCCATCCTGTTGACCGTCGTTATCTTCGAGTTTGAGATAATTTTCGTTGTTAGGCGAAAAAGCTAACAAGTTAGAATAGGTTTTTACATACACTTGGTCGCTTTTGCCCGTCAGCACTTGGTATCTGCGCGTTGCTTCGGTGTTAGGTACAAACTGTACCATGTATTTCTCAAACAACGACCGAAACAAGCTGTATTCAGGTTTGGTACGAAGATACTGGTCAATAGAAGGTAACGGGCTAATCACATTGTCAATTTCGTGAATCATGCCATTTTCGGCATACACATCTTTTTCTACCACATTGGCATCTACTACATTGAAACCTGTATAAGAAGAGGAGGGAAAAAAGTAAGTATAGTCAGAAGCCGACAGTTTTTTTGTATTGAAATATTCGGAGGTAAAGTAAGGGATATACTTATTATTATTATCTGCTGTAATATAAATAGCAGAATTACGATTTCCTGCAATAGCCTTTACAGTTTGCCCTGTTGCAGTTACATCGTCATAAAAATTGGTGTAATAGGCTGTGCGGCGTTTGAAGGCAAAACCAGGCTTCCAACCTTGCCCCGACTGATAATCGTCGAGGCGTTCTCTTGGAAAGGAATTATAGACTAACAGGTATTTTACAAGTGCCTGCGCCTGTAGTGAATCAATTTGAGCAAGCCCCGCTATTCCTTTGGCTTTATAATATTTTTCAAAGGCTTGGTCATTGGGCGCGAACAAAGTCCAATAGCCCGCACTGCTGAGGATGTTTTTATAACCACTTTTGTCAATGACACCCAACAGTTGATTGAAGTGGCCTTTGGCTTGTAATTGTTGGTAAATGGGAGAAGCCAACCACTCTGGGCGCGCATAGACATCTTCCCACTCCTTTCGACTACAACCAGAAAAAATCCATAGCGATAGTACAGCGATACTAAAAAGCTGAAGTAAAGTTTTACGCATAGATAACCTTTCGTTCTTATGATTTTGCTCACCAAAACTACTCGACTATCCTACCCTAACACTCCTGTACTCTCCTATCAGTTTATTTTTATTTTAAAGTTTTTGGAATCATGACTTTTGCTTGGCTGGTCAAGTCAGACCTTCGGTCAGACTTGAAACCTAAAAAGCGGCCTCGCGCAACCAGACCTCGCAGACGGTTTAATTCATTTTCAAGCGAAAGCCACAGGAATATTCGTAAACAAAAAATCTCTCGGAAAACTGTTTCCGAGAGATTTTTTTGTTTTTTGAGAGGTTACAGAATTACATTAATCCCTCCCGCTCCATAATTTCTTTCAACTTTACCCCTAACTCATCAGAGGCTTTCACCAGTGGCAAGCGTACCTCGCTGTCGCAAATACCCTTAATTTCAAGGCATTTTTTGATACCTACTGGATTGGACTCAGCATAAAGTGGCCCATCCATATCTAAGAAACGATACTGAATAGCCGCCGCTTCTTCTACTCGACCCTCAATAGCGTGCCAAGTCATTTCAGTAAATTCTTTCGGGAAAGCATTCGCAATCACCGAAATTACACCTCTCCAACCAATACTTATCATGGGTGATACGTGATTATCGTCGCCCGAAATGAGAAGAAAATCTTCTGGACAAAGTTTAGCCAATTCCATGTACTGGTCAAAGTTAGCACAGGCGTCCTTGACACCAATGATATTGGGATGTTTCGCCAACTCGACAATAGTTTCTACTTTCATGTTTACTACCGTTCGTCCTGGCACATTGTAAAGGAATACTGGAACGGGACTTACGTCGGCAATGGCAGTAAAGTGAGCAATCAAACCGCGTTGAGAGGGTTTATTGTAGTAAGGGCATACCGACAAAACTGCATCCACACCCGTCAAATCAGTTTGTTTGAAGGTCTCTAAAACTGCACGGGTGTTGTTTCCTCCCAAGCCATAGACAATTGGTAATTTTTTAGGATTATTTTCCTGAACAAACTTCAACAAATCGAGCTTTTCTTGCGCCGTAGTCGTAGAGGTTTCGCCCGTAGTCCCCTGAACAACGAGGTAATTTACGCCTCCTTCGCTGACAAAATCAAGCAATTTCTTGAGGGCGGGGTAGTCAATATCGTGGTTGGTGTCGAAGGGGGTGACTAAAGCCACACCCACTCCAAAAAATCTGGTATCCATTTGATTTGTGGTACGGATGGTTCGACACTCGACGAGCCGTCCGTTATATTAACTGGTAGATGAGTGGTAGATTGAACGCCACAAAGGTATCAAAATTTATCAATCAATTGCTTCTAAAATTATATCACAAGCCTCTCGAATCTGAGTTTCTGTAATCACTAAAGGCGGTGCTATTCGCATCGAATTATCGCAAAACAAAAACCAGTCCGTAATCACTCCCCTTTTGATAGCACGGTCAATAATGGGTTTGAGTACCGCAAATGATTCAAATTCTACGGCCAGCATTAGACCTTTTCCGCGTATTTCTTTGATTTTAG
>JBGAUP010000270.1:0-7820 GCA_044228585.1 Runella sp. | reverse complement strand
CAAAGGAGAAACGCAATTAAAAAAAGTAGAAGCTGACCAAATTCATCTCAAAAAAGTAAACGCTTATGACGAAAATGGTAAGATAAAAGGACAGCTCATTATCCACGATTTGGACAGTAAAGATTCGAGAGAAATTGGTAAAAAACTCATCATTATTGACAAAAACAACCGTAACCCCGAACCCAAAGTGGTAGGAGAACTGCACGGATTTAAGTTGGAAGTAACGACGATTACTAACTTTGTGGAAGGGTATGCCCAACGAGAAAACCATTTTTCGGTGGTATCACCTAACGGAATCAAGTACCAACATAATGGTGGACAAATGCCCCGCACGCCTGAAATCGCCGCACAGTTTGTTCATAATGCACTGGAAAAAATCCCTAAAATTGCCGAAGACCAGCGGAAGCGAGTAGTAGACTTTAAAAAGGATATTGACCAACTGAAAGAATTCGTCTCAAAACTCTGGCCACACAAGCAAGAACTTTCGCAGCTTCGGCAAGACTTACAACAAATCGAAAGGAAGATTCAAGATTCATTGATGGAAAAAGTGGGAAAGAAGGAAGAAAAAAGAGTAGGGGTGAAGGTGAGGTAATCTATATCAAAGATTTAACTGAATTTTTTCCTGATACACCTTTTGCATTTTTCATGGCTTTAAATCCTCGTTCTAAAATTGCTTCGGGGGTATCATTATTTGTATATTCAGTAACTCCGCAACAAACAGTTAATTTAAAAACTTGATTGTGTTCATGAATTTCAATATCTGTTTCCGCAATAGTATTTTTTTTTCGATTAGCTGCAAGGATAGCATTTTGAAGATTAGTATTTCTTGCGATGATTACAAATTCGTCTCCTTTTACATGTTGTCGAAAGAGTTTATCAGTTATTCTACTGTCGGATTTAAGTAGATTTGCCAATTTTATTAGAATTTGGTCAGCTACCGTTAATCCATATGTGGTATTAAAACTTTTAAAATCATCTATATCTATCAATATAACAGAAAATTGACTATTTGATGTTTTTGCCCAATCAATAACTTCTTTTAATTCATTTGTCAAGGCTCTATTATTAGGAATCCCAGTAAGTTCATCTGTATTAAGGTCTTTTTTGATAAGGTTAGAGCGTTTGTTTGTTAGGTAGGTTACAATTAGAGCCGTCAATACAATTACAAATACAATGATGAAAATTAAGTTTAAGTAACTTATAGCGGATTTTTCGTTTAATTTAGCAACAATACTATTTGTATTGGGCAAATATTGTAAGAGAAGGTATGGTATTAGAGCTCCTAATAAAAGCTTTCCAAGGTCATATAATAGTTTTGATAAAGCATCATCCTTGAATTTTTTGAATGATTTTACGAGATAGTCCTTCATAAAAATTTTAGGGTTTTAAAAATACTTACTCCAAAATCTAAGCCGTTCCAGGCATTCATTTTGCGGTAACCTTTTATTTATCGACATCAACTGTTGTAATAAATGATAGGCGTCGGTAGGGGTAATATGCTGCCCCGATAACAATTCATCCAAAATCCAAAGGATACCACAGACTTGGATACCATTGGATGAAGCACGATTTCGGAGTCGAGTATCCCCCGTTAGTAATAAACACATCCACTTTTTTGAATAGTAGTATACCGACCAATCCTGCTCTGAGAGGTTTCGGTCTATCGCTACTAATTCGTAAATCTCAGCCATTTCGTCAAGAGTAATCTCAATAATTCGGTATTTCTCTTGCTGGATAGCGACACTGAAAAAAGCTCTTTGAAAATCATGCAATTCCTCAAAAATGATACTTGTCGTGTGATAAACAATAGGTAGTTTCAACGATGCTTCAAATAACCCTGTTTTTACCAAATCAATCAAAATATTCGCATCGTTAATGGCAATTCGATGCTTCATTAGGATTGTGCGTCAAGTTTGTCACGGAACTCAGCTACTTTCATGTTACCTAAATTGGCCGCTTTGCTGATAGAAACCAAGTCTTCGGAAACCAATCTAAATAGTAGATTTTCAAATCGGTACGATTTCTCTTCACCTTTGAATGACCCTAAATTCTCCTCTCTTCGGTTACTGGCAATACTCATACAAAATACTTTGAAGGTATAGGCATTGATAATTTCTAACTGCTTTGCACGGCTCATGGCTGCTTGTACCGAAATCCCGTATTTTTCTTTTAATGCCACTAACTCGCCAAATGACACAAATGTTCGATACTCTCCTAACTCAGATTTGATAATTTTTGCTGGTAAGAGCATGGCTCCTGCAAATTGATGACAACGTTTTTCCAATTCTGACTCCTCTAACTCGCCAAAATCTAATACCAAATGACCCAATTCGTGTAAGCCTGTAAAGCGTCGGCGTTCTACGGAATCATTTTGGTTGATTACAATAACAGGAATTTCACCAACCCAAGTAGAAAGGCCATGGAAATTGCTGGGCGCATCAATCAATAATACCTTAATATTGATTCCTTCCAAAAATTCTACCACATTTGGAATAGGATTTCCGCTAATCCCCCATTGATTTTGCAGTAAATAAACAGCCTTCTCCACTTGCATTGGACTTTGACCCAAAGGGAGAGGCTGGGGTTTTTGAAAACAGTGCGTGATTCCTAAAATTTCCTCTACTTCTAAGTAACGCTCTAAAAAGTCTCGAATTTGCTCTTTGATTGCTATAATGTCTTTTGCCCTCAAACTGGCTTTTTTGCGAAAATCGACGTTTCCCAACTCTACTTTAACTGGACGCATGAAATACTCTACTTTTACCCCCAGGGCATTAGAGAGTGCAATCATCGTAGTGGGTTCAGGGGTCATTAAGCCGTCTTCGTACTTTTTGATAGAGTTGAATGTAACGACGTTTCCCGCTTTTTCAGCCAATTCTCGCATAGATAGTTTGGCTTGACTTCTGGCGCTTTTGAGTCGAAGTGCGAAAGTTTCGTTCATAATAGGTTGGTTTGAGTATGATCTTGCAAAGGTATAATAAAACGAGTAGATACTACATAAGAAAAACGACGACACCTTTTAAAAGGTGTTATTTGTGTTTTTTGGGTAAACAAAAAGAGTAAATGAACTTATTTTGTTTACTAATGGTTGTCGAAATATTAACCCAAAATACATGAAAGAATTTAAGATATTATCAATCGACGGTGGCGGTATTAGAGGAATAATTCCAGCAAGGTTTTTAACTGGTTTGGAATCATATCTTTCAAGAGAAAAAGGCGAACCAATAAAATTAAACGAATATTTTGACTTAATCTGTGGTACATCAACTGGTGGTATTATAGCAATCGGCTTAGGGTTGGGTATGTCGTCAAGTGAAATTTTGAACCTTTATGAAGCAAATGCAACCAAAATCTTTGGATTACCGTACACCAACCTTTTTCGACTCCTGAGACAGTTTTTTCTACCAAAACACAACCGCAATGAATTAAGCAAACTTTTGAGAAAGGCTTTTGAACCCTTTTCAGAAGATGGAGATACTCGTTTGGGTAATTCTAAAACTCGATTGTGTATTCCTGCATTCAACGCATCAACAGGCAGTACAGTAGTATTTAAAACAAGCCACCATAAGGACTACATTCGTGATTATCAAGTGCCAAGTTATCAAGTGGCCTTGGCAACGAGCGCTGCTCCTATCTATTTTCAACCCTACGAAGTCAATTATCAGCAAACCAAAACAACAGAAAAGGTAAATTTACTTAACATGATTGATGGGGGAATATTTGCAAATAACCCAGCCCTAATCGGACTTTCTGAAGCAATTGCTTTGGGGTACTCATTTGATGAAATAAAAATACTTTCAATTGGTACAGGTACTAACGTATTAACGCTTCCCAATCAAAGAAAGGCGGTTGGAAGCGGCCTTTTTGGCTTTGCGATTAAGCTAATCGAATTTATGATGCAGAGCCAGTCCTCAATTACCGAAAATATGATGAAAATTTTTGCACAAGGGGTTCATCATGACAAGGCAGACCGATTTTATTACCAACGATTTCAAGATAAGTTTAATATTTCTGACAACCTGAAATTGGATAGCACCTCAACAAACAAGATTAAGATGCTGAACCAGAAGGGGATGCACCTATTTGATAATGCGGATAAAACATTATTACAGCCTTTTTTTGAAAACAAAATAGTA
This sequence comes from Runella sp., assembly GCA_044228585.1. GTDB lineage: Bacteria > Bacteroidota > Bacteroidia > Cytophagales > Spirosomataceae > Runella. The sequence goes on along the minus strand of JBGAUP010000270.1, from coordinate 3,687 downwards.
CCATACAAACCATTTTTTGAGCTTTAAAGTATAACAGCTATGGCAAATTGTAACAACTTATTTCAAGATTTTGATACCAATTTAGGTATCACTGATACCAAGCGTCAAAACATGATACGTTCCCGTAAGGATTTGGAAGAGCGAATCAAAAAACATTTTCGGGAGAAGCATAACCATCTCACACCTAAATTTTACATTCAAGGGTCTTATAAAATGAAGACGATGATTCGCACTGGGGATGATGATTGTGATATGGATTTAGGGGTGTACTTCTTTCCTAAACCAGATGAAACACCAACTACTTTACAAAAATGGATAAAAGCGGCAGTGGAAGACGCAACAGATATGCCGCCAATGCACAAGAAAAAGTGCATCAGAGTAAGATACAAAGGAGAAAATAACCCTGCTCGCCGCTACCATATTGATATTCCTGTTTACTATCGAGATTCTGAAACGACCACTAATTCGCCTTATCTTGGGCTGAAAGATGAAGGATGGCAACAATCCGACCCCAAAAAATTTCGGCAGTGGTACAATGATAAAAAAGACGATGATAACCGGCTAACTCGTTTAGTACGTTATTTGAAAGCATGGGCAAATCACAAAAAGGATGTATTTATGCCAAAAGGAGTTGCTTTGACTGTTTTGGCAGCCAATTATATTAGAACTAAATCAGACCGAGATGATGAGGCGTTATATGAAACACTTAGATCTATAAAAGCATCATTGGATGTTTATTTTTATTGTCAAATGCCAGTTACACCTTTTGATAACTTGTTAGCTCCGTTTGATGCTGAGCGACGAGGAAAATTCTTAGAGGTGTTGCAAGCGTTTATAGATGATGCAAAAAAAGCTTTGGATAATGAATGCCAGTATGAATCAAGTCAATTGTGGCAAAAACATCTTGGCAAGCGTTTTCCTGATGGGAAAAAAACTGAAAATAGTCAGGAGGCTCACCGAAATGCTTTGCTACAAAAAGCAGGGATTATTGCCACTGGCGCATATACCACCCCAAGTGGTGTGATAACTCACTTACCACATCAATCAGTCAGAAACCAACCACATTTGTTTTATGGGGACTAAAACACTATATATGAAGCCTTTTCGAGAAAATGCTACTGTTCGTTATCGGTTAGAAAAAGCAATCATTGAAAAATATTTTCCTTGCATGCAATGTCCTGAGATTCGGCAAGAAACGACTGAATTAGTATGTGAAGGCACTATACAACCAACTGAGTACAGCCCATTTTATGAAATACGAGTTGTCTATCGTTTTAGCCAGAGTCCCCAAGTATATATTCTCAATCCAAAAATTGAAATAGACGCAGCCACTCATTTTTATAAGGAAGGCAATTTATGTCTTTTCTATCCAAAGGATGAGTCGTGGAAATCTACTTTTAGAGTAGCTGACAAAATAATACCGTGGGTGGCAGAATGGTTAGTGTTCTACGAGTTGTATAAAATAGACGGCGTTTGGTATGGTAAAAGTGCACCTCATTCAAATACTTAAACTCATGGCAAATTTACACGAAGACTTTTTGTTTTTTAACAATGCACTAAATATCCCCAGCAGTAAGCTGACACAGCTAAAAACTTCAGAAGCGAACATTAAGAGATACATCAAGTCATATTTAACGGAAAAGAAAGTACCAGTACCAGCCCTTGTCAGGCAAGGCTCTTTTGTACTGGGTACACTAATTCGTACTAAAACGGATACATGTGACATAGATTTTGGAGTTCGATTTTTTCCAGATCCCCAATTTGCGGCTTCAACACTTCAAAAATATATTCGAGATGCCTTAGGCAAAGCTCCAAATAGTTCTTTGCCTAAACATAAAGACAAATGTATTAGACTGCATTATAGAGCTGGTTATCATATAGATATTACCGTTTATGTTCAAACAAATTTTAATGAACCGATTCGGCTGGCAACAAAGAATGGGTGGTTAGATAGTAATCCTTCTGGGTTTAAGAAATGGGTAGAAGAGCAAGGTGGGAAACAAGTAGCACAACTTAAAAGGCTGATTCGTTATATAAAAGCTTGGGCCGACCAACAAGGGAAAAATATGCCAAAAGGAGTTGCGTTAACGACACTGATAGCACATGGTTTTGTGACTCATTCTCGTGATGATCTTTCTTTGCTTTATACTCTTAGAAATGTCTATAATAATTTAGAAGAAGATTTTTGTTGCGAAATGCCTGTCGTGCCTTTCGACGATTTGCTGGAAAGAATGTATGACCATCGGTATTCTTTTCTAAATAGCTTAGAGGATTTGATAAATGATTTAGAAAAAGCTACTCACGCTCGCTTAGGAGATGACAAAGCAAAGGCTTTGATTAAAGGTCATTTTGGGAAGTATTTTCCTAAGTAACAGTTTTTAGTATTTTTTAAACTTTCAGGATATATATCATATTGTGATTTTATAACGTAATTATCACGATATAATTTTGAATATAAGATTCTTTAATTATCTTTACTATATAAAAATCTATTGCTATTATGCCACAATTAGACCGCTCTAATTTCAAATACAACGCCAAAGTTTTCGAAAAAAACTGCCAATGGTGCGGGACTGTTTACTTTGCCAGTCGCTCGACGGCTAAGTATTGTTCGGCCACTTGCCGTGGCTATGCTAATCAAGCCAAAGCTGCCGAGGAAGCCGTACCATATGATGAAACCGAGAAAATGATTTCAGCTTTGCTTTCAGAGAATGCTTATCTAAAAGGGCAAGTTCAGCGATATGTACTTGAAAATGAGAAGTTAAGAAAGGATCTGACAGCTTTTCAAACCGTCGAGAATCGATTAAATAAAAACAATGAGGGCCTTGATACCGCCTGAACGATTCTCAGAGCTTATCATAGTCCCAATTTTGTAGCGGCATTATGTTGCTTGATGTCTTCGATACGGGTGTATCGCTGAATCATAGCACTTGTTTTATGCTTCGATTGGCGCATGATTTCTGAGTCATCTGCCCCGTTAATTTTCGCAATGGTAATAAACGATGCTCGTAGTGAATGAGCTGAATATCGGCGACCTATATACTTTTTGACCGTATCATAAACGGTCATGTCATTGAGTCGTTCTTCTGTGATTTTATCGCCTTTTCGCACTCTGACAAACAATGGCCCCATGGGTCTTTCCAAACGTCCAATCCACTGTTTTAAATTACGAATGGGGCAAAAATCCGCATCTGGACTATAAAAAAAGGCTTTTTCTTCCGATTCTCCATATTGATTAGTTTTACTTTTAGACAAGGATATGATTACTCCATCGTCGTTAAATTGCACATCCTCAATATTCAGATTTACTAACTCTGATCGCCGATAAGCACCTGCAAAACCAATGAGCAACAGGCATTTGTCACGCAAACCAGCGTTGGTAGTGGTGTCTATTGCTTGTAAAATAGTTTTCAGCTCTTTCATCTTAAAAGCAGGCGCTTGTTTTTGGCGAATGCCATTGGTACGCTTGATACCTTCCATCACTACACGAAAAGCTTTGTCTTTGGTAGGCAAGTCCAAATTGCTTAGTTCGTATAGTTTACTAATCGCTGCCAATTTTCGATTGATGCTTGCCCACTTGTGGGTATCAGCTAAATGCGACACGTAAGCGGCCAGCGTTACAGCTGAAACGGGTAAGTCAGTTTGACCATACTCAACGCACCAGCCTTTAAAATCCTTAATGTCCGA
>JBGAUP010000269.1:0-7907 GCA_044228585.1 Runella sp. | reverse complement strand
CAATTAAACGACCATCTACATAGATTTCGGACGCAAGAACTTGAATAATTGCTAATGCCAAAGACTGAGGCACTAAGGAGCTATCAATCTTCAATCTCAGTCGCATCCAGCCTATTTTGCCATCGTGTATTTGCGGTAAATCCATAATATCCTTCGTAGGGTCAATACCCTCCCAAGCTGAATCATCAAAATCAGGTTTGACAAATTCAGGATTATCACCAGCGTGCCATTTCCAGCCTTTATCGAGCAAAATGCCTTGTGGAGGTAGGGAATCAATGCGAAACGCTGCTGGGTGGCGTTCTATTTGTTTGGAAATTTGAGCAAAGCCAAACTGGCAAGTGAATGAAACGAATAAGAGCAGTAGTAATTTTTTCATACTTTCGGGAGTTTACACTTCAAAAAGGGCTTCCATGGTAACAATTTGGTCTATATTTTGCAGGCTATAATTGTTTGGTTTAAGGCCATAAGTAGTGATAACGGTATTGAAGATGTGCTTTTTATTTTTGGTATGATAATTAAAAATAGCACGCTTATTTCGTAAATTTTCGGCCATTTGTTTGTCTATAATAAGTTCATCGGCCAAAAATTTAATCTCACACAAATGAATCGTGTTGTCGGCTCGTTCAATCAACAAGTCTATTTGAGTGCCCGCTAAACCATCTTTGGGTTTGGCAAAAAACGATGAAGTAGCCGTACTGACTCCCGCAATGCCCAAGGCTTTTTTGATGGATAGGATATGACTCATACATACATTTTCGAAGGTGTAGCCTGCCCAAGATTTGAACCCTTGAGATTGGACGATGGCCATAAAATCAGGCGTTTTGTTGCCTTTGTTAGGTAAAATATACGCAAAATAAAAAAGGCAGTACATGTCCGTTAATCGGTAAAGCGTTTCTTTTTTATGCTTCCCAAAAGGCTTGTAAAAATCCACAAAATCAGATTGTATCAATTCATCAAGGTATTTAGTAAAAGTACCCCCGTTTTGCAGTTTGGTTTCCGCCAAAAGCTCTTCTCGAGTGAGTCCTTTCCTTTTTTTGGCCAATGCCTCAATGATCAATGTATGGACTTGGTGGTGTAGAAATAAGCTGGGTATCAAACGATTGTATTCATCGTACAAAAAACCAGTGGGTCGGAAGCATAAGGCATTGAGGTTTTCGGTGAGGGAAAGGGTTTTGTCTAACAATTCCAAGTAAAGGGGAATGCCTCCAATGGCCATATATAATTGTAAAATTTGATATTCGGGGTAGTTGATTCCCTTGAAATTTAAAAATTGTTTGGTTTCGGAAAGGTTAAAAGGTTTCATCCTGATCAGTCGAGTGATTCGATTGTGCAGGCCCCCCTTGTTGTTGATAATTTTTTCATTCATCCATGATGCCGAAGAACCACAAATCACCACCACGATATTTTGTTTGGAGGCCCAGGTATTCCAGAAATAATCAAAAGCGGCAACGAAGTCTGTATTTTTTCCTGCCAACCAGGGTATTTCATCAAAAAACAGGACTATTTTTTCTGTTCTCTTCAACGATTCTACCCGTTGTTGTAAGAACCCGAAGGCTTCTAACCACGATTTTGGTAGGGTTTCTATCTCATAAATAGGTTTGTTTGCTCGCAAAACAGTCATAAAATTGACCCTTTGTGCTTCATTGCTCACATTCTGTACGCCTGTAAACTCAAACACGATTTGGGCTTGGAGGTAATTCCTAATCAAAAACGTTTTGCCCACACGCCTTCGCCCCACCACTGCCACCAACTCGCTTTTGGTTGAGTCAAGTGCCTTTTTTAGTTCATTTTTCTCAAAATATCGCCCTATTATTTCATTCATCATTTGCACCATTTTTGTATTTAGTTCTATGTATAAAGTTAAAATAGCTAAATCGCACTAAATAAGCATATATTTAGCTAAAAATAAAAACAAAAACGGCTTAATTATTATTAAAAATACACATTCAGCTAATTTTATTGATATTTGATGTTATCAATGCTTTGAAGACTGTATGATAAGGCATAGGCTACTGAGGTAACCGAATAATAAACTTGCTTCCTTCTCCCTCCGTAGAAACCACTTCCAACGTTCCACCATGCCCTTTGGTAATAATATCATACGCTAAACTCAGCCCCAAACCTGTACCTTCGCCCGTGGGTTTGGTCGTGAAGAAGGGCTGGAAGATTTTGGCTTTGATAGCGTCGGGGATAAGGGCTGGAAGATTTTGGCTTTGATAGCGTCGGGGATGCCGAGGCCGTTGTCGGTAACTATAACAGCCAGCCCCCTACCCCTGCGAGGGTCCGACCCCAATGGGGGAACTGTTAATTTCGTCGTAACCGTTACTTTAGGTTGATAGTTGGGTTCTCCCTGTTTGGCTCGCTGATTGACGGCATAAAAGGCATTGTTAATCAAATTTAGCAATACCCTGCCAATTTCCTGCGGCACTACTTCGATTTTGGGAAGGTTGTTATCTCCAATCAACTCATACTCCGAATTGAATGAACTATCTTTTGCACGTAAACCGTGATAACTCAGCCTTAAATATTCATCCGCAAGCTGATTTATATCGGTAAGTTCGCGCTCTCCCGTGGCGGTACGGGAGTGTTCCAACATACCTTTGACGATGGAAGAGGCGCGCTTGCCGTGGTGGTTGATTTTGGAGAGATTTTGTTTTAAGTCTGTGGCTATTTCAATGGCGATGTTTGAATTTCCTGCTTTGAGCTCTTCCTCCATTTCGTCTACCAATTCACTACTGACTTCCGAAAAGTTATTGACGAAGTTTAAAGGGTTTTGAATCTCGTGGGCGATGCCGGCGGTGAGTTCGCCCAAAGAGGCGAGTTTTTCTTTTTGGATGAGTTGGGCTTGGGTAGATTTGAGTTCAGTCAGGGCTTTTTCGGCCTTGTCTCTTTGAAGGTCTATTTCTTGTTTTTGCTTATGAAGTAAGGATTTAGCTTTCTTTTCCTTTTGATTATTGCGGTACAATATCAGCGAAAGCAATAAAAACACCCCTAAACCTCCCAAAAGAGCATATTGTTTGATTTGATTTTGGTAAGCGATTTTCGCATTCTCAACTTCTTTCCGCTTTGCTTCATCGTCGGCAATCATGGCTTGCAGGGCTTGAAGATTTCCTGCACCAAACAAACTTTCTCGGGCCTCAACGGCTAATTTGTAATACCGAAATGCCTCTTTGGCATCTATTCGCTCATAGAGCTCCGACAATAACATTCCAGATTGTAAAATTCCCTGTTTGTAGGAAACAAGCTGGGCTTCTGCCAGCCCTCTTTGGGCATAATAAATACTCGAATCAAGCTGGTTTAATTTTTGGTACACCAGCGCAGTTCGATTATTTGCAGCAGCACTCTCTCGGTGATTATTCATTTTAATGCAATCCTGCATTGCTTTTTTGAAGTAATCCAAAGCAAGCGGATAGTTTTTCTTTTTTAAATACACATTCCCAAAACCAAGGTGATTTAAAATCAATTCCCCTTCTAAATTCCCCTGAACGCGAGCTGCGTAAACCTGCTGAAAATAATACAAAGCCGAATCTAATTGGTTCATTTCGGTGTAGCCAACTCCTATATTGTTCATTGCTACTAACATAGAATTAGTATCATGACTTGCTTTAAAAACATTCAGACTCAGTTGGCGGTAATTCCTTGATTTCTCCATATCTCCCAATGTTGCATAAATTGTCCCGATTCTACTCAAGGGCCAGCCAGTTTCCGCAGTTAAGCCATTTTCTTCCGCAATTTGCAGGGCTTCAAACTGCATTTGTAATGCCTTGGGCAAATTGCCAGAATCATTGATGACCCGACCAAGATTGGTCAAAGCCCGTACTATTCCTTTGGGGAAATTAATTTTTCGGGCCAATGTCAAGGCTTTATTGGCGTAAAATTGGGCCGAATCAGGATTGACCGACCGATAGGCATTGCATAATTGCGCCATCATCAACACCCTACTGGTATCCTGCTTGGCTACGGATAATTCGTGTTTTAAGCCATTAATCCGTCTGTTTTGGGCAAAGCAAAAGCCTCCCGACAAAAAAGCTATCAGGAGGCTTATGGGTAAGAGTTTCATTATCAAAAGGTTTAGAAAGGTAAATTTATCATATATTTTGAATTTACAGGTTTTGAAATGTATATCTTGGTACTACTTTTTTGCTTTAAGTCCAAATAAAAGTCTGGTAACTACAAATGGCCGTATGAACCAATGATAGATGCCAGAAATAGCCACAAAACAAACCAGGATTAAAATGGTTAGTTTTATGGAAATAGGTAGTGACCATTGAACCACAAAATACCCCGAAACAACAATGACGGTTTGGTGTAGGATGTAATAAGGATACACCGCTTTGTTGGTATAGCTCAAAAATTTATTGGAGAAATTGAAATGTTTTTTGGCAAACCCCAAAGCGGTTAAAATAATGGTCCAAATGTGAATAGCGTTCAGAAAACCGTATAAATACAACCGATTATCGTTCGTTTTGGGTAAATCCATTGGCCACCAATAGGCGTAAAAAAGAACAAAAATGCAGACCAAAGCCGTGATTAGATAGTAAAAACGAAACTGCTCACACGTTTTCCAAAAGGAATCGCTGCCTCCAAAAAGATAGCCATATACGACCAACGTCATTGAAAACACGAACAAAAACCAGTCGTCTAATAGGCTTTGTTGTTCAGGATAGTCGAGATAGAGGGTGAAGTAGTAAATTGCAAAGGGAATAAACAGCGCAAAAACAGCGAGAGGATGTGCAAGGCGGTTAGCTATTTTTTCTTTGAAAGTTTTGACGACTTTTATTTTAAAAATGGCAAAAACGGGCAACAACAACACGCAAAACACAAACAAATAGACCACAAACCACAAATGACTCCACGTGAGTGTACCGTCGGGATAGGGTACTAACTCCCAAACTGTTGGGTAAAACTGTAAATAAGAACCCGTAAACTGACCTCTTTGTAACCTTTCAACATACACTTGGGCAGGAATCAAAAAAAACATGGCAAAAAGTAACGGGATAAATAAACGCACAAATCGTTCCCCCGCAAAGGCAATCACCGACCTCGACTGGAGCGAAAAATGAATGCCCACCCCAGAAATAAAAAACAACAATGGCAACCGCCACTGATGCAGCCAATAGATAAGGCGGGTTAGACCAACGGAAGTTTCTGTATTTTTGACTTCCCAATTGAACGTAACAAAAGGCATGGCGCAATGAAAAAAAATCAACAGAAAAAAAGCCAATACCCTTATCCAGTCAATGTAGTATTTGTGTTCAGATTTTTGAGGCATCTTAGATGATAGTTAGCAGAGGTGATACGAAAGTTCGGTAGGAAGATGCCAATAAACCCAATAGGGTTGCATATAGAATTGTTTTTGGGTTTTAAGGCACACTTTTTAGCGTAAAAGTGTTTAACAAATATGAAATCAGACGAATTTGAAAAAATAAGAGATTTCTCCGTCTCTTCCCACGCCATTTCTCCGTTGTCGGGTTGGCAAGCCGCCCACGAATTAGGCTTCGCGGTAGCGTTGTGGCAGTTGCCCCGCCAAAAAGACAAACAACTGATAATCAATTTCGGAGCAGAAATTCCTAAGACCAAAATCGTGTTAGAAGATTTGCCTGCGGGTTTTGCCATTAGTCCTTTCCTCAATATGGAAGGCAACGAGGCTTTGTTTATGGAGGCAGATTTATACTTCCACTTCAGTCAAGAGGGTAAAGTGGTAACAGAAAAGATTGGCAAATCGGTTTCAGATTCGCAACGCGAAGTGTGGGAAAGACGTTGTGGTACGGTCAGGCCGACCGTAAGAAAAAGTGCTCATCTTTCTCCCCAAAGCATCCCCACTCTCCCAGACAGTGCCTACCTCCAGTCGGTTCGAGATGCCGTAGCAGCTATCGAAGCGGGCGAAATAAAAAAAGTAGTGCTTTCGCGTACCAAAGAAGTGGAGTTACCGACTGATTTTGTGTTTACCGAAGTATTTGAGCGTCTTTGTGAAAAATACCCTAACGCTTTTGTCTCATTGGTGTATTTGCCTCATTTAGACCAAGTCTGGCTGGGAGCTACACCCGAAACCCTCGTGGGGGTGGACAAAGAAGGTATTTTCAGAACTGTCTCGTTGGCAGGAACACAGTCAGCCTATAATGCAGAAGGGCAACCCATTCCTCCCAAACAAGCTCCGTGGACGCAGAAAGAAATCGAAGAACAGGCACTGGTAAGTCGTTATATCATTTCGTGTTTTAAGAAAATTCGCGTACGAGAATTTACCGAGGAAGGCCCCAAAACCGTAGTGGCGGGCAATCTCATGCACCTTTGCAGCCACTATACCGTCAATACCAAAGAAATTAACTTTCCCGAATTGGGAACGGTAATGCTCGAATTGCTTCACCCTACTTCGGCAGTATGTGGGATGCCAAAATCGGCTGCTTTGCAGTTTATTCAAGAACACGAAAACTACGACCGCGAGTTTTACAGCGGTTTTTTAGGCCCCGTTAACGTTGAAAATGAAACCCATCTGTTTGTCAATCTACGCTGTATGAAGATTCAAAACGGGGTAGCTACGCTATACGCGGGTGGTGGAATCACGGAAGACTCTATTCCAGAAAAAGAATGGCAAGAAACCGAACTAAAATGCCAAACGATGCTGTCGGTATTGGGGTAGTAGGTCTATTTTACGTGTTGGCATAGTTTATAAAATTTGATTTATACTTTACCACCTGATTAGCCCAAAGCAAGCCGACATTTTTTAATTTTGCAGCCAACATTCAATTGCTTTCATTTTGCTTTTTAAGAATATACTCGGCCACGACGACACGAAACGCGCACTGATTCGCTCCGTACAAAACAATCACGTAGCGCACGCCCAACTTTTTGATGGACCAGTGGGCGGGGCAGGCATAGCTTTGGCGTGGGCGTTTGCCACTTTCGTCAATTGCGAAAATAAACAAGCCGATGATGCTTGCGGGCAGTGCGCCTCCTGCTCTAAAATGCGGAAGCTGGTTCATCCCGACGTATATCATATTTTCCCTTTGCCTCGTACCCCCAAAGAAGGAGAAGATTTATTGGGAGAACTTACGCCCAAGTGGCGGACATTTTTGGAAGAATCCCCGTATCGAACGCTCTCTGAATGGCTAACGTATATCAATGCCACGGGCAATCAACAGGGCATTATCCCCATCAAAGAGTCGAGAAGTATCATCAATAAACTGTCGCTAAAAGCCTTTGAAGGGGAATTTAAAATTATGCTGTTTTGGCAGCCCGAATTACTCAACACCGCTGCCGCCAATGCCCTTTTGAAGATTTTGGAAGAACCACCCGAAAAGACGTTGTTTTTGATTGTGTCCAGTCAATCCGATAAGCTTTTGACCACCATTATTTCACGTACACAACGCGTGGCTATTCGGTCTTTTACGGATGAAGAAGTCGCACAGTTTTTGGGTCAAAAGGGAATTGAAGAGCGGCGAGCGCGGCAAATTGCTTTTTTGTGCGAGGGAAACTTGTCAGAAGCCATCCGCTTGACGCACGAAACGGAAGATGACCGCCACGCGTGGTTTGCCAATTGGATGCGAAAGTGCTACTCACGCGATTTTGCGGCATTGGTCAAATTAGCCGATGAATTTGATAGCCTCGGCAAAGAGAAACAAAAAGGCATTTTTGATTATACGCTGAATCTGTTTCGCGATTTGTTTTTGTGGCAAAATGGCGTCGAGGACTTGCTACGGCTGCAAGAAGAGGAGCTGGGTTTTGTGCAAAAATTTGGCAAAGCGGTACAACCCGCTGCCATTGAAATGCTTATTCAAGAAATTACCGATGGCTACTACCACCTTGAGCGCAATGCCCGGGCCAAAGTGCTTTTTTTAGACATTTCGCTGACGGCAGCACGGAATATGAAGGGGTAACTTACGTCGGCATAAAGTGTAGGGCTGGTGACA
>JBGAUP010000268.1:0-7947 GCA_044228585.1 Runella sp. | reverse complement strand
GCTTCTAAGAGAAGTTTTTCCATGAAAGGATCGCCTACTTGTACGGCGGGAAGTTTCTCGGTAGATTTCTCAGAAATATCTTCCGATGCAAAGCTTGCTCCTCCGATGCCATCCTTCCCCGTCGCCGACCCTACAATGAATACAGGGTTGCCTACGCCATAGCTAATCGCTTTTGCTACTTCTCCTACTTTAACGATACCTGCCGAGAAAGCATTCACGAGGGGGTTAGTATTGTAACATTCGTCAAAAAATACTTCTCCACCTACGGTCGGAATTCCAAAGGCATTGCCATAGTCACCGATACCTTTGACTACGCCTTTTACGAGCCATTTGGTTTTGGCGAGTTCGGGGTTCCCGAAGCGTAATGAGTTTAGTTGGGCAATGGGACGGGCCCCCATCGTAAAAATATCGCGGTTGATACCCCCTACGCCCGTGGCAGCGCCTTGATAAGGCTCAAGTGCCGAGGGGTGGTTGTGAGATTCGATTTTAAAGCTACAGGCCAGTCCATCGCCAATGTCCACCAAGCCAGCGTTTTCTTCACCTGCTTTGGCCAACATTCGCTCCGAGTCGCGGGGAAGGGTTTTGAGCCAAACGATGGAGTTTTTATAAGAGCAGTGCTCAGACCACATGACCGAAAAAATACTTAGTTCCGTAAAGTTGGGCGTACGGCCTAATATCTGTTTGATTTGTTCAAATTCTTCGGGAAGAATGCCTAACTTTTTGGCAGTTTCGACCGTTGGTAGATGTTCGACGTGTTCCACGAGTGGGAGATTTGGGATTGAATGATGAAAAAACAAATCGGCAACGATGTCTTGTTGCGGTGTGTGAAAGAATCACGCTGCAAAGGTAGGATTTTGAAGGCAGAGGCTCAACTATTTTGTATCTTTACCCTACATTTATCTGTTTTAGGCTTTATGAAAATATATACACCCGTCTTCGTGTTGCTCATTTTCGGCCATTGTAAGGTCTTTGGCAATAGCACTGATGCAAATCTCTAAAACGGGGCTAAATGTGCGAGCAAGATTTCCTGACGCGAAATAGGAGAGCCAAGAGTATAACAAATCGGATGATTGAGCATCCTTTTGGCATATAATTTACTTGATTGAGAACAATCAGAAATAAGATGGGCCTATTTTAAATGGTTTTGCCTATTTTTCAACATTCTTGCTTTTTTTTTAATAAACGCTCGAATATTTACTCATTTATTGAAAATTTATAAAACATAAACCGTAACTGTTATTAAATTGTAAAATTCCAAGAATATTTAATAAATTCTTAATAAGGTGAAAAAATGGGTACATTATTTGGCGAAAACGTTGTTGTACCAAATAAATTTTTGTGTAACTTGCGTGAGTTTATTATACCATGACAACAAAAGAAGCAAAGTTTGTCTTGGCAATCAACCAACCCCCAATATACAACAAAACCATGTTAGAATCTACCCAACTGGGGCTATATCGCCCCGAGTTTGAACACGACGCTTGCGGTATTGGTTTCCGCGCCAATATGAAGGGGCGTAAATCGCACCAAATGGTAGCCGATGCGATTACCATGCTCGAACGTATGGATCACCGCGGTGCTTGCGGTTGTGATCCTAACACAGGGGACGGTGCGGGGATATTGATTCAAATTCCGCACGAATTTTTTGTGGAAGAGTGTGCTAAATTGACAATTTCACTTCCTGCCGCGGGTGAATACGGGGTTGGAATGATTTTCTTCCCCAAGGACGACAAACTCCGCGCGGAGTGTCGCGATATCCTCAATCGTAAAATTAAAAAACTGGGGATGGAGTTGTTGGGCTATCGGCGTGTTCCTACACTCAATGATGTTTTGGGTGAAGGGTCGTTGTCGGTAGAGCCGCAAGTAGAGCAACTTTTTATCAAACGCCCTGATTCTGTTACGGATGAGCTGGGATTTGAGCGTAAATTATTTGTTCTGCGCCAATACGCTACCCGTATTATTTATGATACGGTGGTAGGTTCTAAGGCACATTTCTATTTTTCGTCGCTTTCGTGTCGTACTATTTCCTATAAAGGTCAGTTGACTACGGGTCAATTAAAATATTATTTCCCCGATTTGCACAGCGAATCGGTCGTATCAGCATTTGCCATTATTCACTCGCGTTTTTCTACCAATACATTTCCTTCGTGGAAATTGGCACAGCCTTTCCGCTACGTAGCGCACAATGGCGAAATCAACACGGTAAGAGGTAACGTAAACTGGATTAGGGCGGGAGAAAAGTCTTTTTGGTCGGAAAATTTCACCAAGGAGGAAATGGATATGTTGTTGCCTATTTGTGATTTGACCAATTCGGATACAGCCAACTTAGACAATGCCATTGAATTGCTTTACCTTTCGGGGCGTTCGTTGCCGCACGTGATGATGATGCTTGTACCCGAAGCATGGGATGGCAATGAAGCCATGGATCCGCAACGGAAAGCATTTTATGAATACCACGCGGCCATTCAAGAGCCCTGGGATGGCCCTGCTTCCATCTCATTTACCGATGGAAAAATCATTGGGGCTACCCTCGACCGCAACGGACTTCGCCCTTCGCGTTATTGGGTGTTGGACGATGACACCATCATCATGGCATCAGAAGCAGGGGTATTGGACATTGACCCTGCAAGAGTAGTAACCAAAGGCCGTTTGCAGTCAGGTAAAATGTTTGTGGTGGACATGGAACAAGGTCGCATCATTCCTGACGATGAATTGAAAGCCGATATTTGTTCTCGTCAGCCGTATCAGCAATGGCTCGACGAAAATAAAATCAAGATTTCTGACCTTGAACCTTCTCAGCGTCCTTTTGCTCCGTATGATGATAAACTTTTGTTAAAACGTCAAATCGCTTTTGGGTTTACTTCCGAAGATTTACGCATGGTCTTAGGCCCAATGGCCGAAACGGGTTACGAGGCGATTGGTTCGATGGGAACGGACGTACCCTTGGCCGTTTTGTCGGAGCAAAGTCAACATTTGTCGAACTATTTTAAGCAACTCTTTGCCCAAGTAACCAACCCTCCGATTGACTCGATTCGTGAGCGTTCGATTATGTCGTTGATTTCTTTTGTGGGTTCTACTGAGAACCTACTGACTGAATCACCACAGCATTGTCGTCAGATTGAATTGGAGCAACCCGTTTTAACGATTGAGGAGTTTGATAAGCTTCGTTGGGTGGACAAAGCCCACTTCCAGGCAAAAACAATTAATACGTATTTCCGTGCCGATCAAGGTGGCAATGGGCTTGTGCGGGCGCTTGAGCGTATTTGTCGTTATGCCGAAGATGCCATTGAGGATGGTTTTGAAATCATCATTCTTTCCGACCGTGCCATTGATTCTGACCATGCGCCTGTGCCTTCGTTATTAGCGATGGCTGCGGTGCATCATCATTTAATTCGTAAAGGATTGCGCGGTAAGGTAGGTATTTTGGTAGAAGCGGGTGATGTGTTTGAAACCCACCATGTAGCGACCCTTATCGGCTACGGCGCAGCGGGAGTATGTCCTTACATGGCTTTTCAGACGATTGCTTATATGAATCGCCACGGTTTAATCAATGGTGAGTTTACCAACGATAAGCTTAATGCCAATTACATTAAAGCCATTGATAAAGAGCTGCTCAAAATTTTCTCGAAAATGGGTATTTCTACCCTGCAATCTTATCAAGGAGCGCAAATTTTTGAGTGTTTGGGCTTGAACAAAGAGGTAGTTGATAAGTATTTTACGGGTACGATTTCTCGCATTGGCGGTATGGGTATTGATGAAATAGCCCGTGAAGTACTCGTGCGTCATAAAGTAGCCTATCCCGATGCTCCCGTACTTAACCCTCACTTGGAAGTGGGTGGTTTCTATCAGTGGAAACAACGAGGGGAGGCGCATATTTTTAATCCTCAGACGATTCACTTCTTACAACAAGCTACGCGTACGGGTGGTGAAGAAGGGTATCATATATTTAAAAAGTTCTCCAAACTGATTGATGATCAGACGCATAAAGCTCTTACACTGCGCGGGTTGATGCGATTCAAAAAAGGAAAAGCCATTCCGATTGAAGAAGTAGAACCCGTTGAAAGTATTTTTAAACGTTTTGCAACGGGGGCAATGTCATTTGGTTCAATTTCGTGGGAAGCCCATACTACGCTGGCCATCGCCATGAACCGAATTGGAGGTAAATCTAACTCAGGTGAAGGGGGAGAAGACGAACTACGCTACAAGCCACTGCCAAACGGTGACTTTATGTCATCGGCCATTAAACAAGTAGCCTCGGGGCGCTTTGGGGTGACCAGTCATTATTTGTCCAACGCGCAAGAACTGCAAATTAAAATGGCACAAGGGGCCAAGCCAGGAGAGGGTGGTCAGTTGCCAGGTCATAAAGTAGATGATTGGATTGGTCGCACGCGTCATTCTACGCCAGGTGTAGGACTTATTTCGCCGCCGCCTCACCACGATATTTATTCGATTGAAGATTTGGCACAGTTGATATATGACCTTAAAAATGCCAACCGTGCCGCTCGAATCAGTGTTAAGCTGGTGTCGGAGGCAGGAGTGGGTACTGTAGCAACTGGGGTTGCCAAAGCCCACGCCGACCATATTTTGATTGCTGGACACGATGGCGGAACGGGGGCCTCGCCCTTGAGTTCCATTCGCCACGCAGGTTTGCCGTGGGAGTTAGGTTTGGCCGAAACGCATCAAACCCTCGTCAAAAATAAACTCCGTGGCCGTGTGACGGTACAGGCCGACGGACAAATGCGCACAGGACGTGACTTGGCGATTGCCGCGTTGTTAGGAGCTGAAGAATTTGGCGTAGCCACCGCCGCACTCGTTGCAACGGGTTGTATCATGATGCGTAAATGTCACCTGAATACGTGTCCAGTAGGAGTTGCCACCCAACGAAAAGAGTTGAGAGCCTTGTTCACTGGAAAACCCGAACACGTAGTGAATATGTTTACCTACATGGCCCAAGAGTTACGCGAAATCATGGCGCATTTGGGCTTCCGTAGCATTAATGAGATGGTGGGGCAATCGCAATACTTAGAAATGCGCGATGATATTAAGCACTGGAAATACAAAGCACTGAATTTCAATGCTATACTTTTTAAAGAACCAGTTAGTTTGGATGTTGCCCAGTTTAAACAAGAAGAGCAAGACCATGGTATTGCCGATGTGATTGACTGGCAGTTGATTGAAGCGGCCAAACCGGCATTGGAAAATGGCGAAGAGGTGTATGGCGAATACGTTATTAACAACCTCAATCGTTCGGTAGGTAATATGCTTTCCAACGAAATTTCTAAATTATACGGAGGACCAGGGTTACCTAAAGGTACGATTCACTTTAAATTTAGAGGAACGGCGGGGCAAAGCTTTGGGGCATTTAATACCAGCGGTATTCGTCTTGAGTTGGAGGGAGATGCCAACGATTATTTCGGTAAAGGACTCTGTGGAGCAGAATTGATTGTTTATCCTGACCGTGAAGCCACTTTCAAACCAGAAGAAAATATAATTATCGGTAACGTAGCCTTCTACGGTGCCACGGCGGGCGAAGCCTACATCCGCGGTACGGCAGGTGAGCGATTCTGCGTGCGTAACTCAGGCGCCAAAGTAGTCGTCGAAGGCGTAGGTGACCATGGTCTTGAATACATGACAGGTGGTGTCGCAGTGATTTTGGGCGAAGTAGGACGCAATTTTGCCGCAGGTATGTCGGGCGGGGTGTCTTACGTTTGGGACAAAAATGGCGATTTCGCCCCCAAAGTAAATGCCGAAATGGTAAGTTTAGAATCGCTTAATGAAGAAGATGCGACCATTGTAAAAGGTTTGGTAGAGAAACATTTCCAATATACGACCAGTAATGTAGCTTTTATGATGATACAAAATTGGGATACTTACTTGAGCCAGTTTGTAAAAGTAATGCCTAATGATTTCAAAAAGGCATTGGCAGGACGTGGTATTAGTCTTTCTCAACAAATTGCCGATAAAAACGTAGTCTATCAAGATATCGTTATTGACATAGCCCACAATTGACCCATCCCTTAATATGTGACCTTGCAGGTGTAACAACCTGTAAGGTCTTTTCTGAAAAATGATTAACTTCGTGGAATCTTAAAATCAGAATAAATATGAAAAACTGGGCAGATATTTCATCTCAATCCGAATTGTTGGCGGTACAAGAGATAAAAAAATCTTTTGATGTAGGGGATTTGGCGGATGTAGAGGAAGGGTTGAATATTTTGATTGATAGTATGTCGCGTTCAGACAAAAGGGCATTAGAAAGTCAGCTGATTAGGTTGATGCTTCATATCATCAAGTGGCAAATTCAACCTGACAAACGCTCACGGAGTTGGACTATTAGCATTAGAAATGCACGTTATGAAATCAAATCATGGAAAAAGTACAGCCCCGCTTTGAATGATGATTTTCTGAAGACTATTTGGGCAGATGCCTTTGAGGAAGCCTTAGAAGCGGCTGAGGCAGAAACAGCAGTTTCAAACAAGCACATTGAAAGCTTAACTTGGGAAGAAGTTTTTGAAAAAGAATATAAACTTTAAAAAGGTTAACCATAAAGTAAAATAAATCATGGGAAAACCCACTGGATTCATTGAATTTGGCCGTGAGTTGCCAGCCAAACGCAGTGTTGAAGAACGCCGCTTAGATTACAAAGAAATAGAACCACTCGGTAGCGAAGAAAGCTCTAAAAAACAAGCCGCTCGTTGCATGGATTGTGGTATCCCGTTTTGTCATAACGGTTGCCCACTCGGTAATATTATTCCCGAATTCAACGACGCCGTCTATGAAGGCAACTGGGAATACGCCTATCAGATATTAAGTAGTACGAATAATTTCCCCGAATTTACGGGACGTATTTGCCCTGCCCCTTGCGAAGCATCGTGCGTGCTGGGTATCAATAAACCTCCCGTAGCGATTGAGTTTATCGAAAAATCAATCATCGAAACGGCCTACGAGAAAGGATACGTAAAACCTCGTATTCCAGCCAAACGCACGGGTAAAAAGGTGGCCGTAATCGGCTCTGGTCCAGCAGGTTTGGCAGCTTCGGCACAACTCAATTATGCGGGTCATTGGGTAACCTT
The DNA here is from genome assembly GCA_044228585.1 of Runella sp. Classification (GTDB taxonomy): domain Bacteria; phylum Bacteroidota; class Bacteroidia; order Cytophagales; family Spirosomataceae; genus Runella. The sequence continues at coordinate 874 of JBGAUP010000268.1, read as the reverse complement.
GTTTGAACGCGCTGACCAAATCGGTGGGCTGTTGCGTTACGGTATCCCTGATTTCAAACTCGAAAAAACAGTGGTTTCTCGTCGGGTGGAAGTGATGGAAGCGGAAGGGGTTACGTTCCGAACCAACGTGAACGTAGGCGTTGACGTGACAGCGGAAGAATTGTTGAGGGATTTCGATGCCGTGGTATTGACCATTGGCTCTACCGAACCTCGTAATATTACCATTCCAGGTTGGCAAACTTACTACGGAAAAGGCGTTCATGCGGCGATGGAATTTTTGAGTCAACAAAACAAACGAGTGGCCAATATTGAGCGGGTAAAAGACCACCGTGGAGATAGATATGTAAATGGTGAAATTTGGGCTACCGATAAGCACGTGGTGGTGATTGGGGGAGGAGATACGGGCTCTGACTGTGTGGGTACTTCCAACCGTCATAAGGCCAAGACCATTACGCAAGTGGAGGTAATGCCTGCGCCTAAGTATGACGACAAGTTGCAGCCTTTTTATAAAGTACGCGATGAGAAAACCCCGTGGCCAAACTGGCCGTTGACCAAACGTACTTCTACTTCGCACGAAGAGGGCTGTGAGCGTTTTTGGGCTATTGCGGTACAAGAATTTATCGGTGACGGTGAAAAATTGACGGGATTACGCATTGCCGATATTACGGGTGAGCGCACCCTTGAAGACGGACGCAAAGCACCCATTACTGAGAATGAGCGGGTAGTTCCGTGCGATTTAGCCCTTATTGCGGCAGGTTTTGTGCACCCACAACAAGAGTTGATTGAGCAATTTGGTATTGAAACAGACTTTCGCCGAAATATCAAAGCCGCTGAAAATAGCTATACAACCTCGGTGGATAAGGTCTTTGCCGCA
>JBGAUP010000267.1:0-8470 GCA_044228585.1 Runella sp. | reverse complement strand
CCGTAAGTTTATATCGTCTTTGTCTACCTCTTTTAATTCAAAGGGGTATTCTATTGGTAACAAGCTACTAAGGTCTTCTATTAGTGCCATATCGTTTTTGATACAAAATTACAGCTTGCAAGTAAAATCATAAAGTGCCATATTTATCTTCCCGAAAGGCATATTCATTAGCTAAGAAAATGCTTGGCTATTTCTAAAAAACTGCTTAAAGCTTATTGCTTACAGCCTATGGCTCAATTGTCATTTTACTTCAATCGTCACACTTACCTCTTTTTGAGGTTTACAATACCAATCACCTTGACAGCGTAAAAAATAGGTAGTGGTTTCTTGAGGAGTGAAACGACGTTCATTCCGAGCCGAATAGCTGTATCGCTGAACTAAGTATTTTTGGCCACCAACTGTTTGGGCAAACCATTCTAAGGGCCCTTGCGTGCCTTCAACTGCGGGACAGCCCGTAAATTGAAGAATAGCTTCTTCGCCTTTCGAGATGGTGTATTTAGCAGCACTTAGGGTTGGGATGGGAACATTGCATAGGGCACATTCTTTTTCACGAACTACAATATACTGAACATCAGGTGCAAAATCAGTCGCTTTGAAAAAATACCGCTGCGACCAACTACTGGTATTAGCGTTTTCCAGAATGATTCGATTGGAATCAAAGGCTTTGGTAGTAGAAAGACTTACTTCAGCACATTTGACTTCATTGAGTTCGTTGGAATAGCCTTTACGAAGGGCTACTTTGTACTCGCGACTACTAATGATGTTGACGTAACTCGAATCTTCGGCAACTTCGATTTCGTAAGGGAACGGACGGAGACTATCTGGCTGAGGAAGGTTTATATCCACATCGTCGCGGTAGGCTTTATCGGTAAAGCGAAGCTGTGCCCGTGGGATTTTTCGGTCGTTAGTTACGCCTTTGGGGCCTTCCCATATAACTCTGAACTTGCGTGAAATGACATTCTTGTAGTCGAAAGGGCGGCGTACCAGTTCGCATGGATTGGTGAGTCCTCCGCGGTAGAAAACCCCATAAACAACCGTAGAATAGTACAGGCTATCTTTAGGATTGAAAAATCCACGGTCAAGATTTGTTTCTTCGCTCACACTTATCGGACGGTCAGACTCACACCGCCCAGTAGCAGATGAAGTTTTTCCCCCCAGCCATTTGTCTTCACAACCCAACATCCCCACGATACTTATCAATACTCCTACTACCCACCACTTATTCATTGCTCAATTATCAATCATAGTTTGTAATACAAATATACGATGAATTTAACCAAATGGTTTTGGGCAACCTAACTTACGAACAGAAAGTTGGTATNCAAACAAACACTCAAACGCATGAAAAAGATATACTTAGCAGCTTTGCTGTCAATAGGTGTGGGAATACAAACCTACGCTCAACGTTTCGTCAAAATAGATCAAGACGACCGTCGTTTTTGGATTAACGTAGGAGCAGGGCCAGGGTTTCTCAAGGCTGGTTCAGCTTATGATTTAAAGCCTTTGTTTTTGACCAAAGCGGGTGTAGGTTGGCAGGTTTTTGCATCGCCTTATTACATGGCATCCAATCGTTTTAATGTTGGAATGAAATTAGGGGGAATCTTTCGGCCAACTTTTGAAGATGCAGAGTCCAACAGTATTATTCAGCAAAAATTTACCTCTTATGGTTTTTTGTTTGCAGATTACTATCTTTCGTCTCCTTATCGTATTCTTGAAAAACCTTGGAAACCTCGCTTCTATGTGGGAGTAAGTGCGGGTATTTCTTATATTGGTAAATTAGAAGCCAAAGACTTGACCACTGAGAAATATTACACTTTCAGAAGGAGAGATAAAGACGCTTTTTTAAGTGTGGCACCTAAAATTGGGGTCTCATTTCGTAAAGTAAAATTGGAATTTGAGCACATTGTGACAACTCCTTTCAACCCTGATTTTACTTCGATTACCATCATCAGTGCGATTCCTTTGGGAAATCCGCGTTATTACTGACATAAATAAATGTAGAAATGAAAAAGGGTCAAAGTGTAGAGATGCGACTTTGACCCTTTTTTATTATGCGGTTGTTGCTTGCTACTTAGTTTTAGGAGGGATTAAAGCTACCCGACAATAGTAGCCTGCCATACCAGCAAAACCCGCAACAGTACCACCTGCCAAAGTAACCGCCGTAAAAAGCAAAGCAGCATTAGGAAGTTGAAAAAGGTCAGCTATTTTAAGGGTAATTACCCCTTGAGTAATTACATTTTGGTATGAAGCATAGGATAGCCATAAAGTAGAAATAGCAGCAAACGCTACTCCATAAGCTCCTTTAGCGCTTTCAGACTTCCAAAAACAAAGCCCAAAACACACAATAGGCATGAGCCACCAAGGCCCGAAATATTGTGCAATAGCACTCAAAACGATGATGAGAGTATAAACCATGAATGTAGTATTTTAACGTTTTAACTTTACTGTTGACGTAATTTTGGGGTGGGTTTCATTCTTTGATTTTAAGAAAACCAACTCATTAAGTTCTCCTTTGGCCCATTTATCAATCATATTGTCGTATAAATGACTACCTGGGTTACCCGACTGCCCACCTGGATAAAGCCCATAGGCTTTGGGCCAAGTTTTGTCTAACTGTACTACCATCCGCCACGAAGGGCCATGACCAGCCTCGGTGGTGGCATTGATGATATTCCCACCCCCGCCATTCACCACGTCCATCCGTGAGAACGATTTAAACAACGGTACAAGGTGCTTTATATCAGTACTCTTGGCGGTACCCCACGCCCAAGTTACTGTACTTAACGGGCCATGTTTGGCTGTCAAAGAGTCAATAGTTGCTTTGAATGTATTCGTTACAATGTCATTGGCGGTTTCAACTTTATCTTTAGTACGGATGTCATCAAACCATTTAGCCGTTGGTTGTTTTTGAAGCATCGCCCAAGTACGGTCACGGGTAGGCTGCGACATAGGAGCTTTTTCGTCTTTTGTAGGAAACTCGTCTTCCCAAATAGCCAGTCGAAGTTCTTTGACAAAACGCTCAAAAATCGTTGCTCCTACTTCATTAGGGTCATTTTTCATGTTCCATTTGGCCAAAATAGGATAAGCGGGATTGGCTTTCGCGCTGGCATCTTGCTCCAATATTTTAAGTAAATCGGGTAGAATTCGCCTTGCTTCAATGTTGAAATTATCGTTTTGCATCAATCGAAGGCTATCTACGGTAGCCTTTTCCATTTTTGAAAGACGCTCATTAATTCTTATGCCTCGTTCGCCAGGGGCAAATTTCCAACCCAAATAATAGGGGTATGATGGATCTGCTGGGAACTGATTGGCAGAACTTACAAACCCTCGCACAGGATTTTTGACGTGAGGAGTTTGCTCTACAGGAATCCAAGCTCGCCAATCATGCTCAGGATTAGAGCCGTCGAGGGTGAATTTGCCTTGTTCTTTCCATTTGAGGGGAAAATGCCCCGCCGAAGTAATGGCAATATCATTTTGGTTACTGGCAAACACTACGTTGAAACCTGGAGCAGCTAAGTAGGGTAAAATAGCGCGGTAATCATCATAATTTTTGCCACGATTAGACAGATAAAGTGCTTAAATTGGATTACCTTGAGCAATTGCCCACCTAATGCAAGAGAATGACCAATTGGTAAATCACTAAAAAACGGTTTTTGATTTTTATCGTAAAGAATAGGACCCTGATGGGTGTATCTTACAGTATCTTTTACTGCTTGTGGTAAACCTTTAACCCTAAACTCATTGACTTTCATCGTAACAGGACGCCATTGACCGTCATATTTGTATTTTAAAAGGTTTTAATTAATTTGGTATAATTGAAAAATATCCGAACCCACGTTGGTCATTCTCAAAGCGATATCTTTGTTAAATTCAATTCCAATGCCTGGCCAACCAGGTACAAGGCGCACAGCGTTATTACTGACGGGAGGAGTAAAACCAACTGCATTTTGCGACCAAAATAGAAGGAAGCGAAAGCCCTAATTGTGCCTACTGGAAAGTAAAGGAGTCCAGTGGCGGTACGAGAGCCATGAATAGCCCAGTTGCTTTTGCGCCAATCCCAGGGTTTTCGGCCTCTATGTCAAGATTGGAGGCAATGGCCGCTTGCATCATTTCAGGAATTTTGGGGACTGCCAAAGGGGTAAAACTCCATTTGGTTCCAGTTGGTACAATAGGAGATTCTTCGATAGGATAATCAGGAAAAAGGTCTTTCATGACTTCCTTGCCATGGCTTGCCAGAGCATTAGCCATGCGGTAATCGTCCGAACGGGCATTCATGTCTTTTCGCATCACCATTTCTACCAAAGCCGTTTTGAGTGGTGACCAAGCTTCTGGCTGGTAGCCTAATATTTTGTATTCTATGGGGAGCTCCTTGTAGGTTACTTGCGCAATATAGGCATTGACACCCGCCGAATAAGACTCCGCAATCATCTTGGAAATGGGGTCTCGTAAAAATGCCTCGGCAAGTCTTTCAGCTCCTTCGGGTAATTGGAGACGGCGGTTATATCGGTCAAAATCAAGGGCTAATGGTCCCATCACTTCACTCAAACGTCCCGCAGCTACACGACTGTAAAAGTCCATTTGCCACAAGCGATCACGGGCAATGATGTAGCCTTGTGCAAAATACAGATCTTCGTCATTGTCAGCAAAAACGTGAGGTACACCATTGTCGTCGTATTTTACTGTGACCTCACCTTTCAAACCTTGAAGTTGTATGTCGGTGGGGGGAGTTTTGAGAGGAGCTTCGGCATTTTGCCAAAAACCAGTAAATGGACTTAGGAATAGCCCCAAAGCTGGAACGGGTCCTAAAGGGCGATTGAGAAGGTACGTCAGTCCGCCAGCTACCAGCAGACTCAACAACGCACGGAGGTATTTCATTGACAGAATAAAGGGGTATTTGGTATTTTGTTGATAAAAAATTGACTTTTAGAGGTGCAATTTAAGAGAAAAAAATGGATAGCCGAATATCATTTCATGGCCTTAATCCACTCTCGGATCAAAGCGGCCCCTTCAATGTGGGTGGTTTTACGACCTAACTCAGGCATCATCTCACTGGGGTCGGAAGATTCGAGGCGATATAGTAGAATAGACTTGTCGGGTTGCCCAGGTACAATACTGTATTGTCGGCCACCAGAACCTTTTCCTGCGGCCACAGGAGCTTTCATGATTCCGATTTTGGTCAAGTCTGTTTCGTGATAGCTTAGTATCAAGCCCGAAGTTTTGGCTGGGCCTTCTTGGTTGTGGCAATGGGCGCAGTTGATGTCGAGCCATGTTCGGGCGCGAGCGTCGAGTGAGCCACTCTCAGGGTCGTTCCACACAGCTGCTTTAGAAATACTTTCGAGGGCAGGCAAACCTGTTAAAAGCCCTAATTTTTGCCAATGAGTCAATTGATTCTCGCTTATTGGCGCTTGGCTATCACTTTTATACGTAAAATCGCCATTCAACTGCCTTGCCGATGGCCCAATTGGCATCATTTTTTCGTTCCTATTATGGCATCCTTTGCATTGGTTGAGATTGGGCATGACATATTGGAGCGTACGTTTTTTGCCGTCGGTATGTATCCAACTTATTTCTTTGGTTTCACCTGCTACCTCCAAATACGCGTCTGATTGGTCGTCGTTCCAAACGTACTCAAGGGCTTTCCAGCCGTTTTCTTCGTGAATCAAAAGACGGGTTTCCAAGATACGCCTTCCAGCTTCTGGCTTACGAAAGTCGTTGGGATAGTAAAATGTCTTGATAATGACCGTACCAATGGGAAAATCCAATACTTGGTCGGCATTATAGGCCACGGTTTTTCCCGCAGGAAGTTTTACAAAACGCAGTTTTTCGGCATAATCCGAAAACAAAGGTGTATTGAGACGATACGGTACAACGCCTTCTTCGGGTATTTGGTCTGCCAGTTTTCCTTTGAAAAAATGGTATTCAGACAAGTTTTCTTTCGGGGAAAAATGCCCAAATGGAAGCTCTATTGAGTTTTTTTGAAACCCTAAAATCGTAACCAAGAAAAAGCATAACGAGCACAGTGACAAGAGTTTTGACATGGGTCTTATTCTTTGGGTAAAGTCGGAAAGTTAAGATTAATAGCAGGAGCCTCTTCAGATTCCCCCAGCAAATACCCAAAAGGCTTGAGGGCATCTACCGAATCAAAAATTACTTTTACAATGGCCGTAAGAGGTAGTGCTAAAATCAGCCCCGAAACTCCCCACAGCTGTCCTCCCAAAATCAAAACAATCATGGAAGCCAAGGGGTTTACACTCACCTTGGACCCAACAATGTAAGGTGTAATGAAATTTCCTTCCAACATCTGAATAACCCCAAAGACCGCCAAAACACCCAGCGAATACATGGGAGAGTCTAACGCCACCAGTGCCATGAGGGCAGGGAGCAACGAGCCAATCATCAATCCAATGTAGGGAATCAATAGTAAACAAGCGGCAAAAAAGCCAAAAAAGATAGCGTGAGGCACACCTAATAATAATAGACCTACTGAATTGAGTACACCCACAATCAAAATCACCGAAACTAACCCTACCAAGTAACCCTGAACTACTTCATAGATGCGTCGGATGGCTTGGTCAACGCGTCGTTTGTGGCGATTGTCAAAAAGTTTATAGAAAAACTGCCTAAAAAAGTCTCGATACAGCAAAAAGAAAAAGACAAATAACGGAACAAGGGCTGCCGACGCTAACGTTCCTGTAGTGGTGGCCACGGCCCCTGTTAAAATGGAAGCACTATTTTTGAGTGCTTCGGTGAGGTACTTACGGCCTTCGGTGAGCTGTTTGCGACGACTCATGCCAAAATTGTCTGACAAAAAATCTTGCCCTTGATCTATCCAATAATTGGCTTTTTTCTCTAAACGGGGTAATTCTTCCCCAAAGCTGATGATTTGAACTGAAGCTACGTAAATTAATCCTACTAATACGGCAAAAAATAAGATTTGGGCAATGGTAATTGCCAAAAGACGTGGGAAATGCCAACGTTCTAAAATGGAGCAAATAGGATAAAGTAATACGGCAAATAAAACGGAAAAAGTCAGAGGAACTACTGTCTCGCGAAGGATGTAAAGAATATAGACGATAATGACGGATGAAAGTAGCCATCCAGCCAAACGAATTGAAAAAGGATATGATTTTTGCATAAAATTAGTAAAGCAACTTAAAGTCTATCAAATCTACTTAAAATCCTGAAAAATGATACTTCAAAAACTGTTTTGGTGGGCTTTTACGCTCAGATTAGCCTTATGTGACTGTCACAATGAAAAGCAAAATGTCGGTTTTTTAAGGGGTAAAAGTAAGTATAATACCACAAAAATTGGTCAACTTCCTGTCAATATTCAAGAAACGTCGGGTTTGGCATTAGCCCAGAAAGAGGGTACACTTTGGACCCATAACGATGGTGGAAATCCGGCGGAACTTTACGAAATCAATCTGGAAGGAAAAGTAATTTCAACTTTGAAACTCTCCCCGCTGGTAAATCTGGATTGGGAAGACCTGACTAAAGATACCCAAGGAAATTTGTACATTGCCGACGTTGGTAATAATCAAAACTACCGACAAGATTTAGCCATTTACAAATTAAACCCGAATCAACCCGACAAATATGAAACCATTCAATTGAAGTACGCTGACCAACAAAATTTTCCGCCTGTACCCAACGAGCAAAATTTTGATTGCGAAGCGACTGTTTGGCACAAAAACAAACTTTATTTATTCTCCAAAAATAGAAGTAAAACCAATCGCTTAGTGAAACTTTATGCCGTACCAGATATGGCAGGAAATTATCTGGCCACTCCCCAAGATAGCGTGTATAGCAAATCCATGGTCACCGCTGCCGACATTAGCCCCGATGGCAAAACACTCGCCCTCTTAACTTACGGCAAGGTATTGCTGTTTGACGTAACAGAAGAGGTAAATTTCAGAAAACCAACCTATTGTATCAAGCTCGCCAAAGGCCAATCGGAAGCCCTTGCGTTTATCAACAATACTGATTTTGTGATTACCAATGAGCGAAAAGGGGAGATTTGGCAGATTACTAAAAAATAGATTATTTGATTTTAACGGCTTTCCATCCGATTTTGTCATTCCATAGGAATCTACATTGCGATTTACGAATTAGAATCTGTTGGAGTTTGGCTCGTTGGCTTTTCTCTCATCTCTTTGCCTTAGTAAATAAAGGCAAAACATTCCTTATGGCAGTAGCTAATAAACCAGCCCTTTCATGGAAATTTTGGAAACCCTTTACAAAGAAATTTTAGGCTTTTTAGGCGTAAACGGCATCATCAAGATTGTCAGTAGTGGAGATTATAGTGCGTTTAGCACCTTAGATGGCATCCTTACGGCCTTGAGGCCGATGATTCCGCTGTTGTTGGTGTTTGAGTTTGGGTTAGGGATTGCCCAGAAAAACCCGCAGACCAAAGTTTACCGCACGAACTTTATCATTTATGTTTTCAATCGGTTTATTTCTCGCTATATCT
>JBGAUP010000266.1:0-8222 GCA_044228585.1 Runella sp. | reverse complement strand
TACTATATGTGGCAGGGGCCGTATGGCGAATGGGGTTCAAAAAAATACTTGGTTTCGAGCCTTGATCAAAGCCTCAAACGCATGGGCCTCGACTACGTAGATATTTTTTACCACCACCGTCCCGACCCAGAAACGCCTTTGGAAGAAACAATGGCGGCGCTTGATTTGATTGTCCGTCAGGGAAAAGCACTTTACGTGGGTATTTCAAATTACAATGCCGCCGAAACCGAAAAGGCTGTAAAGATGTTACGAGAAATGGGAACGCCTTGTTTGGTGCATCAAGCCAAATATTCGATGTTTGAGCGATGGGTGGAAAACGGACTATTGGATGTGTTGGAACAAAACGGGGCGGGTTGTGTAGCTTTCTCGCCGCTGGCACAGGGGCTATTGTCGGACAAATACTTGAAAGGTATCCCTGCCGATTCGAGAGCAGCGTCGGGACGAGGAAATGGGGCTTTAGAAAGTGGTAGAATTACGGAAAGTAACATCAATAAAGTGATTCAGCTGAATGAAATTGCCCAACAAAGAGGTCAAAATTTGGCCCAAATGGCCTTGTCATGGATTTTAAAAGACCCACGAATGACGTCTGTGATTTTGGGTGTTAGTAAACCCGAGCAACTTACTGATTCGTTAAAGTGCCTTGAAAACAAGGAGTTTTCGGCAGAAGAATTACAAAAAATCAATCAAATTTTAGGCTAATATCTACATGGAACACGGATTGAACGGATGCAATAGATTTTGACGGATAACCCATTCAATCTGTGTTCTAATTTTAATTTATTAAACAAAAGAAAAAACAACTTACAAATGAAAAAAACAGCACTTTTTTTAGTGGTTTTCAGCTCGTTAGCGTACGTGTCTTGCGCTCAGGCTACGTCAGAATCTGTTGAAACCAAAGCCCCTAACTCCGATTATAAATCTGCTTTCCCAGGCCAAACGCGCATTGGGGCCGTAAAAACGCAAACCCCCTATGAGTTTAAAGTGCTTACCGAAGGTTTAACGTTTCCGTGGGGTGTAAAAAGCCTTCCCGATGGTAGGTTGATAGTTACTGAAAGAGAAGCGGGTAGTTTGCGAATTGTTAAACAAAATGGTGAGTTGAGCAAACCTATCACAGGGTTGCCTGTCGTAAACAAGAATGGACAAGGGGGATTGTTAGGCATTACGATTGACCCTAACTTCGATAAAAATCGTATGGTTTACTGGACGTTTTCCGAAAATGTGGAAGGAGGAACGCTTACCTCCGTAGCCAAAGGGAAACTTTCGGCTGACGAAACAAAAATAGAAGGGGCAACCGTGATTTACCGTGCCACACCTGCCCACAAAGGAAACCTACACTACGGTGGGCGGATTCTATTCGACAAAAAAGGTGATTTGTTTGTAAGTACAGGCGAACGTTCTGACCTTGTAACTCGCCCACAAGCACAACAGTTGAATTCGAGTTTAGGAAAGATTTTGCACATTACTACGGATGGTAAACCAGTAGCAAATGGGCCATTTATGAGTACCGCAGGGGCCAAACCTGAGTTGTACTCCTATGGACACCGTAACGTACAGGGCTTAACTTTCAACCCAGTTTCGGGTGATTTGTGGTCGAATGAGTTTGGCCCAAGAGGCGGCGATGAAATTAACCGTGTGCAGTCAGGTAAAAACTACGGTTGGCCTGTGATTACGTACGGAATTGAGTACAGTGGCAAACAGATTGGCGATGTGATTCAGCAAAAAGAAGGGATGGAACAGCCTGTCTATTATTGGGATCCGTCAGTGTCGCCAAGTGGGATGACGTTTTACAGTGGAGACATGATGCCTGAGTGGAAAAACAACTTGTTTGTGGGTTGTTTGAGCGGAATGCATATTGCCCGTTTGGTCATCGAAAACAACAAAGTAGTAGGAGAGGAGCGCCTGCTTTCGCAAGAAATGCAGCGTTTCCGTGATGTAACACAAGGTAACGACGGGTCTATTTATGCCGTCACTGACCAAGGTCGTTTGTACCGTATCTTTAAGAAATAAGTTGATTGGTTTACTAAGTCATGGACAGACTGGGTCTGACGATATGACCTGTGTCCACAATAGTATAAACCAGTAAAAATAGTTTTTAACCAAGTTAGACGTTCCACTTTTTTGGAAAAGTGGAACGTCTCGTTTTTTCACATCTTTACAAACTCCACTCGGCGATTTTCAGCTTTTCCTTCAAAAGTTTTATTATCGCCAATGGGTTTTGTTTCTCCGTAGCCTTTGGTCGTAAGGCGATTACCGTCAATTCCCATGGCTACGAGCTGATTCTTGACGGTATTGGCTCTCGCTTCAGAGAGCTTTAGGTTGTTGGCATCTTCGCCGTCGGCATCCGTATGGCCGCCGATTTCCACTTTAAGTGTGGCGTTTTCCTTCAAAATCTTCGCAATAGCGTTGATTTCTCCCATTGATTCAGGCTTTAACGTAGCTTTATTGACGTCAAAATTGATGCCGTGGGATATGTATTTTCCGTCCGTAAAAGCTTTGCCAATCAAATTTTGGTCGCCCCCCGCAGCCAATTTAAAGTTTTTGAAAGCCATCGGTTTGCCTTCGCTGTAATCACCGCTTATCAGCAGGGTAGTGGCCTTAAAAGTCACCTCTGGAACCGTTAAGACCCTGTTTTGATTGGCATAAATTTTAATTTGTTCTCCTTTGACGGCGATGGCATAGTGAATCCACTTGTTAAAAAAATTATCGCCTAAAAGTTCTTTAGGATTATCTCCGTTAAGTTGAACGCCTGGCCCGTAAAAAGTGGTGTAATCTCGTGACGTTTCTACCGTAACGCTTGCTTCCTCCCCATTCATCAATAGGATGCGGAGGCCTGGGTTACTGTCATAACCAGCATCGAGGTAAGCGTCAAATTCGATGGTGAAATCTTTCGGTAAGTAAGCGGGAGTTTTCACTCTGGGGGCCAGTTTAGTGTAAAATTTTGTGATAAAGAAAGCCTTTTCATCGCCCGATTTATTCACAACGGCTTGTCCTTCCTTTAGCCTCCAATGGCTGCCAAATTCCCCCTCTTGGCTATCGGTAAAATCATCAGCAAAGATGATTTTATCGCCTGCGACGAAGTCATAGTTTTGATAAGCGTGCAGGTCTTGGGCGAATAGCCCCCTGATCCCCAATGCGGGGATGGTGAGTAGAAGCAAAAGAACTACTTTTTTCATGTGAGTTGATTGTATTTAGTTTTAAAATTTTGATTGGTTGGCATTGGATAGGGACTCAATTAGCTTTCATGGCTCTAAATTTTCCGTGCAATCTGCCGCGGGCTTTTTGGCCATTGACATCCCCTGCATATACAATGGTGTTGAGATAGCCTTCTACGTAGGTGGTGTCTTCGTGGGTAATCTTAACACCCCCATCACAAATCATATCTTCTTTGGTATCGCCACAACCCACTCCCAACTGAACACCCACGACCATATTTACCCCACTGTTTTCGGCGCTTAAGTCAAACGAACCCGCTCCCAATCCTCGGTAGGCAATGGCCAGTAGGTAGTTCCCGTTTACGATGTTTTTACTGCCATCGCCTTCTGTGTCAATGGCTTCGAGGGCTAAATTGCTAAAGCGTAAGACGGAAAGGTTTTGAGTTGGGTCATAAATGTACATTGCGCTGGCAGTAAGCCCATTGATTGAATACCCTTTTTGTTTAATGGTTTCCACCGCTTGTTGAGGCAACATTTTGTTATGCTTATGCTTGTCAGTCGAACAACTTGGCATTGACGATGCCCATGTCGGGGATGTGCAGCGTGAAAAACGTTTCGTTTTGGGAAAAATAAATGGTTTTAAGTAGCTGGACTTTGGGCAAATTGGGTTCAATGGGGGTTAAATCAACCGAGATAATCATTTTTTTGTTTGCGGGAGCCGCAGCGGGGGCGGCGTAAGTAGCAGTAGTGCCGTTCGCCGCAATTCTACCACCACCTTCCACAATTCGCCAGTTGTTTACCCGATAAGGACTTGTCTCTCCGCTCGGTAGTTTAATGGTTTGGCTTTTGCGACGTAGTTCGGGCGTCTCGTCATTGGGGTCAGCTTTAGGAGGAATAGACAGGTCAATGCTTAGTTGACAAGATTCAGAAGCCTCCAACAACCCCTTGTCCGAAACCAATGAAAGTTTGAATGCTTTGCTGGCTATCACTTCATCCCACATTTCTTTGGTCCAACCAGCTGGGGTTTGCCCCAAAACTCCTAAGGAAGGAATGGTGAATAGAAGAAAAAGAATTACTTTTTTCATGAATTTTCTTGTTATTTGATTATAAAAAAATCCCCCATTGGGGGTAGGGGGCTTAGTACCTATCTTTTTGTCTTCGTACTTTAAAGTGACCTTTGATGTGCGCGTCGGGACGCTTTTGTTGGTCGGTATCAATGGGTTCGTTTATTTTGTAACCCACTTTTACGTCTCCTTCAATCTCCCCTCAATAAATCCACTAACGGGGTCGTACTTAATGATTTTGACGGTCAACCCATTGGCATCGAAACCATACTCACATCCATTCCAACAATTAACGCCACCGCTGAAGCTCGATTTTTCACTGCCAGGAAACACTTCAAATTCACCCGTTTGGCGAATAAATGGAATGGTAATGTCCAGAAAACCAGTCTTATTGTACGTTTTAAAGTCGGAGTCTTCAGAAATCAGAATACGGGTGACGGCGTTTTCGATAATAGCGCGGTTGGGGTGGTTGTTTCTCAAATACCCGAATTGATTGTCCACCGAAGGTTTCAAACGAACAGTTCGTTGGTTAAAATCACCCCCGTTAAGTGTAAACTCAATTTCGTTTACTCCAGGAGTGGGTTTGGCCAGCGGTGTTTCGGCAGGAGGCATCGACGTCGTTGTGGCGGTGTTAATTTTGTTTTGCCCAATCAACGCTTGAAGGGCTTTTAGGTCGGTGTTTTTGAGGAAAAAATCCAGTACCGTCGGCGAACCTTTGACCGTAATTATGATGCTTTGAATTTGGGTCTTTGGATGGTTATCGTTGGGAGGCATCAAAATCCGAATTAATTTTTTTCCATCCTCTAAGGGAGTCGTTTGGGCGATTTTCCAGCCATTGCCCAAACACAGCCTCGCTCCGTGCGCTCCAACCAAGGCAAACATAAAAGGAGAAATATTTTTTGGTTCTATTTTGCCAGCGGTGGTAAATTCATTTTCAAACGCATTGACATACACGTTGATTTCACATTCGGTTTCGTCAATCATTTTTTGAATTCCCGCTTCATCAACGGCGATGGCCCTCCATTTTTGTTTTTCTTCTTCAGAGACATTTTTTCGGACGTATCGAATCGCGAACTCGTGCGAGAAATACGAGGTGTAACCTACGCTACCATTGTGAAATGAAAGATCCCCATCGGTATCCGATTCTCGTTCAATCGCCCAATTTTCTAAATCGTGCGGGAGCGCTTTTTTTATCGTAGTTTTTACTCGCTCGCTCTCAGCCGTTTCAATTGCTAATGCAGGTCGACCTTCTTGAGCAAAAGCATTACAACACCAAATTGCCAAAACAAAGAGTTGAAAACCGATTTTTATCATAGGATTTACAGGTTTTGATGGGTCAAAAGTACTGGGTCGAAAATTATTTTTTTTCCACCTAAAGGGGGAATTTTGTTTGATAACGAATGTCTAATTTTGGGAAGAAATAATTTTCACACAGATGACACGGATTTTGACAGATTTACGCGGGTTATTAGTGATTTTTGCTTTGTTGAGTAATATATCGAATGCTCAAACGGGTGATCTGCCACTGCTTTTGGAAAACTTAAAAACGTCAAAGCCTGATACCAATAAAGTAAAGCTCCTCAATAAAATAGGCGATGAATATGCTTACAACGACATCAAAACGGCCCGAAAATATTACAAAGAAGGGTATGATTTGAGCCTGAAATTGGACTTTCTGAGAGGAAAAATTCGCTACTTTTCAAGTGAAGGCGAATTGCTCAATTTGGAAGGAAAATATACGCAAACAATGGTTTTGCTCCGCGAAGGGGTGCGACTGAGTAGAGAAAAAAAAGATAAAATGCGGGAAGGAATCATGTACGAAAACATGGGAAATACCTTCCAAATGATGCAAAAGGTAGATTCGGCGGCTACCTATTATTTTAAAGCGCTACCAATTTTTGAAAGTTACCGAGATAGTGTCAAAATGGCTAACGTATATAGCGATTTGGCCAATGTGTTTACCCAAACCGATAAACAAGAAACGGCCCTTCGCTACATCAATCAGGCGATTGGTATCAGCAAAACGTTTGAGGATGGTTTTTACCTGAGCCACCTAATCAATAAGGAAAATATTCTGTGGAAACTGAGGCGGTCTCAAGAGGCAGAGGCGGTAAATAACCAAATCGTTGAATTGGCCAAAAAGTTAAATGATACGGTGGCGTTGGCGGATGCGTTACAAAATCAATGTCATCATGACGAGGAAAGAGGCCAATACAAAAAGCTGCTTGAACATGCGCTGGCATTGCAAAAATTAAACCCTCAGCTTCAATCAGCAGACCGTACAGCGCGGGCATTGTATTGGCTCTCGGTGGCGCATTTTTACCTTAATAGCCATGCAGAAGCTCGCCGATTTATTGAAAATGCACTGTTGGATGCTAAAAAAGTAGAAAATAACGAGCATTTACAGCAGTTCTACGCTCACTATGCTAAGGTGCTGTTGGCGGATGGGGTGGCACCTGCCGAGGCCGAAAAATACACGATTTTTGCGGACTCACTTCAGCAATTGAGCCTTAATCAGAGCATTCTCAAAACTACCAAAGAGTTAGAAACCAAATACGAAACCGAAAAGAAAGAATTGGCCCTTCAACGGCTTTCTGAGGAAAACCAAAGCCGAAAACGTCAAGTTACCTTGCTCTTATTTTCGGTGGTTGTTTTGTTGGGGGCATTCCTATTTTTTGCGCTTTGGATGCGCAACCGAAATCGGCTTCGTAAACAAGAGGTGATGTTGCACGAGCAGGCGCTAAAGCAGCTGGAAAGCGAAAAACAATTGTTGGCGGGGCGGGCAGTATTGCAAGGGCAAGACGAAGAGCGGAGTCGGTTGGCCAAGGATTTACACGATGGACTGGGCGGGATATTATCAAGCGTTAAATATTCATTTCAACACATGAAACAATCATTTATCTTACAGCATGAACACGCGTTGGCTTTTGAGCGGAGCATGAGCCTTTTGGATGAGTCGTTGGCTGAATTGCGCCGAGTTTCGCACAATATGATGCCTGAGAGTTTGGCGAAATTGGGGCTGGAAGAAGCGTTAAAAAATTATATCCAGACCATTGACGAAAATTCAGAGATAGGTTTTACGTATCAAAGTTTTGGTTTAGAGGAGATTGAGTTAGAAAATATATACAAAACCACGATATTTAGAGTGATTCAGGAACTAACGACCAATATCATTCGTCACTCAGCAGCCAAGGAGGCGTTGGTACAGTTGATGGTGAAAGAAAATCAAATCAACATCACCATCGAGGACGATGGGGTAGGGTTTGACCCACAACAGGTGAACAAACAAAAAAGCATGGGGCTCCAGAATTTATACAATCGAATTGAATACTTAAAGGGAAAAGTCGATTTACAAACAGTTCCCAATGGCGGGTGCTCGTATTATATTGAGATACCATTGGCAACTACAAAATAAACTGTTTAATAAATTCCCCCATCGGGGGACGGTCCGACGATTCGGAAGGGGGCTATATGACTGAGATATATTTGGTGGAAGACCATCCGCTGGTGACCGAAGGAATAAAAGCGATTTTTGAGAAAGAGAAGGATATGTCGTGTACCCATAGTTTTGATCATGGGAAAGACTTGTTAGCCAAACTGCCTTTTCACCAGCCTGATGTCATTGTAATGGATATTAATTTGCCTGGCATTAATGGAATTGACCTTTGCAAAGTAGTCAAAGAAAAATACCCGCGTGTGTTCATCATTGCATTGAGCATCAACAACGAAAAGGGCATTATCAAAAAGATGATTGAAAATGGCGCCAGCGGGTACATTCTCAAAGACGCCGCTAAGTATGAAATTGTGGAGGCGGTTAAGACAGTCATGCAACGAAAAACGTACTTTAGTATTTCGGCTTCAAACACCCTGAAAAAGCCTGATGAACGAAAGATTCCTGCCCTTACGCGCCGCGAAAAAGAGATTCTGCTCAAAATAGCGGATGGTCTTACCAATCAACAAATTGCTGATTTACTATTTGTGGATGTTAGTACTGTGAGTAGCCACC
>JBGAUP010000265.1:0-8119 GCA_044228585.1 Runella sp. | reverse complement strand
GTAACCAACTTGGTACAAACAGGCAACAATGCCATCGGAGCCATGCTCGGTGATGGTTGGTACCGTGGGTATTTGGTTTGGGAAAACAACCGAAACGTATGGGGCGAAAAACTGGCTTTGTTGAGTCAATTGGTGATTAAATACGAAGATGGCAGTGAGCAAATCATTGCGACCGACGAAACTTGGAAAGCCAATAACAACGGCCCCATTCGAGAAAACGACCTTTACAACGGCGAAACCTACGATGCCCGAATGGAAAAAAAAGGCTGGGCTTCGGTGGGCTTTGATGAGTCTGCTTGGTGGAATGTGAAGTTGGGCGATTATCCCAAAGACAACCTGATTGCGCCTGCGGGTCCGCCCGTACGGCGTACGCAGGAAATCAAACCGCTCAAAGTTTTCAAAACTCCTGCCGGTGAGACGGTTTTTGATTTAGGACAAAACATGGTGGGTTGGGTTCGTCTTCGTGTGCAAGGTCCTGTGGGCACTAAAATTAGAGTAACTCACGCGGAGGTCTTAGACCAAAAAGGAAATTTCTACACGGCCAATCTTCGTTCGGCCAAATGTGAATTAAACTATATCCTCAAAGGCGACAGCATCGAAACCTACGAGCCTCATTTTACCTTTATGGGCTTCCGCTACGTGCGCGTAGAAGGCTGGCCAGGAACGCCTGACTTAGAAAATATTACGGGAATCGTGTTACATTCCGACATGCCCAATGCAGGTACGTTTGAATCTTCCAAACCGCTGATTAATCAACTTCAAAAAAACATTGTTTGGGGACAAATCGGCAACTTTGTGGATGTCCCTACCGACTGTCCGCAACGGGACGAGCGGCTGGGCTGGACGGGTGATGCACAGGCGTTTGCCCGTACGGCAACGTTCAACAAAGACGTGGCAGGTTTTTTTACAAAATGGCTTCGCGACGTAGCGATTGACCAAAAACCCAACGGCGGTGTACCGCACGTGGTGCCAGATGTATTGCAGGTCAAAAACCCCGACGGTATCAAATCTTCCGCTGGATGGGCCGATGTGGCTACGATTGCCCCGTGGACGATGTACCAAGTCTATGGCGACCGCCGTTTGCTCGAAACGCAATACGAATCCATGAAAAAATGGACGGAATACATCCGAAAAAACGCGGGGTCAAAACTCCTTTGGACCAACGGCGAGCATTTCGGTGATTGGCTTTCGTACCGTGGTTCGCCACAGATGGGCGAACCGGTCACCGATAACGACTTCATTGCTACAGCGTTTTTTGCCCATTCAGCCAATTTAACGTCAAAAGCGGCTTTAATCATCGGAAAAGCTGCCGAAGCGGTGGAGTACGGAGAGCTGTATAACAACATCAAAAAGGCATTTCTTCAGGAATACGTATCGCCCAACGGACGATTGGTCTGCAATACGCAAACGGCTTATGTGTTGGCCTTGCATTTTGATTTGTTGCCCGAAAACCTGCGCCCTCAAGCGGTAGAACGGTTGGTACAGGACATCAAAAACCACGGTAATCATCTCACTACTGGTTTTTTAGGTACACCTTATCTGTGTCATGTATTGACCCGATTTGGAAAAAATGACATTGCTTATGATTTATTGAACCAAGAGACTTACCCTTCCTGGCTATACCCCGTCAAAATGGGGGCTACTACGATTTGGGAACGTTGGGACGGCATCAAACCCGACGGGAGTTTTCAGGATGTAGGAATGAACTCTTACAACCACTATGCGTATGGTGCTATTGGCGATTGGATGTATCAAAACATGGCTGGAATTGATTTGATAGATGCTGGTTTTAAGAAGTTTTCCATTGCGCCCAAACCCGGTGGCGGTTTTACTTCGGCCAAAGGTACTTACGAAAGCCCTTACGGAACGATTTCTTCGGCTTGGGAGCAAAAAGGCGGCAAAACTACGCTGAAAGTAACCGTACCTGCCAATACGAAGGCTGTGATAAAATTGCCCAACGTAACCGCTGACAAAGTAAATCAACTGGCCCAAGCTCAAAATTTAAAAGTAACGAACGGGGTTTTTGAAGTAGGCAGTGGGGAGTATGCGTTTGAATGGTAAAATTCATCCGTTTATACAAAAGCGGCCTCGAAAATAGCATTCGAGGCCGCTTTTGTATATACACATTATCTGTTACTCCTCCGCCAAAAACGGATAGCGATAATTAGTTAACGAGACGGAGATTTCTTGGTCAACTCTTGTATTTTTTCAGGAAACTATTTTTTATGTGCTTTCACTTCCTCAACAAACGCCTCTGAAACGTCTACAATTTGAGCGATTTTTGAAGTGCTAAAATCAGTGTTTTTTAACAGGCTTTTTACAATCTTTTTTTTGGCGGCTTCTTCCGCTTTCTTTGCTCCCCTGATGTAAAGTGGATCTCTCTCTTCTTTGAAAAACTCTGATACGGTTAGCATAATACTGTCGGTTAATGTTTCTAATTGGCGAAGCTGACTCAATACGCGCAATTGTTGGCGATATCTTTTCAACGCAAAATCACCCTTGGTAGTTTCTTCGATGCGATTGATAATCTGCTTGATAACCTCGTTTGGTTTCTTTTCTGCGAAATTACCCAAAATTCCCAACATGATTTCTTCGGGCTTGGTTGAATTTACAAACACGCGGTAATCTATCGTTGCAATATTGATAAGGTTGAAGTGATACGATAGTGTTTTTTGTTCCAGTTGGATGGGCATTTGAGATTTTTTTGACCCCAAAAATATCACATATTGCTCCACGGGCAGTTGATATTTACGAGCCAGCATAGCATAATACTCCAACATTCGGTAAATCATCGTTGGTTCATCTGCCACTTGAAACTCAATCTGCAATACAAATATCTCGCCTTTGGTATTGGTAACTTTTTTCAAAAAGTCAGGCTTGCGCTCTTTGGTATGCTGTATATCGTCGGGTAGTTCCTCCATTGCTACGGCCTCAATCCCCAACAAGTTCTTCATCAAATTCGGCAAAGCTGCTTCGATATTTTCTCGAAAAATTTTATCATACTGATTGGTTTGACGGTGTTGGGGCATGAGAACCGAGTTTTAAATTACGCAGATTTTCGTAAAACTATGACCAAAGAGAGTTGTCTCCTTACTCCTCCGCCAAAAACGGATAGCGATAGTCCACAGGAGACACAAACGTTTCTTTGATAGTGCGAGGCGATACCCAACGAAGCAAGTTCAGAATAGAACCGGCTTTGTCGTTTGTTCCCGATGCCCGCGCTCCACCGAAAGGCTGCTGCCCTACTACTGCCCCGGTAGGTTTATCATTAATGTAAAAATTCCCCGCGGCATTGACCAATTTTTTACTTGCCAATTCAATAATATAACGGTCTTGGGCAAAAATAGAACCCGTCAACGCATAAGGAGAGGTTTTATCCACTAATTCAAGCGTTTCTTCAAACTTTTCGGGTTCATAGACATAAATCGTCAACACAGGGCCAAAGATTTCTTCGCACATCGTGGTGTACATCGGGTCAGAGGTAAGAAGCACCGTTGGTTCTATAAAATACCCTTTCGACTTGTCGCAATTGCCGCCAGCGATTACGGTCACACGCGGGTCTTTTTTGGCGTTTTCTATGTAATTAGCGATTTTGTCAAATGATTTTTCGTCAATGACAGCATTGATGAAATTGGAAAAATCTTCCGTACCGCCCATTTTCATGGTGGCCAAATCTTCGACCATGTACGTTTTGATGTCTTCCCATAAATTGGACGGCACATACGCCCGCGACGCTGCCGAACATTTCTGGCCTTGATACTCAAAAGCCCCACGAACCAATCCCACCGCTACTGCTTTGGCATCAGCCGACGAATGGGCAACGACAAAGTCTTTTCCGCCCGTTTCGCCCACAATACGCGGGAAGGATTTATAAAGGGAAAGATTATCACCAATGGTTTTCCAAATGTGTTGAAACACCTTGGTACTGCCCGTAAAGTGAATGCCTGCAAAATCAGGGTGACTCAAAATTACATCGCCCGCTACGGGACCGTCCACGTAAATCAAGTTGATAACGCCATCGGGAACGCCCGCTTCTTTGAACACTTTCATCAGCACATTGGCCGCATAGACCTGCGTAAGGGCAGGTTTCCAAACGCACACATTGCCCATCAAAGCCGCCGAAGTGGGTAAATTTCCGGCGATAGCCGTAAAGTTGAAAGGTGTCAGGGCAAACACAAAACCTTCGAGCGGACGATGCTCCAAACGATTCCAAATACCGTCGGACGATTGAGGCTGTTCGCGATAGATTTGCGAAGCGTAATGTACGTTAAAGCGTAGAAAATCAATCATTTCGCAAGCCGAATCAATCTCTGCCTGATACGCATTTTTTGACTGACCCAGCATCGTAGCCGCGTTGATTTCGGCACGATACGGTCCAGCCAGCAAATCAGCGGCTTTCAGAAAAATACTCGCCCGGTGTTCCCAGCTTAGGTTGGCCCATTTTTCACGAGCAGCCAAAGCAGCCTCAATGGCTTTCTTTACGTGCGAGGCATCTCCCATGGAGTAATAGCCCAATACATGTTGATGGTCGTGGGGAGGTGTAACAGGATATTTTTCATCCGTCATGAGTTCCTCACTTCCAATGTACATCGGAATTTCGATTTGTTTACTGCGTGCTTTGGCCAAAGCGGCTTTTAGGGCTGCTCTTTCGGGTGAGTTGGGAGCGTATGCTTTGACGGGTTCGTTTTTAGGAACAGGTACGTTGAAAAATCCAGTTGCCATGATGAATGTGTATTGATTTTTGGGCGATTAGTTTATCTTTTCTATAGCTTTGCATTTGCAGTTTAGGGTTTACAGTTGGGAGTTTATAGTTGCTTGATTAGTAGAAACTGTAACCCCAAAAAAGTTAACTGTAAACCTTCATTACTTCCAAGTCAGTCCCATGTTTTGAAACATAAATGCGTACGTATCGGCAGTAGTTTCAAGGGCTTTCTTGGTGTTGCTGGCTCCGTGACCGCTATTGACGTCTATGCGGATAAGCAACGGATTTTTGGAGCTTTTACCCGCTTTTTCTTGTAATTCGGCAGCATACTTAAACGAGTGCGCTGGTACGACGCGGTCGTCATGGTCGGCAGTGGTAATGAGTGTAGCAGGATAATTTACGCCCGATTTGATGTTGTGCAAAGGCGAATAAGCATACAAAGCCTTAAACTCCTCCGCGTTATCGCTGCTGCCATAGTCGGCAATCCAATTCCAACCAATCGTAAATTTATGAAAACGCAACATATCCATCACCCCAACCGCTGGGAAGGCAACTTTACACAAATCGGGACGCTGGTTGACGACTGCGCCTACCAACAAGCCACCATTTGAGCCACCTTGCAATGCCACGCGCGCCGAAGATGTATATTTTTCTTTGATAAGATACTCGGCAGCGGCGATGAAATCATCGAACACATTCTGCTTTTTGAGCTTCATCCCTTGCTTGTGCCACTCTTCGCCATATTCGCTACCACCGCGTAAATTGGCTTGGGCAAAAACTCCTCCCTGATCCAAAAACGGAATACGGGTGGGGCTGAAAGAAGGCGTAAGACTGACATTAAAACCGCCGTAACCATACAGAATGGTCGGGTTCGTTCCGTCCAATTTTATCCCTTTTTTGTAAGTAATAAACATGGGTACTTTTGTGCCATCTTTACTCGTATAAAACACCTGTTTGGTATCGTAATCGGTGGGTTTAAAGCTCACTTCTGGCTCGCGGAAGACGGTACTTTTCTTGGTAGCAATATCGTAGCGAAAAATCGTGGGTGGATAGTTGAAAGAGGTGTAGGTATAAAAAACAAAGGTATCCTCTTTCTCTCCTCCAAAGCCTCCAGCCGACCCAAGTCCAGGTAGATTTACTTCATTTTCGAGCTTTCCTTTTAAATCATACACATATACACGGGTGGTGACGTCTTTAGAATAGGTTGCGAATAATTTATCCCCCGCTGTTCCTGCACTGGTAAGTGGTTCGGATTTTTCGGGCAAAAATGGCTTCCAAGTTTTTGATTTGGTTTCGTAAAACAACACTTTGCTGTTGGGCGCATTTTCGTTGGTTTCAATCAGAAATCCGCCTGGTATATTGTCAACAAGGCCGTACGAAAAGTTGGTGATTTCGCTCACAATAGGCGTAAACTCTTTTTGGCCTTTTTCTCGATAATAAAGGGCATTGCCATCTTTTCCCTTGCCGCGATCTGAAATGTTGAGAAAAGCAAATTGCTCATCTTCACTTACATATACCCCATTGAAACGTTGAGGGTTGGTTTTGTCTTCATACACCAACTCATCCGCCGCCTGTGATGTACCTACTTTGTGATAAAATACCTGATGGTTTTCATTTTTAGCGGCCAAGGCACTTCCTTCGGGTTTGGGATAACGACTGTAATAAAAGCCATTGCCTTGCCAAGACGCTCCCGATACTTTTACCCACTCAATTTTGTCGGATAGCATTTGCAGGGTTTTCATGTCCATGATTTGGTACTCTTGCCAATCGGAGCCTCCTTTAGAGAAGCCACAAACGGCATAGCTTCCGTCTTTTGAAAGACTGAAAGCTGTCAGACGTGTAGTGCCATCGGTAGAAAGTTTGTTGGGGTCAAGGACAATTTCGGGAGTGCCTTTTAAGCCTTTTTGTCGGTAAAGCACCGACTGATTTTGCAGCCCATCGTTTTTGTAGAAGTAAAAATAATCTCCTTTTTTGCGCGGCGCAGAATATTTTGGATAGTTGTACGCCTTTTCTAAGTCGCTGAATATCTTTTCTTTGAAGGTTATTTTATTCAAATAGCCAAAGGTGACCTCATTTTGAGATTTTACCCATGCGCCTGTTTCGGCAGAGCGGTCATCTTCTAACCAACGGTACGGGTCGGCTACTTTAGTTCCGTGGTATTCGTCCACGTGGTCTATTTTTTCGGTAACGGGATACGTCATTTGGGCGGAGGCAGTGGCGGAGAGTAAAGCCAAGAATAGAAAGGATTTAGACATAGATGAAGTTGGATTTGATAAAGTGTTGGACAAAAATAAAAAATGTCGTTCTCTAAGCAGAGAACGACATTAAAAAAATATTGTTTTAACAACTTTTCGTGATTAATTGACGCTTACTGCGTCCGAAAGGTAAAATAAAAATTTACTTTGATTTCGTCGTGAATTTTTATGAACAACAATGAGGGCCTTTCTATTTTGAAATCAGCAAGCTTGATAGGAAAACCTCCCTCAATTTTGATAGTATTTCCTTCGGTGATAGCCTTTGCTTTTATAGTAATCTGACGAGTGACTCCGTGACAGTTTAGGTTGCCTGTGATGTCTATTATATCGTCTTTTTGTAACAATTTAGCACTGGTAAAGTTGATTTGGGGATAGGTAAGAGCCTCCAGCATTTCGAGTGCGTGCGAATCTCGGTTGGTATTTTTGCTGTCAAATGAAAGTACTTTTGAGCTTGCGGCTACCGTCTCTATTTGTAAGTTATTTTCGTCGTAGGTAATGACACAGCTGATGTCTTTGCTTACGGCTTTCCAACTATGAAGAGGATGTCTTCCTTCGTAGCTAATCCAGGAAGTAGCTCTTTGACAAAATAGCTTTCGTTTGAGTGTTGCAGGGCGAAACGAAAAGCCCAAAAATGCAGCCAACAATAACAATACAAAGCTGTACAGATATCTTTTCATATAAATTAAGTGCTAATGTGTTGCGGTAATACGAAAATAGGAGCGTAAATCATCTAAACTGAAACACCACCATACTGATTGTAAAAGCTGCGACTGTGCTATAAGCCGTAATCCTGTGATAGGGTTTGAGATTTGGGTTTCGGTCAATTTGATGTGCCAAGACATTGGTGCCAAGCATTCCTAATAAATGCACCATCGCCAACATTCGGTGAATCTTGGCACTGCTCATACCTCGCCGGTGGACTATCGCCGAGGGAGCCGTTAGCGCCATTGTTGCCGTGATGCCGTAGGTGATATTTACCCCTTTTGCAATCGTTCGGTGGGTATTTCGGAGGTCGTCGCTGTAGTTTTTATAGAGTTTTCCCCCTACCACACCTTGCGCTACCATTCCCGCAAATGTCAATAAGCCAGTAGTTTGGTGAATGTTGAACATTACTCGCCTTATTTTGAATTCTTTCTGGCGGTTCTGCCGATTTAGTGGTAAC
>JBGAUP010000264.1:0-8154 GCA_044228585.1 Runella sp. | reverse complement strand
GGCCCCTGCCACATATAGTAGCCTGCCTTGGTAGTAATAATCATTTCGTCGCGGTAGGACAATAAGTCTTTTTTCAAGACGCGGCCAAATGTTTCTTCGGCCGAACCTGCTGGAGGACCATAGTTGTTGGCCAAATCGAAGTGCGTAACACCTTTGTCAAATGCCAGTTGTATCATATTCCGAGCATTTTCAAAGTGGTCAATTCCGCCGAAATTATGCCATAAGCCCAACGAAAGGGCAGGAAGTTTAATACCGCTTTTGCCACATCGGCGGTATTCCATGGAGTCGTAACGCTGCTGAGAAGGTAAAAAAGCCATTGTCTGTTATTTTTGTGTTGATTTTTAAAAACGACGCGCAAAAGTCGGGTTTATGTAGCAAATAAAAATTGAACTGGAACAAGAAATTTAGTTAGATATTCTCTTTTTAGGACACTGAGTATCACAGAGGTTTTCACAGAGTTACTCAAAGTTTTTCCCCTGTGAAACGCTGGGCTTAACTCAGTGCAACTCTGTGACACCAATTTTTGTACTGATACTAAAAGTAAAAATGCACGCGCAACTCCAACAATATATTTCTCGCTTTGTTCAACTTACCGAAGAAGAAGCCCAAATCGTCACGGACTGTTTGAGCTGGAAAGCCATTCCCAAAAAAACGATACTGCTTCAGGCAGGCGATGTTTGCCATTTTGAAGCTTACGTACTAAAAGGCTGTATTCGAGAGTATTTTACCGACAAAGAGGGTACCGAACTCACTCTTGAGTTTGCCGTCGAGGACTGGTGGGTAAGCGACATTAGCAGTTTTGAACACCAAACGCCCAGTAGGATGACGATAGAGACCTTGGAAGATTGCGAGTTGTTGCTTCTTTCGCGCGATTCTAAAGATAAATTGCTTCAGCGTGTCCCAAAACTGGAGCGAATGTTCCGCTTAATGATTCAACGTCACTTGGCCGTTATTCAAGCCCGCTTGCTCCGCACGGTATCTTATTCGGCGACGGAGCAATTAGAAGAATTTCTAAAACGGTATCCTACTCTTCCCAACCGTGTCCCGCAGCAATACATCGCCTCGTATTTGGGGATTACTCCCGAGTTTTTGAGTAAGTTGAGAAAAAAACGCCTAACTAACAAAGGCTAAAAATACCCAAAACTGATTGATAATCAAAAGCTACACTGATAAAACAAGTATTCACTAACTTTTCACTGTCTATCGAGGCGATAAAGTCTTCCGCCATCGGTGATGGCATAAAGTGCCCCATCTGTGCCCTGTGTTATATCCCTAAACCGCTGACCTTCGCTCGACAACAACCGTTCTTCGCCCGTCACTCGGTTGTTTTCTATCACTAATCGCACTATGTGTTGGCCACTCAACGCACCAATAAATAAGTTATTTTGCCACTCAGGCACACGATTTCCTTTGTAAAAGGTCATACCACTGGGAGATATGACGGGATCCCAATAATAGACAGGCTGCTCCATCCCATTTTGACGTTGGATACCCGTGCCAATCGCTTGACCACCATATTCAATTCCGTAGGTGATGGTCGGCCAACCATAATTAGCCCCTGCTTGTACCCGATTTATCTCATCTCCTCCACGAGGCCCGTGTTCACTTTGCCACAAATCGCCAGTTGTTGGGTGCAGGGCTATGCCTTGGGGGTTTCGGTGTCCAATGCTGTACAACTCGGGCAACGCTCCCGCCGCGTTAAACGTTGGATTGTTAGGAGCAGGAGTGCCGTTGGTGGTAATCCGTACAATTT
Source organism: Runella sp. (assembly GCA_044228585.1). GTDB lineage: Bacteria > Bacteroidota > Bacteroidia > Cytophagales > Spirosomataceae > Runella. The sequence continues at coordinate 6,401 of JBGAUP010000264.1, read as the reverse complement.
TACCCAAAGCCGCCGTAGCCGACTGCGCCAAAGGCCGAGTAGATAGCCCTGAGCGCTCGCCAGTACTTACCAACAGATGGCCCGTTTGATCAAAAAGAATACGGCCACCATAATGGGCAGTACTGTTTGCCGCAGGGTTGGCTCTGTAAATAACGGTTGCGTTTTCTATGCTTGTTTCATTGGTGGCTAATCTTCCTTTGGCAACAGCCGTCACGGTTCCGCCCGTTACATTTTCAGAAAACACCCAATACACCGTCCGATCCGTAGAAAAAGACGGAGAAACACAAAGTCCGAGCAATCCTCCTTGCCCGCCTGCATTTACGGCTGGTATGCCCGTAATGGCCGAACTAACTGTGCCTGTAGCCGTTACGATGCGCATTCTTCCTGCTTTCTCGGTTACCAACAATCGTCCATCGGGTAGTGAAGTGATACCCCAAGGAGCTGCCAATGAAGAGGTGACAATATTTGTAGTGATTGCAGTAGTAGTCCGCACTCCGCTTACCCGTGTTTGTCCCACAAACGCTGGACTGTAGTTGGTATTGGCGGGGGAGGTTTCTACGGGATTTCTTGTCGTTGGGTTACTCGGAGTAGGATTTTGCGTTGTATCAGGCGTACTATCTCCCTCTGAGCAAGCTATCATACTGAGCATCAAGCCAGTAATCACGATTAATTGAATGGTGTGTTTCATACTGTTACAAATTTGCAAGTTCCTATTTCCAACGCCTCAGCAATGTATTTAGTATTGATTTAACCCATTTTCACCTCGGTATAGCGCCATTGGGACGCAGATAACGCTGATGCTTTGCAACGCAGATTTTATTTCTTTACCCTATTCGCCTTCAAGAAATTATCAACAATATCAAATGCTTCTTTTGTCCAAAACTCTGGGCTACCGTGGTCAGCACCTTTTAATTGGTAAAACTCATAGGCATACTTATTTTTTTGCAAAGCATCTGCCATTAACACACTTTGGTGAAAAGGTACTAATCTATCTTTCGTACCGTGCAATATCAGTATTGGCGCGGCAGTTTTAGGGTCTTTTACATAATTAATGGGGTTGGTTTTGGCGGCTTCCTCCAAATTTTGCATTACATTTTTACCGCCAATCAACATTCCTTCGGGACTTTTAGGCTCGGTGTGGTCCCAAGTTGAGGGTTCAAAATTCATTTGTGAAATATCAGTTGGGCCATAAAAATCTACTACGGCATTCACTTTGATGGAAAACTCTTTGTAGTCTTCGGTATCTAATGCTGGATTATTCTGAGTAACACCTACCATCAGTGCCGTATGTCCGCCCGACGAATCGCCCCAAATGAAGATATTGTCGGCATCAACGCCGTAGGTTTCAGCATTTTTACGCATAAATCGAATGGCCGTCTTAGCATCTTGCACCTGTGCAGGAAACTTGGCCACAGGCGACGGGCGATATTCTACTATCGCAATCACATAGCCACGCTTGGCAAATTCAGCCAATTGGGGTAAATTTCCATAGACATCTTGCTTAAACCACGCCGAACCTTGTACATACACAATACATGGCAATTTCCCTTTGACATTTTTGGGTTTTAAAATCTGCAAGGTTAAATCCAGCCCGTCACGAGTGATGTATTTCACATTCTGTTTATAGGTAGTTTGGGGACTATCCTTAGGAATTGTAATCACCTTCATGTTTTTATGCGTAGCTTCTGATTCTGGGAACTCCTCATAACTTTGCTGACGCGGGGGGACTCGTCTGCTATCTTGTGCGGCAAGGTTTAGAGTAAAAAGGAAGGCTAAGGCTGCCGAAATGAGTGTTTTCATAATTTTAACTAAAGTTTACCCCCAAATACGGGAAATATGCTGAACTCACCATAATCTTTTATTAATTCAATATTTTTAAGGGTCTCTAAATCTGATGAATCTATTTTAAAATCAACTTCGATATTTTGTTTCATGTGTTTTGGATTACTTGTTTTTGGCAAAGGCAACAGTCCGAGTTCAAGGCAATAGCGAATCCCTAATTGTGGCACCGAAACACCATATTTTTCTGCCATTTTTACCACCGACTGGTTTTTCATCAATTCACCATGGGCCATTGGCGAATAGGCTTCCACCAACATACCTTGCGCTCGTGAATACTGAATCAATTCAAAAGGAGTATTGCTGATGTGGGCCAAAATTTGGTTGACCATAGGTTTTACGGTACAAGCGTCGAGGATGTTTTCTATATCCTCTTTTTGGAAGTTTGAGACCCCAATCGCTCGTAGTTTTCCCGCACGATACGCCTCTTCAAACGCTCGCCACACTTCTCTGTTACCCTCAAAATAACGTTCGTTTTCGTAAAACTCCATCCACGGTTTTGGGCTGTGAATTAGCATCAAATCAAGGTATTCTAAACCCAATCGTTGTAATGAGGCATCAATGGAAGAAATAGAACCTTGGTATGACTTAACGGCAGCATCCAATTTTGTCGTAATGAATAATTCTTCTCGTTGAACTTGGCAGGCTCGTATGCCGTCACCAACTCCGTTTTCATTAAAATATCCCTGAGCTGAATCAATGTGTCTATATCCTAAATTAACCGCATCAATGACCGCCTGAACAGCTTTTTCGTTGCTAATTTCCCAAGTACCAAGCCCTAATTTCGGTATTTCGACTCCGTTTGAGAGGATAAATTTTTCGTTTAAAATCATAATTTGATGTGTTTAAGGTTAATAATCAATGACTGTTTATGGAGGCAGTTGGACTGTTAATTCAATTTTTTCAGGTTTTTACTAAAATTGTAACTCACCCCCACATTCCACATAAACGCCTTATTGCCAGGCAAATCGGCTTTAAAAGTTTGGTTGATGGTAGAACTCAGGCTGAAAGGCGATTTTTTATGTGCCAAAACGGTGGTCAGGGTAAAGTAATCGCCCCGATAACCATCCGTGTGTAAGAAAAATACCGATGGAAAAAGGCTGAGTCGAACGTTTTTGGACAAGCCCAAATCGGTGAAAGCAGTATTCAAAAACAAAACGTTGGTAAACTGAGGACCCCATTTTTGAAAAGCATGGCCTTGTAAATACACGGCACTTACTCCAAACCGCTTGCTAAACTGATAACTTGGTACTATTTCAAAAGCCCCAAATCGAAGCATTTCCGTGATTTCTTTGGTAACACCCGGTTCGGTATCTTCTCGGCGAATTAAATTAAAAGCAGGGTGTACGCCCACCCTTAAACCAAACTTTTTAGAATCTACCACCTTATAGCGTAGCCAAAGAAGTATGCCGCCTTTGCTGGCATTAGGCACGAGGCGAATGTCTGGCTCGAAACTCAATCGTTTTTTACGCCAAGATAGATTAGTGATGACAGCTGGGCTATTGAGCGAAAACGAGGGAATAATAGAAAAGCCATTGTTAGTAATGCCTACGGAACCCGAAAAATTAGTTACATTTTTGGTACTATCCACCGTTTGAGCCGTGGCAATTTGTGAGACAAGACTAAAAATTAGAGAAAAAAGAGCGACGTTTAAGTACTTCATTGATAGGTCGTTAAAATTGGTTTGAACAATTACGCCACAAAAGTACTTTGCACCTATACTTCTTCTTTTATACATTTTACGGTTTTATGTACCATTTTCACCGATGTTGTTTCATTTTGTGTTTGAAGGTGGTAGTTTTGAAAAAAAAGCCCATGCTAATCTTCGATACTATCAAAAAATACAGCGAATTTTTTAAAAATAAAACGCTGCATCCACTCATCAACTATGTTGATTTGAATAAATCGGACATGATTCCGAGGCACAAAGCTCGTATTGATTTTTATGCCATCATCACCAAAGAAACGCTTTGCGGTGAGTTCAGGTATGGCAATAAATCGTATGATTATTCCGACGGTTCAATGATTTTTATTGGGCCTAATCAAATCATAGGCAGCGAACCCGAAGGGGAAATACATCAACCCTACGGCAAGGCATTGATTTTTCATCCTGACCTCATTAAGGGTACGAATTTGGGGAAGCTAATTCATGAATACACTTTTTTCAGTTACGAGCTACATGAATCGTTACATCTGTCGGACAGAGAAAGAGAAATTGTGGATCACTGCTACACAAATATCATCACAGAAATCAGTCAGAATATTGATAAACACAGCAAAAAACTGATTGTAGCCAATTTAGAGTTATTGTTGAAATATTGTTCTCGTTTTTACGATCGCCAATTTATCACGCGTGAACACGTCAATCATGGACTAATTGAACAATTTGAACAGAAGATTAACGACTACTTATGGAGTGATCAATTGAAAATCAATGGCTTACCAAATGTAGCTTACTTTGCTGACGCACTTCACCTTTCGACCAATTATTTTGGCGATTTGGTCAAAAAAGAAACGGGGAAATCTGCCTTAGAATTTATTCATTTGAAACTCCTCGAAGTAGCTAAAGAACGAGTACTTGATTCGACCAAATCAATCAGCGAGGTAGCGTACGAATTGGGCTTCAAATACCCCCAGCATTTTGCTCGATTTTTTAAGCAAAAAGTGGGGGTAAGTCCGCTGGAGTATCGGCTGAATTGATAATTTACATTACCCCATTACTTTTTTTCTATGCTCAACACCCCATTTGTGCATCGCTACTATCACTTCAGATAGCGTTTTACTATATTCCGTTAGGGAGTATTCTACGGTGATAGGTTTTGTATCACATACTGTTCTGGTTACCAAACCGTTTATTTCCAATTCCTGTAATTCTTTTGATAGAATTCTTGGAGAGATACCAACTTCCCTGGATAACTCTCTAAACCTCATCTTGCCATTTCGTAAAACCGAAATCAACACCAATTTCCACTTACCCCCGACTACATCTAAGGTGTCTTGTATAGCCAATTGTGCTTTTTCGCAGGAGGCTTTGCTATGTCGTACCATCATATACTATCCTTTTTGTAACCGCTATTCTTTTTGTAACAGATAACAAATATATACCGTTACTTGAATACGTTTGCAAAAAAATTAAAAAAATTCACATGAATAGCAAAACGAAAAACATTATTGGTTGGGTATTGGCTGCCCTTTTGTCTCTTGTACTTGTTGGTAGCGGTTTTATGAAACTAACAAATCCTCCCGATGAAATGGTTAAAGCCTTTGGGGGGCAAAGCAACACAACACTTCTGGGTGTCTTAGAATTGGTGATGGTGGTGCTATTTCTAATTCCACGTACAGGCGTTGTTGGTGCATTATTGATGATAGCCTATATGGGCGGTGCAATGGCAGTACATTTTACAACTGGACAAGGGGTTCTGTTTTTAGTCATCATTCAAAGCTTTATTTGGATTACCTCTGCGGTACGTTTTCCAGAATTGGCACAACGCTTATTTAAAAATGAAAAGTAACGAAATACCAATCAACATCATTTTATACCTTTTTATAGGTATTTGGCTCACTTCTGTTATTGGTTTTCATCACAATTACACTTCTAAATTTCCTAATTTTAAAGGTATTAGTGAATTAATACATTTTCACGGAAACGTGATGATGGCTTGGTTTTCTATAAAATTCCAATAATTAGATGATACATAAAATAGAGCAAAAATATTTTAGTAGCAGAGGTCCGATTCAAATTTTGTACCCTGGATTGGCAATAGGCCATGATGATACTGGTATTGGGAGTATTGGACGAATAGACCATGCCGAAGTGAGAGGGAATGCTACTATTCCGATGCACCCGCACATCAACGATGAAATTCTTTCCTATTTCAGAAGCGGCAAAGGTTTGCACAGAGACAGTGAAGGCTACGAAGAAATCATTGGCAAAGAGCGAATGATGTATATGAAAGCTGGCAAACTTTTTTACCATGAAGAGACCATGATGAATGAAGATGAGCCATTGGAAGGTTTGCAGATATTTATAAGACCTGGAGAAAAAGACTTAAAACCAACAGTAACTTTTTGGGATTTAGATAAACTGCATAGCATAAATGAATGGCGATTGATTGCCTCTGGAACAAGTGAAACCATTTTCCAATTTAGTAGCGAAACGTGGATTTACGATACCAAGTTACTATCCCAAACTAACATTGGCTTGCCAATTATGCCCAAACAAGGGCTTACAAGTTTGCTTTATGTTTTTAAAGGCAGCATAAAAGTGAACAATGAAGTGGCGTTGAATAAAAAGGAAGGAATCGTATTTAAGAATGAACCTATCCAAATCAATAGCACTGACGATGCCGAATTAGTGCTTTTTGTCACCAATGAGAAGGCAAATATCTATAAAGAAGGCATGTACAGTGGAAATAAAGTAAGGAAGCTGTTTAAACTTTTTGTTTTTTATTGATTTTTCTTAAAAAAATGACTGAGAATGCGATAAAATGCAAAGCCATCCAATTTCTTACAGAGAATTCAAACCTGACTAAAAGAGCCTTAAATCCATCAATCCAAGCATT
>JBGAUP010000263.1:0-8178 GCA_044228585.1 Runella sp. | reverse complement strand
AGGGCAAAATTAGTTAAGTAGGACTGTTCTGCCAAACTTTTTGGGTAAAATGGAAGACAGAGGAGACGGATTTGTTAGAAATTTTTATATTTGCCTTCTAACCTAACCTTTTCTTTTACTTCATGTCCGACTCAAAATCTCCCCAATTCAAGCAGTCACTTGGTTTGCTTGATGCCACGATGCTCGTATCAGGCGCCATGATTGGCTCAGGAATCTTTATTGTCAGTGCCGATATGGCACGTAACGTCGGCTCAACGGGTTGGCTTTTACTTATTTGGCTCATTACGGGGGTGGTGACGGTGGCCGCTGCTTTGAGTTATGGCGAATTGGCAGGGATGATGCCGAAGGCAGGCGGGCAGTACATTTATATTCAACGGGCTTTTGGACCACTGACAAGCTTTGTGTACGGTTGGACTGTTTTTATGGTGATTCAAACGGGTACGATTGCGGCGGTAGCCGTGGCTTTTACGAAGTATTCTGCGGTATTTTTCCCGATCCTGAATCCCGAAAATGTTTTGTGGGCTTTAGGGAGTGTGAAGATGTCGGTAGGGTCGTTGTACGCTATTGCCAGTATCGTATTGCTTACCTATATCAATACCCGTGGTATTCAAAGCGGGAAATTGATTCAGAATGTGTTCACTATTGCTAAATTAGTTGCCCTGTTTGGGTTGATTCTAATCGGTATAGGTTATGGTTTTGAGAGCGGTATGCTGTCTCAAAACCTTGAACATGCTTGGTCGGCTTCTAAATCTACCTCGGACGGGGGCGTGACACCCATTGGGGGGATTGCTTTGTTAATGGCGCTGGGTGTTTCGATGATTGGTTCTTTGTTTTCGTCCGATGCTTGGAACAACGTTACTTTTATTGCGGGTGAAATCAAAAACCCAAAGAAAAATATTCCGAGAAGTCTTTTCTTTGGCACTCTAATCGTGACCGTTATTTATTTACTGGCCAACGTAGCCTATTTGAGTATTTTACCTCTAAAGGGAACGCCCGACGGTACCGACGTACTTGCCAAAGGGATTCAATTTGCGGATTATGACCGCGTAGCTACGGCAGCGATGTCGGTGATTTTTAGCGATGCGGCGGCGGGTATCATGGCAGCCTTAATTATGATTTCTACTTTTGGGTGTAACAATGGTCTTATTTTGGCGGGTGCGCGTTTGTACTATGCCATGGCGCAGGATGGATTATTTTTGAAGCAAGCTTCGGCTTTAAATGCTAACGCCGTTCCTGCCAAAGCACTGTGGTTGCAGTGTTTGTGGGCGAGTTTGTTGTGCTTGTCTGGCACTTACGGCGAACTGCTCAACTACTGTACTTTTGGATCGTTGATTTTTTATATGGTTACAATTGCTGGTATTTTTGTCTTGCGTAAAAAAGAGCCTACCACCGAGCGTCCCTATAAAGCTTTTGGCTTTCCTTTTGTACCTGCTCTGTATATTTTGGTGACTTTGGGAATATGTCTTATTTTGCTGATTGACAATAAGACGCGTTTTGATACGGGTATGGGGCTACTCATTGCGGCAGTAGGGATTCCTGTATATTATTTTACAAAAAAATCAGGAGTGGGGAGTCTGAAGTGAGAAGGCAAAATAAATCTGAAAAGCTATGCAAAAAAACAAACCTTCGGTATTGAATGCTTGGTGCATGTACGATTGGGCTAACTCCGTACATTCGCTCGTGATTGTTTCGGCGATTTTTCCTATCTACTTTAGTAATACGGCCGTAAATGCCCAAGGAGGACCCGATGTAGAATTTTTTGGGGTTAACGTCAATAATTCTGCTTTGTTTTCTTTTGCCGTATCGTTCGCTTTTTTGTTTATCGCAATTGTCAACCCCGTGCTTGGGGCTATCGCTGACTTTAGTGGGAAAAAGAAACGGTTTATGCAATTTTTTGTTTATCTCGGCGCATTTTGCTGCCTGTTATTATACTTTTTTGACCGTGAGAATCTTTCATTGGGAGTAGTTGCCTTTACAGTTTCTCTGATTGGTTGGTCGGGAAGTATTGTATTTTATAATGCGTATTTACCCGAAATTGCTACTGAAAATCGGTTTGATAAACTCTCCGCACGTGGGTTTACGATGGGGTATTTGGGCAGTGTATTGCTCCTGATTTTTAACTTGACCATGCTTATCAAGCCCGATTGGTATGGAGGTATTGACTCAGGGACTGCGTGTTCTATTATTTACCCAATGGAAGTCCGTCGGTCGAAAAACGAGAAGGTGGATGGATATGGAATGGTTTTCGGGAGCTGAAAAAAGTATTGGCAGAGCTCAGCCACCTACCCATTACGAAACGGTTTTTGGTGGCGTTCTTCTTTTATAATATGGGTGTACAAACGGTGATGTATATCGGGACACTTTTTGGGAGCAACGAACTGCATTTGCCAGATAATGCCTTGATTGTTACGATATTACTCTTACAATTGTTGGCCATTGTTGGGGCTTACTGCGCAGCAGTGTTATCGGGGAAGTGGGGAAATACCAAAACCATTGCGGCTATTTTGTTTATTTGGATTGGCGTGTGTATTACCGCTTATTTTGTTTATACCGAAATGCAGTTTTACGGATTAGCGGCTGGGATTGGCTTTGTGATGGGGGGCGTACAGTCGCTTTCGCGTTCGACCTATGCCAAACTTTTGCCCGACAATACCCCCGATACGGCTTCTTATTTCAGTTTTTACGACGTGTGTGATAAGTTTTCGACTTTTTTGGGAACGACGATTTTTGGCGTTATTACCCAAATATCGGGAATGCGAAATAGCATATTGTTTCTGGCGGTTATTTTCGTGGTAGGGTTGCTTATTTTACGGCGTATTCCATCACAAAAAATCTATCGTAGTCCTTTGAGTGCTTCATAAAGTTAGTATATTTGCAGCCTCAAAATAGGATGTTAGCTCAGTTGGTTCAGAGCGCCGCCTTGACAGGGCGGAGGTCATGGGTTCGAGTCCCCTACGTCCTACAAAATCCCCAAAACATGCTGTTTGTGGGGATTTTTTTTAAAAAGCATCCATCAATTTAAAATAAAACGCAAAATTTCCCTCAGAAGAACGGGCTATGTCAACGCGAGAATAGAGGTTTTTCTTTTTGTTGACCAAAATCCTTAAACCCAGGCCATAAGTAAAGTAAATATTTTGCTTAGAAAAATTACGAACATTTTCGCTCACCATCCCAGCACCACTAAAGGCGGCTATTTTAAGAAATCGGTTTAGCCCTTTGCGGTATTCTGCCTGTAATGCCATCATATTTTTATCGCGATAGCGGCCTTGTACTATACCTCGCATCATATTTGAGCCACCTAATCGGGGTAACTCCCGAAGCGGGACGTCTCCCCAAGAAAAATTTCCTAATGTTTGAAAGCCAATGAATTGATTCTTAGGAAGTTCAAAATACTTACGCCCATCTACGAGTACTTCTTTGAAGGTATATTCACTTTGTAATTTGCGATTGTGCGGGACATAACTTAGCTCTAAAAACCAGCCTTGGGTAGGGCTAAAAGGGTTGTTGCGAAAATCGAAAATGAGATTAGGGCCAATTCCAGCCGTGTGGCTACTGTTGCGTCCTCGTACATCATTAAGTAAGTCGCCAGTTGAACTGTCAAAAGTGATATTGCGGGTTGCGCTTACTTGTAGTTGCAATCCCGCAAAAACATTAGGAACAATTTTTCTTAGGAACTCCCCCTGCAAGTAAGTGCGGGAATAAAACATGTTGGTAGGGCTATCTAAGTTTAATACTTCGCGGCCTATACCCCAGAAATATTCGGAAAAATCGGTATGACCTGCTTGTCCACGTAGTAAATACTTTTCATTTCGGGTATAAATTTGCCAGATAGGTTCAATCACCAATTGGCGTCGCGTACTGTAAGTGGCTACTAACCAAGCAAATGAGTCTCTACTCTGAATGCTGTCTTGCGACTGCCCCGTATTGAAAAAATAGTCTAACGAAAAGCCAACCCTTACTCCTGTTTCGGGAGAGCTTTGGACGATGGGCATTGGAAAAAACGTTACATCGCGGTTGACGAGTGTGTCAGGGTGAAATTTTTTGTACCACTTGGACTGGTCTTGTGCCACAACTTCTTGCCAATACAAGAATACAAAAAACAGTATGGATAGCTGGATAAAACGGAGAGGCATTGCGAGACTTTGGTAATGGAGTATACCAAATAATACAATGCAAAGGGGCATTTTGTTCGGAGGTCTCTACAAAATAGCTGTTTTACTCTAAACGACGGTTGATTTCTTCCAACCATAGCATTTGGCCTTGGCAGCTCCAATGGGTATCGCTAAGGCTGTAAACTGTTTGGCGATTTTTTGAAAAAGTTGTCCAGATGTCAATGAAGGGTGTTTGGAGCAGTGGATGTTGTTGGACTCGTTCGATTAAGTGATTGTAGTTCCCCATTTCTGGCGCAACAATACTGGTTTTGTTGGGAATGATTGACAAATACACCTCGTTGAATCCTTGTTTTCGATAATATTCTCTGGTTTGATTGACTTGTTGAACTAAGTTAATGAGTTCGTTGTCAGGAAGATACTTAAAAGAGGATGTAATACGGCTGGAGTCAGTATCCCAACAAAAGAGAATATTTTTTCCGTCAGGAGAAAGAGCTACTTGGTCGCTGTGACGCCCAAAATAGTGGAGATTAAGAGCAGCTTTCCATTCTTTAAAACGCAAAAAGAAATCGCCCGAAAACAAAAAACTTATCAAAGATTCTTCACTTTCTTTGAGTATCTTCTCTGCGTCTTTGTACGCCATTAGAAAGATGTCTTGTACATTGGATTGCTGAACAGCGACGTCTTTTTGTGACTCCGAAGCCGTATGTCGCCCGTTGTCAATGATTAACTGGTGAACTGGCGCAGCAAAGTGTTCTCGAAAATGCCTTTCCACGGTCTGTAGGACTAAAATGTTACGTTTGCTGGAGTCTAACGAGGTGTGGAGCGAGTCGTTCCAATGGAGTCTCAGGTAGCCATTTGTGTTGAAATCGCTGGCGTTGATACGTTCTTTTTCGGTAAAACTGTCACCGATGATGTAGAGGGCTACGTTGTTTTTGGAGTGAGTGTTAGCAAATTTTTTTGGACAAACTTCGGTGGGTTGCTTAAACTGCGCTAAGTTAGAGAGGCGATACAAGTCACCGTAACGATAGGAATCTTGGGTTAGTCCCCACTCAAACGCAGCTCGGCGAAATATAGGATGACAGCCTACTACCCAAAGGAGAGAGAAAACGAGAAGAATACTATATTTTGCTAATTGCTTCATAGCCATCAAAAAGTAGTAAACGCAAAGCTTATCTAAGCTTCAGCGACCAAGTTTGTAGCTTTTTATTGGCGTAACTGTAAATCAATAGTTTGTTGTAACCTTCCACTAAACTTACCCGAACAGGGATTTCGCTGGGGAAGGGTTTGTCCCCAATCTGATTGCCTTTTAAGTCGTATAAGGTGGTGAAATTGCCCGACTTAACACTCAAGAACTTCACCTCGGAACTCAAAAAGTGGTATTGAACTTGTTTTTGGTCAGCAATGAGTCCTTTGGCGGAGAAGAGTTCTTTTCCATTTTTTTCCAAAACAGCAAACTGAGTTTCAGATTCTCGGAATAAAATCCAGTCGCGGTTGTTGAGGGCGGCTTTTGCACGGAAGAAAGAAGTCGGGTCTGAACGAAATAGCTGTACTTTTTTGGTAACATTGCCCGCTAATGTTATTTCAAACAATTCGCCGTATTTGCTCACGCCAATAAGGTTGGTAGTTCCGCTTTCGGGCATGAATACCCCAAAAAATGGCCCTGAAAAAGTAGTTTTAAGTTCTAACTTGTAGGGTTCGGGTACGACGCCTGTTTCGCTGATGAGTCCTACCTGTCCAGTGGCTTGGGTAAAAAGGAAATGACGTTTGCCTTGGTATTCTACCTCGTGAATGGGCAACAACAAATCAGTAAATGGTCGTGAACGATTAAGGACAACGGGCGGTTGGCTGGGGCTATTCCAGAGGTATAGAAAGCCAGCCGTATCAATAACCAAAAAGCGAAAACTGCCTTCAATTCCGCTTTCGAGCCGCTGGAAACTGCGTATGGTTCGACCCACGGGTAGGCGTACGGGTGGGAGAGCCATGTAGCGTTGCTGGTCATCTTCATCTATCACATTTAGACTTTTTTCGGTCGCAAAAACGTATTGTAAACGGCCAATGCTCAAAAAGTCAACGGAGTAAATATCTCCTACCATGGGGGCATCCAATTGTATTATTTTCCGTTTTTGGTCTTCAGCAAAAGGATTTTGTAGCTCATGAGATGGAGTCACTACAACGATTTTTTCTAATCCACTCGGATAATTTCGTACAGTGTACATACCTTCGGCAGGCGCCGACTCAAGGGGTTGTTCCTGTTGGAGGAAGACTTTATTGAGGGTTTTGGCAGTAGTAGCTTTGTTGAGACGACCGAAAGTTAGCGAAGAATAGGCTCGTTCGTTTTTGTAGGCTGATTGAAATATCAACTGATCGAACGGGAGCTGCTCGCTGATGTCGTAGTTGAGGTTTTGGAATAGCTCATTCATAAATCCTGCCCCCATGTAGTCTTTACTTTTGCGCGGACTAACGGCGAGGGTGAAATTAGAAGCACTCAAGGTTTTTTCCAAAAAAGCATTATGTACTGCTGAGTTGGCCCAAGTACGTTGATATTCCAAATCAATAAGATAGTCTTTTAATACTTGTGAGTCGTTGGCATAGACAACAAAGTTTTTGTGAAATGCAACATAACACTTTGGAAAGCCTTTGAAGAGTCCTCCAAACAATACAGAAGGCAGTTCAAACCAATTGATTTTATAGACATACCCGCCTTGAAAAGGCTCGTAGGGTGTTCCTTTATCGTTGTTGAAAAGTACCGATAATCGCCTAAAAAAACCTTCGAGTCCATTCTTAGGATGTACTTGTTGTAGTAGAACCTGACCTTTGATGAGTACATTGTTGGGTTCTAATTGGCACAAAATTAATTCTCGGTTTATACTTCGATAAAATGAATCTAATCGGGCATTTCCTAATAAAGTTAAGAGCTTTTTCCGGGCCTGATTGACAGAGTCTGAGGAAATGTTATTCAACTGAGGACGTAGCTTTCGGACGAAGCTGACACCGTCGTCGAATCCCAGCCGGTACATTACTGCGGTATTGTTGGGAATAAAAAAAGTACTTTTTAAAGGACTTGCTTTCTGATTATTGAGTGCTTCCAGATAACCCTCTATTTTTACTTTTTTGCCTTTGGAAGTGAAAGTAGGGTTTTTAGTAGAGAAAAATTTATCTAAATGGAGTGCTTCGGTTTGGGGCAAAAATGACAAAAAATGAAGCAATCCCGCATTGGGATTGGCCAAATCATCTTTACGAAGTACCTCCGAAAGAAGCACATTATCTAAGTAGATACTCAGTTCGCTACCGTCTTGTTTGACATTTTCAAAACGGCTGACGCTGGTAGCACGGAGCGTGCTTGTGGCGAACCGTATCCAATCCTCCAGCACGTCGCCCGAAGTACAAGAAACTAAAAAGTTGTTGAAAAATGTATAGGCAAATAAAGGCTCAGAGTTGGGGTTGGTGACGTCATAAATTTTTTGACCATTATGAATGTGAGAGGTCACTCGTACTTTTGAGGACGTGGGGCCTTCCAACCAACCATAACTTTGGAACGCTTCTAAAGGTAAAAAAACAAGGTAAGTTAAGCGCCCACTGGAAGTTTTTTGAAGAGCGTATGAAATAGAACACCCTTTGAGCAGTTGGTCAGCGCGAGTACTATCATCGGATAGAGAACGAAATAAATCTATCTGACGGGCGGCTAAGTCTAACAGCGGTACTTCCCGCATATCAATACCCCCTTTCTGAACCTTGTAAGTAGTGTCCTGTAATCTTTGGCTTTGAACTAAGAAGAAAACATTCTCTGGGAGAAGCTTCCAGACAGAAGCGGAATAGATTTGCCACCGCCTAAAGCCCCACCAGCTGGCGAATAAAATAGCCAATGAGATGCCGATAATTAAGCCTCTTCTTTTCATAGTAGCAGGCAGTGGGCAGTGGGCAGTGGGCAGTGGGCAGTTAAGAATTGATACTTTATCTGCCGCTTACAGCCAACCGATTACTGCCTACTTAAAATTAGGATGCTTTGATAGCTCTTACTTTACTATTTAACTCTAATCGAAAACGAAGGAGTTCTTTAAAGCTTTGA
>JBGAUP010000262.1:0-8192 GCA_044228585.1 Runella sp. | reverse complement strand
CCTCTATCAGGTTTCTTCTCCAAAGACGAAATTTTAGCCCACGTATTTGAACACAACAAAGTGATGTGGGGCTTGGGTATTGCGGGGGCTATGATGACGGCTTTTTATATGTTCCGTTTGTTGTTTGTGACTTTTTTTGGTGAATTCCGTGGAACGCACGAACAAGAGCATCACTTGCACGAATCGCCATTGACGATGACTGTGCCATTGATGATTCTGGCGGTTTTGTCGGCAGTGGGTGGTTTAATGAACATTCCTCACGTATTAGGAGGTGGAGAGTCATTGTCGCATTTTATGGCGCCCCTTTTTGAACTTTCAAAGCAAGTCAATCCTACGCTGTTTGAAGGCCATTTGGAACATTCTACCGAATATATCCTGATGGGAGTGTCGGTAGGGGCGGCAGTATTGGCGATTGTGTTTGCTTACAATTTATTTATTAGCAAAGCCACTGTGCCTGCCGCGGACAAAGACGTAACAGGCTTTCCTAAGGTACTACAAAATAAATATTACGTGGATGAGCTTTACGACGCGGTTTTTGTCAATCCGATGCGTAAACTTTCTGACGTATTACACAGCTTTGGGGAGTTCCTGATTGATTTGGTCGTGAATGGTTCTGGGCGTTTGGTGCAGTTTTTTGCAGGACGTTTGCGCTTGTTACAAACGGGCGAAACGGGCTTTTATGTATTCGCAATGGTTCTTGGAATACTGGTGGTTTTGGCTTGGAACTTTTTATTGAAATGAACTTATTAGATGTTTGAGATTTTAGGTAGAGATACAAAATTGGTGTAGTTCATCTCTTAGTTAAAATCCACATACAATCAATAAAATCTAAAAACGCGAAAATGCTTACACTTTCACTTATACTCATTCCGTTGATTGCGGGGATAGTTTCATTAATTACAAAGAACAACAGTGCCAAACAACTGGCTCTTATTGGTGCTGCTATTGAGTTAGTATTGGCAGTAGTCATTTATGCACAGTTTCAGCCTACTGCCTCGCAGCAATTTGGTTTTAGCTATCCGTGGATTCAGTCGGCAGGGATTTCATTTGCAGGTAGTATTGATGGTATTAGTTTGTTGTTGGTCATGCTGACTGCATTTCTGACGCCGCTGATTATTCTTTCTACTTTCCGTCAACCCTACAAAAATGCTTCTACTTTTTATGCACTGATTCTTTTCATGCAATCGGCACTGATGGGGGTCTTTACAGCGACAGATGCGTTTTTATTTTATCTATTCTTTGAAGCAGCCCTTATTCCCGTTTATTTCTTGGCGGCCGTTTGGGGGGGAGAAGACCGCATCAAAGTTACTTTTAAGTTTTTTGTTTATACTATTTTTGGGAGTCTGTTTATGTTGGTAGCGTTGGTGTATTTGTATTATCAAACTACCTCAGGACAAGGGCATACTTCCGAAATTTCGGCTTTCTATAAACTGGCTTTAGATGCTCAAAAGCAAGGTTGGATTTTTTGGGCGTTCTTTATTGCTTTTGCCATTAAAATGCCCGTTTTTCCTTTCCATACTTGGCAGCCTGATACTTATACCGAATCGCCCACCCCTGCTACCATGCTTTTGGCGGGGATTATGCTAAAAATGGGCGTTTATGGTGTAATTCGGTTCATTTTGCCCATCGTCCCCCTTGGGCTTCAAGCTTGGGGTACCACTGCCATTGTACTTTCGGTAATTGGCATTGTATATGGCTCTATTATTGCCATTCAGCAGCGCGACATGAAGCGTTTGATTGCTTATTCGTCTTTCGCCCACGTAGGTTTGATGGCAGCAGGTGTATTTTCTCAAACATTGAGTGGGGTACAAGGAGCTTTGATTCAGATGTTGGCGCATGGAATCAATGTGGTTGGGTTGTTTTTTATCATTGAGATTATCTTTTCGCGTACCAAGACCCGCAACATTGAGCAGTTGGGCGGTATTACGCAACGTACTCCCAATCTGACGGTTTACTTCATGATTCTGATGTTGGGGAGCGTGGCTTTACCTTTAACCAACGGTTTTGTAGGCGAGTTTTTATTGTTGCGTGGCGTGTATGAATCCAATGTATGGTTGGGGGCGATTGCAGGAACCACCATTATTTTGGGAGCGGTGTATATGCTTCGTTTGTTCCAAAAATCAATGTTTGGTAATAAATCATCTTTTACTGAGCATTTTGCCGACTTGTCGTTTAGCGAACGGGCGGTATTGCTTCCTTTGGTAGTAATGGTATTTTGGATGGGACTGTACCCTAATTCTTTTTTGAAATTGACTGAACCCGCAGTAAGTAATCTTTTACAAATGATTCATTATTAATTTGAGAATACGCTTATTTTTAAATTATCTCATCGTACGGGCGTCACAGCGGCAAACCGCCCCCGTTTCAAATTGAAAAATTAAGAAAATGCTTCCAATCGTACTCCTTTCTATATTCGGCCTTTTGGTTTTGTTTCTGGGTTTTCAGAAATCGAAAAATCTTTTATTGCCAGCTACCCTTCTGGTGTTGGTGATTGTACTGGCAGCCAATTTTGTCAACTGGAACGATGTTCCGTCGTTGTATTTCAAAAATATGCTTTTTGAAAGCAAGTTGACGATGGCGTTTTCGGGTATTGTTTTACTATCTGCCCTTCTGATTGTGGCTTTGACGCGTGGTTTTATAGGGGATGAATCGGCTCAACCTGCTGAATACTACGCGATTATGCTATTTTCTTTGGTGGGAGCGATTATGATGATTGGTTTTGAAAATCTCATTATGCTGTTTGTAGGAGTAGAAATTCTGTCGGTTTCGATGTATGTCCTCACGGGAAGTGATAAGAAAAACTTACGCTCCAACGAAGCCGCCCTCAAATATTTCTTAATGGGTGCTTTTGCTACGGGGATTATGCTTTTTGGAATGGCGTTGCTGTATGGGGCTACGGGTTCTTTTAATATTACAGCGCTCAAGTCGTATGTTTTGACCAATTCTAATCCCTCCGTGATGTTATATGTGGGACTGTTGATGTTGTTGATAGGATTGTTGTTTAAAGTTTCTGCTGCTCCTTTTCATTTCTGGACACCTGATGTGTACGATGGCGCTCCCACTGTTTTTACAGCATTCATGTCAACCATTGTCAAAACGGCGGGTTTTGCGGCCATTTATCGCCTGCTTTCTGGTTCTTTCTCAGGTATTTATAATTTTTGGTGGGTGACCATGGCCGCAATCACAGTGTTGACATTGATAGCGGGCAATATTACGGCAGTATATCAAAGTAGTTTCAAACGAATGATGGCCTATTCGAGCATTTCACATGCGGGCTATTTGCTCCTGAGTTTAACCGCTTTAACTACCCAATCGCAAAGTGCGATTGTATTTTATTCTTTGGCCTATTCTTTAGCAACCATCAGTGCCTTTGGCGTCTTGATGATTGTAGCGAAAGAAACAGGGGTACGTTCTTATGAAGTTTCGGAAAGCTTTCAAGCCTTCAACGGCTTGGGGAAGAAAAATCCATTATTGGCCTTTGTACTTACCGTTTCGATGCTGTCTTTGGCAGGGATTCCACTCACAGCAGGCTTTTGGGGTAAGTTTTTTGTCTTTTCCAGCATTGTTGAGCGAGGGATTACTTGGATATTGGTGGTGGCGGTTTTGATGTCGGCCATAGGAATTTATTACTACTTCAAAGCCATTATCGCTGCTTATATGCGTGAAGGGGAGCTGGGTACAATCAAGATACCTCCTTTTTATCGTTTGGTCTTGATTGCTACTACTATTATCACTCTTTTCTTTGGATTGTTACCCGATTTGTTGAAAGGATTGGTATAAGTCAAAATAGTTTTAGAGAGAGCCACGCCGAATGAGACCGAAAGGATTCTTAATATTCATGGTTTTTCCCTTTAAAATCAACTCCGCAGCGGTTCGTCCCATTTGCTCGTGATTGGTCGAGATAACGGAGATTCCATTGGCCAATACTTCTTTGAGGGGAGTATCATTAAATGATAATATTCCTACTTCTTTCCCTAAGACCAGGTTTTGTTGTCTGGTCTTTTTTACTAATTCGGCTAAGTCAGAATCTTCTAAAACCACATAAACTCGGCCTGATAAATCATTTTCGTCGGAGGCTTTGGCGATAATACGACCTGGTTTATGGTAATGGGCGCAAAAATTCCGAAAACTAACAAATCTCTTCCCGACTCCAATGCATTATAAATATCATTAGTAAAATCTTGATAGACACTGGTATAGTTTCCTGAAAGATCCGAAAATTCTTTGTCTAAGAGTATGAGTTCTTTGGTGGGTATTTGACTCAAAATATTTAAAACATTGACTTTGTCGGCATCGTCATAAAAATGAGGCATAATCACGTAATAATGGTAATTCCCCAAGCTTTCTTTTAAAATATCGCGAAACATACGGGCACTGCCGTGATGAATGTGCAGGTTGACCGTCGCCATTTCTCCTAATGTATTAACAAACGCCTCATAAACCGCCTTTTTGTACGCACTTAGTTTGTTCATCACCAACAAAACTCGAATCTGCTTAGGTTTTTCGTTAAGAATATAGTAGCCCTTGCCTCGTACAGAATCAATGATGCCTAATGCTTTCAATTCTTTGTAGGCTTTCTCTACAGTATCGCGGGCTAAATAATATTCTTCACTAAGCTCATTAATAGAAGGCAATTGGTCATGTTGCTTCAACACGCCACGTTCTATTGAGCCAATCACCGACTTTACAATCTGCTTGTACTTAGGTGTTTTAGCGTCGTGATTGAGGTGTAAAGAAAATGCCATTTGATTCTGATTTTGCCAAATTTACTTGTTTTGCTCCTTCTTATGCTTTTTTTGCTGTTGTTTTTTCTTTATTTCTTTCAATGGATTTTTGTGGAGTACTATTTTTTGACCCAATAGCTCACGAATGACCACCGATGCACACACGCTGCCAAAAGTAGCGGGAAGGTAAGAAATAGTGCCATAGGCCGACCGTTTGAAGTTGTTTCCATCAGTCAGCATCAATGAATCTTTTTGTACCTTTTCGGTCGAAAAAACCGCCTTAATTCCTGAGGTAAGGCCGTATTTTTTGAGTCGTTTACGGACGTAATGGGCCAATAAACACTCGTAGGTATCAAACAAATCGGCCACTTTCAATTGAGTAGGGTCGTACTTACCACCTGCTCCCATGGAGCTTATCATGGGGTATTTGTATTCCAACGACGTTACCAAGAGTGTTAGCTTGGGAGTGATGCTATCAATACAGTCCATGACATAGTCATACTGGGCAGCACTCAAAATCTCGCGGACCTTCTGTGGGGTTAAAAACTCCTTGATGACCGTTAATTTTAATTCGGGATTAATGGCAAGAAGCCGTTCAGCCATCAATTCAGCTTTAGATTGCCCGTGGGTAGTAGCAAGGGCGGGTAGCTGGCGGTTACGATTGGATGGGTCAACGACGTCGCCATCTACGATGGTCATCGTACCGACCCCCGAACGGGCGATAAATTCGGCAGCAAAAGAGCCAACTCCTCCTAACCCCACCACCAGAACGTGGGCGTTTTGAAGTTTATCCAATCCTTCGTCGCCTATCATCAGGCGAGTCCGGGAAAGCCAAGACAAATCAGACATTCTATCAGTGTAAAGTTAAAAGTAGAGAGTGCAAAGTTATTTAGTAATGAAATTAAGCCTGACTCTTTAAAATTGGTTTGTTGGTTCAGACGGTAGTCAGACCAGCAGGTAAGCTAATAAACTCTTACACTTGCCGTTGAAATACCGCGGCAAAGTTAGCCCAAATTTGATTTTTTAACTCAGAAATAGTGATTTGTAGTTGAGTGGCAGCAGCTTCATAAATAATTTCAATAGGAATGCTACGGTCGTCATTCTCCAAAAATATTTTTTCAGGAGGGAGGGTTTTAATGACTTTGGAGGCATTTGAGTTGAGCTGTAACAAGGCTGTTCCAAACGAAAAATAGAAATGATGAGTCAATAATTGCTGAGCAATTTCGGGTTTGTTATTAAAACCGTGGACAATGAGTGGAACTGTTGGTTTTCTTTGTTTTTTCCATTGGAGAAGTTCACTAAAAGCCCGTACACAATGAATGATGACAGGTTTTCGCAGTTTTTCGGCTAATTTTACTTGCTCGTTAAAAATGAATAGTTGTTTGTCTAAGGGCATGGAAATCATACGATCAAGACCACATTCGCCAATGGCCAGTACATTTTCATTGGGAGCTAATTCTTCTACTTTTTGCAATTGCTGCCTCCAATTTTCAGCATCGGCATACCATGGATGGATACCTACCGAGACCCAGCTATTTTTTAATTTTTCAAACGAGTCAATGTGCTGAATCAATAGGTTGTAAACCCTTTTTTCGTTGGAATGCTGCAAAAGATGATGCGTATGAAAATTGAGAAATTTTGTCAACTTTGCAAAGTTTTAGAATTGGGGCGCATAGCCTGGGGCGCATAGCCTGGGGCGCATAGCCTTTGCCAAAGTTATTAAACTTCCCGTATAATGGCCAATATCACCTTTCAATGCCTGCCTTTTAATAACCTCACGCTCCGCCAACTTTACGACGTTTTGGCATTGCGAATTGACGTTTTTATTGTTGAGCAAAATTGTCCCTTTCATGATGCGGATGGGAAAGATTTTGTGGCTTGGCACTGTCTTGGCTACGACGATGAGGGCGATTTGGTAGCTTACACCCGTCTTTTTGACGTAAATTTATCTTTTGAAGGTTATGTTTCTATTGGGCGCGTTGCTACTTCAAAAAAAGTAAGGGGGCAGGGGGTTGGTCAAAAATTAATGGCTTACTCCATCCAACAGTGTGAGAAACTGTATGGCTCTCAGCCCATCAAAATCGGTGCGCAGCAGTATTTACTCAAGTTTTACGAATCCTTTGGTTTTCAATCTACGGGGGAAGAGTATCTTGAAGACGGGATTCCTCATGTGATTATGATACGGGAGGTTTAATCCAAATTATCGGTTTCTATATTTTCAAATTTCTCCACGTGTCCGAAAGCGTAGTTCATTTTGCGGCGGTCAAATTCCTTTTCGTGGTTGGCCAACCACACCGTTGCTACGGCATTCCCAATAAAATTAGTGATAGCGCGTGCTTCCGACATAAAGCGGTCAACGCCTAACAGTAAAGCTAATCCTTCGACGGGAATCACTTTGAGTGCCGTTAGGGTAGAGGCCAATACAATAAACCCACTGCCTGTCACCCCCGCGGCGCCTTTGGACGTAACCATCAAAATACCGATAATGGTCAACATTTGACTGATGTCAAGATGCACATTAAAGACTTGCGCCAAGAAGATCACCGCCATTGAAAGATAAATCGTCGTACCGTCGAGGTTGAATGAATAGCCCGCAGGCACCACCAGACCTACGACCGACTTAGAGCAACCCATTTTTTCTAACTTTTCCATCAAAGAAGGCAAGGCCGCCTCCGAAGACGAGGTTCCCAAGACAATCAATAACTCTTCGCGGATGTATTTTAAAAACTTGAATAAGTCCACCTTGGCCGTTCGCAGAATGTACCACAGTACCACGCAGACAAAAATGGCCATCGTTACATACACCGTTCCCATGAGTTTGGCAAGCGGCAGGAGGGTTTTAATCCCGTACTTCCCGATGGTAAAAGCCATTCCACCAAAAGCCCCAATCGGCGCCAAAAGCATCACGCGGTGAAGGGCTTTGAATATCGCCTTTGAGATAGGATTCAGGAAATCTATCACCCGCTGACGACCCGAATAGTTACTCAAAAACACCCCGAGCACAATAGCTACAACCAATACTTGAAGGGTAGAGTTGTCCATAAAAAACTTCCACCAGCTGAAAGTTTCGGCAGTTTTGGTGTATTTGGAAATATCCCCCCCTTTGATATTATCAGTGGTTACTCCATCTCCTGGACGAATGATGTTGGCCACGATAATACCGACAATCAGGGCAATAGTGGTGACAACTTCAAAATACAACAACGCTTTGGCCCCTACTTTTCCCACTTTTTTCAAATCGCCCATCGAAATAATGCCGAGAGTAATGGTCAAGAAAATAATGGGATTAATAAAGAGTTTAACGACACTGATAAAGGTCTTACCGAGCATTTCACTAAAAGTAGCCCCAATTTCCAATTCTTGCCCCAGAAAACGTCCTTTGATGGGTTCTTCCAAGACTTTCATCAACGCTAAATCGGGACGAAAATGTCCTAATAAGACGCCCAGTGTAATGGCCGTTAAGACCCA
>JBGAUP010000261.1:0-9408 GCA_044228585.1 Runella sp. | reverse complement strand
AATTTTTAGAGTATCGCTACAATTGGTTTTACAGGAAATTGAAGCGACTCAAAACAAAATCAATAACCTTGAAAAACTCCAAAAAGACCGTATTACTCAATTAACGACACTTTATTTGAAAGAACATTGGAACGCCTCTTTTGTAGATGTAGCGATTGGCAAATCATACCTATATAAAAATGAAGGATTGATAGTCTCAATTTAGCCCAAGATGGACTGGCGGTTTGGATAAACGGTTGTGTCGGAATCGGGCGAAAAAAGTGGCTCAGACGGGAATGGTACGCTATACCACCTTCAACGCCCCCCGAACCAACCTCAAACAAGAATATTTTATGGGCCTAAGTTTAAGGTATGGAAGTCCAAAATTTAGCTTTTTTACAGAAATACTTACAAGAGATGCTTCCAATCCTTTTAACTTTAAAACCGTAACTTTGGCCTACGGTGGCGATTGGCGTTTTAGTCGCAATGTTTTACTAAGCTATGGCGTACGAACCCTTTATGGGCAAAATTTCAGTTTTAAATCCCCATTCCAGTAGCAAGTATTTCTTGTATGATGCGCTCAAGAAACAAACCACAAAACACCTCAATCCATGAAAACAATCCTCATTTTATTAGTCTCAAGCTGTTTTTACGGCGTATTTGCCCAAAAAACAGTCACCACTGTTTTGAAGTTGGAAAACATTGGCTTCGGAAATTGCACGGCTCAAACAGTTCCTTTCAAATACTCAATAAAAAATTACTACCCCTAACTGTATGTGTATTTCATGGCTCACCCAGTACTCCTATTGATGACTTAACCTTTAGTGTCTATTTGTCCAACAATGAAACCATTGAAACGGGTATTATAGGAGGAGAAAACGATCCACGTATTGGCACTTTTGTACCTGCCCAACAGACACTTGCCGTAGGAGGTATTGCTTTCAATATGGCAAGCGTCGCCGTCAACAACCCTCCGTATAGTTCTTACAAGTACATCATTGTTGAGGTTTCCTACGGGGCGGTGCTGGAATGACAGCCACCACCTTTTTAGCCAAAAAATACCGTATATCGTTGGGCAAAGTAGTCTTTGATTGAGCTATTTAATTTACTCTCGAATATTTTTCCGTAGGAATAAAGCTTAGTACGACGAATTGGTTAATATTGTCCCAACATTATTAACCATACTCCTATGTTTCCGAAAGATACCTACGTCGGACGGCGTCAACAGCTAAAAAAATCAGTTTCAACGGGCTTATTGCTTTTCTTGGGCAACGAAGAAGTCGGGATGAATTACACCGACAACACCTATCATTTCCGCCAAGACAGTACTTTTTTATATTATTTTGGACTTGACAAAGCAGGACTCGCGGCCCTCATTGATGTCGAGTCGGGCGAAGAATGGATTGTAGGCGACGAAATCACCATTGAAGATGTGATTTGGGCGGGGACACAGCCTACTTTGCAAGAACAAGCCGAACGTGTGGGGGTAGGCAAAATTTTGCCAAAATCGGCCCTCGAATCCCAAATTAAATCAAGTTTGAGTGCCAAGTGTAGGTACATTATCTACCTCCCTACCGTCCCGAACACACCTTCAAACTCCACCAGTGGACGGGGAGTCCGCTGGCCGGAAATTTCCCAAAAGCTTCCGTAGAGAGTTCATCAAAGCGCTGTCAATCAACGTTCTTACAAAACCGACGAAGATAGTTGAGCTCTCCACAGCCGTAAATATCACGGGACAAATGCACCTCAACGCCATCAGGAGCTACCCAATCGGGCAAATACGAATACGAAATTGCGGGGATTGTACACGGTACAGCCCGCCAAGGCGGTGGAGATTTGTCTTATCCCATTATTTTGTCGGTAGATGGGCAAGCCCTCCACAATCACTACTACGGCAATCGCCTTAGCAAAGGAAGGTTGGTTTTAGAGATTTTGATGGCCGAAACCGCTACGTACTACGCAGGCGACATCACCCGTAATACCCGTTGATAAGACCTTTACGCAACAGCAAAAAAGAGATTTATCAGATTGTATTGAATGCCAATCTCAATGCCATTCATGCCCTCCATCCTGGCACCAAATACCTTGATTGCCATTTGATTGCGTGGCGTACCATTGCCGAAGGGCTTAAAAATCTTGGTCTTTTAAAGGGCGACGTTGACGAAATGATGGCGTTGGGTGTACCGGGTCTATTTATGCCGCACGGCGTAGGACACATGATGGGCATGATGTACACGACATGGAAAATCTTGGAGAGCAGTACATTGGCTACCGAGATGGCCTCACGCGCAGTACTTTGTTGGGGCTCAAATCGCTACGCTTGGCCAAGGAATTGGAAGCTGGGTTTGTATTGACGGTAGAACCTGGGCTTTATTTTATCCCAGAGTTGATTGATTTATGGGAGAGCCAAGGCAAGTTCAAATAGTTTGTCAACTATGCCCAATTAAAAAACTATTACGATTTTGGAGGGGTGAGGATTGAAGATGACTACCTAATTACCAACGACGGAGCACAGCTTCTGGGCGCCCCCATTCCTAAAACAATCGCAGAGATTGAAGGGTTGAGAAGTTAAACTACTGTACACAAATGCGCTACGCACCCATAGACGCTCAGCTTTTCGTTCAAAACCGCCAACGGCTTTACAAACTTTTAAAGCCCAAAAGTATGGCGGTTTTGAACGCCAACGACATCATGCCTACCAATGCCGACGGTACGATGGGTTTTAAGCAAAATTCAGATTTGTTTTATTTGTCGGGCATTGACCAAGAAGAAACCATCTTGGTGCTTTTTCCCGATCATCCTGACCCTAAATTTCGAGAAGTTCTGTTTTTGCGCGAAACCAACGAAACCATTGCCGTATGGGAAGGCGAAAAACTCAATAAAACCCAAGCTACCGAACGCTCGGGTATTCAACGTATCTATTGGACGCACCAATTTGAGCTTATTTTCAGTCAAATGGTGTTTGAAGCCGACTACGTTTATCTCAACACCAACGAGCACGCCCGCAACGATTCCCAAATACAATCGCGGGATGCAAGATACATCAGGGATTTTAAAGAGCGTTATCCTTTACATCGCTTAGAACGACTTGCTCCGCTGACGTATTTTTTACGGGCTACCAAACAGCCCCAAGAAATTGAACTATTAAAAAAAGCCATTGACATCACCCACGATGGCTTTATGAGGGCGCTCAAATTCACCAAACCTAACGTGTGGGAATACGAGATTGAAGCGGAATTTGCCCACGAATTTCTACGACAACGCTCAAAAGGTTTTGCTTATACGCCGATTATTGCTTCGGGCAAAAATTCCTGCGTGCTGCATTACATCGAAAACAATCAGCAGTGTAAAGAAGGGGATATTTTACTGCTCGACGTAGCCGCAGAATACGCCAACTACAACGCCGACCTGACGCGTTCTATCCCTGTCAACGGACGTTTTTCAGCCCGTCAACGAGAAGTGTATGAGGCCGTTTTGCGCGTAATGAAAGCCGCCCGTACGATGCTGGTTACGGGAAACGTACTGGACGATTACCAAAGCGAAGTGGCTAAGGTAATGGAAAGCGAGTTGTTGGGTTTAGGGCTTTTGACCAAACAAGACATCGAGAAGCAAGACCCCGATTGGCCTGCTTACAAAAAATACTTTATGCACGGCACGTCCCACTTGTTAGGTCTTGATGTACACGATGTCGGGAGTCGTTATCGAAAGTTTGCCCCTGGAATGGTATTCACCTGCGAACCAGGTATTTATATCCGAGAAGAGGGTTTAGGAATTCGACTCGAAAACAACATTCTCATTACCGAAACGGGAAATATTGACCTCATGGAGCATATTCCCATCGAAGCCGAGGAAATTGAGGGATTGATGAATCAATAGACAGTTTATAGGTTTACGGGTTTTAAGGTTTACAGTTAGAATAAACCTATAAACCAACAAACAGTAAACCTATAAACCAACAAACAGTAAACCTATAAACCAACAAACAGTAAACCTATAAACCAACAAACAGTAAACCTATAAACAAGTGGATTATTCTTTTCTTAACGAAGATATACTAAAACTACTGATTGCCGCGGGGCTTGGCGCACTCATTGGCATAGAACGTGAATATCACAGCAAATCGGCGGGACTACGTACCATGATTCTGATTGCCGTAGGCTCCACGCTTTTTACGATTATTTCTACCCAATTAGGGGGTGATGCAGGACGTATCGCGGCCAATATTGTCACAGGGATTGGTTTTATTGGGGGTGGAATTATTTTTCGAGAAAACAACCGCGTGGTGGGTATCACCACCGCTGCCACTGTATGGGCTACTTCAGCTTTGGGCATGTGTGTCGGAATAGGATACTATGAGATAGCTTCTGTGTCATCGGGCATTGTATTGGTTGTTTTATATGCTTTTGTTCCCTTGCAAAACCTTATTAAACAGCGCAATCAGCTCCGAAATTACCGTATTGTGTGCCAATTTCAACAAAAGACGCTCAAACATTATGAGATGATTTTCAAAGAGTTAAAACTGGATGCCAAGCGTGGCGTGCAAAGTCGAGTAGGCGAAACCATCAGTGGAACTTGGATTGTACAAGGTACTGAGCGAAACCACGAAAAACTCACCAAACGCCTCCTCAACGACCCCGATGTGATTGAGTTTGACTTCTAAGATTTTCTCCGTTAAATAAAATCCTTGGCTAATTATTTTCAGCTATCATTTTTTTTACCTAACTTCCCCATACGCATACAGCAATCATCTCAAATATACCCAATCACTTCCAACATACATGACATCCGAGAAACGTACAGCACTGGTAATCGGTGGGACGGGATTAGTGGGGAGAAAAGTAGTAGCTAACTTGTTGGCTTCTGAAAAATACAGTCAAGTAATAGTGTTCGCACGCAAGCCCTTCGACTTGAACCATC
This sequence comes from Runella sp., assembly GCA_044228585.1. Lineage (GTDB taxonomy): Bacteria > Bacteroidota > Bacteroidia > Cytophagales > Spirosomataceae > Runella. The sequence goes on along the minus strand of JBGAUP010000261.1, from coordinate 4,512 downwards.
CGAAAATAACCCCTGTCATTTTTGACTTTGACAACCCCGACCCCGCACTCGTCAAAGCAGACGACATTTTCTGTTGTTTGGGAACAACCATGAAAAAAGCGGGTTCTAAAGCCGCATTTTATCGCGTAGATTACGTATATCCCTACGAAATTGCTCAGATGGCACTGGCCAACGGTGCAAAACGCTTTGCAATTATTACCGCAATGGGCGCCAACCACAAATCAATCTTTTATTATAACCGAGTCAAAGGTGATATTGAAGAAAAACTCAAACAATTAGGCTACGAGACCGTACTTATTTTTCGTCCCTCATTGCTTTTAGGCCATCGCTCAGAAGCACGTTTGGGCGAAAAAATCGGAGAGAGGCTCGCCCAATTTTTCAAACCCATCATTCCCGCTAAGTACCGCGCCATTGAAGCTGAAAAAGTAGCGAAAGCCATGGTGTCCATCACCTCCAGCAACGTAAAAGGTACGCTGGTGTACGAGTCAGATGTCATGCAAGAGTTTTAGGGCTTAGGTAGATTTTAGCCAACCTTCAATCCACACGATGAATTTTATCATCCACCCCGCTACTGCTTCAGATGTTACCATAATTTATGACTTCCTCTGTGAGTTGGAAGAAGAAGTGTTTGATTTTGAAACGTTTCAATCCATTTTCAACCATAATCTCCAAAACCCCGACTGCCATTATTTTTTAGTTTACGACGACACCCTGTGCGTGGGTTATGCGAGTGTACACGCCCAGTGGCTACTGCACCACTGCGGCAAAGTAGGGGAGATTCAGGAAATGTTTGTCCGAGCTGACTATCGGGGCAAAGGTGTGGGTGCTTTACTTATACAAAAATTAGTAGAAGTAGCTCAACGCAACCAGTTTGAGATTTTGGAGGTAACCGCCAACAAAAAACGCCTCAATACCCACCGCTTTTACGAAAGGCAAGGGTTGAAACAAACTCATTTGAAGTTTGTGAAGAAATTGAAGTAACCCCTGAACACTCGCCAAAAATAAGTAGTAACTGATGTTACACAAAAAGACCGACGGATAAAAGACACCTTGTCAGCAGACAACGCTCACAGAAAAACCCAGTATAAATGCAACAAATTATACCAGAAGTAGGAACAGAGCGCAACAAATTATCAACTAAAAAGCATTTTGCTAATTTGGCAGACATGACTCCAAGCAACAACAAAAGTAATGGTAAAAAAAGTGATTTAATCCTTGGCGTCATTGGATTCCGCTTTCTCTCAGACATTGGTGTCATAGAACAGGGAATCGCTGCCGAAACCCTTCGGTAACTATCTACAGATTAAGAGTAGCCACATGCGCTTTACACTGCTATTCTCTATCTCTTGTTTAGTGGCAATTTAACCAAAAACTTACCTTGTTAGAGAGTTATGAATCATGTGCCACGGCAGTATTAGAGGTACCCGATATTAATACGAATAGTCTGATTCAAAAAATAATCGCTTTCTGCAGAGGGAATAATCAAAGAGTAATATTTTTTAAAAAAATGGCTCATAGGTTGACACAAACAAAAATAATCGTACCTTTGCACCACGTTTCACCCACGCAGCGAATATATAACCAGCTCACCCATTCGTCTAGCGGTTAGGACACGACCCTTTCACGGTTGAAACAGGGGTTCGATTCCCCTATGGGTCACAAAATCGCATTGCGGGAATGTAAAAGCCTCAAACAAGCTGTTTGGGGGCTTTTTTAGTTTATTAAGTGTAGGTACAATCAACGGTACAGTCGCCAAAAAGCGCACCAAAACACAGTATTTGCAATCTCGGTAGTTTTACCGCGTTTTCGTTAGGTATTCATTGAAATCGTTAAACCCTTCGTAAATTCCTGAATAATCTTTCACAGGTAGCCCGCGTCACGGTCGCGCATCAGTTTAAAAAACATTCTTCTCCTGATTTGTCACGGTCGAAAAACAGTTGACGACTTCAACTTAATGCAAGAAACTCAACGCCTTTTTTCGGTTGCTGGTCGAATTTCTAGTACAACTGTCGGTATGCGTGGGGCTTCCAGTCCGTAGTAAACCAATGCTGATAAGAAATCAAAAAAGCCTTCAAAAACGGCTACGTTATTACAACTATCTAAATCAAACGTTGTAATATCTTGTACACCTTCACAACCTTTGTAGTATTTGTTACGAAGCGAAAAACCGCCTGAATTGTTGGGAAAACCTACCAAAAAATAAACCCTATCTTTTTTCGTGGTCATTACTTCGTGAAGGTACTTTTTGCCCAACGAGTAGGGTATTTTTCTTTCTTGCAGATAGTTGATTAGTACGGGGTTTTTAACGGGTTGTGTAATGATAGTTTGCTGATGGATGGGCTTTTGTATTTCGGTCGCTGAAAGAAAAAGATTCGCGTATTTTTCGACGGGCTTACCGTCAAACTCTAACAATTTGGCTACGGCTTGGGGAAAGTTACAACCTTCCAAAAGTTGAACCAATCGAAATACATTGCCCTTGTGTTCTTCATTGGTAAAATCACGGAATTTATTCTTTGTTGGATTCACGTAAAAAGACGGGTCTTTTTCATTGCGGAGCGGTGAAAGGTAAAGCAGTTCTTTGCCTGCGGCCTTTACTGGCTCAATGTTTTTTGAAGCCAAATAATCAACGATTGAAACGGATTCGGCTTTACTTACTAATTCGGGGTCTATCATGGTATTAAAGGGGTTTTGTAGTTGTGGTAAAACCAAACAATATTCTGTTTTCTCTATTTTGCCCATTCCTACAAATTATCCATACATACAAAATGGCGTATCTATCTATGTATAGGGTTTTGTATGTATGTATGAATGTTTGTAGGTATATTTCTATTTTTCAACACAAAATATTATTCCGAAAAACAAACAAAATGGGCAACAAATCCAAATATCATAAAAACAAGGTCTTTTTTTGGGGCAAATACGCGCCTACTCTTTTTCTTTCAGCGACTAAATACAATTTCTTATTTATCCATACATACATACATTTACTATTATATTTATGTGTGTATGTATCTATATATTGGCGGTGTAGGTATGTATGGATTGTTAGAATAATGCTAAAATCAAAATGGGGCGGGTTGGTACGGTTCGGGGTCTTCAATGATGGTAAACAGCGGACATTTGCCCGAACCGCTTTACCATATCCTCAATTTTTCGGTTTGCAGCTATTTCGCGGGCTTGAGGTGTCCGTTTGTTTTCGGGGTCTATTTCGCGTTCTATCCGTCTTCTAAAGTCGGCTCTTGATAGTGTGGTATCTGTACCCATACATTTAGCGTATAGTTGCTTTGTCTCACTCCCTTTTGACTTTTCCCGCTGTTCTTGAATGGCTATTTGTGCCGATTGCAAATCCACTGATACCATGCGGTTTTGAATGGTATCATACCGAAACACGACGGGCGTAAAGTCTTCAGCGTCGCGTAAGTATTTCGGCTCTATGAAGTGTACGCCTTTTTCACGGTCTTTTTTGATGGATATAGCCCCACCGCATTTGCGCTCGGCTTCGCTTCCGATATGGCCGCGTAGTTTGCCGTTTTGTGGGTTTTCGTGGATTAGTAGGATGATAGCCGCGTTGTTCTCGCTTGCCTTTTGCATAAGGTGACTTATAAGGACATTACCCGCTTCTTCGTTGTTGGCACTGGTCACAAAGTCGGTGATTCCATCAATGACCCACAAACAAGCATTTTTGTAAATGTCGAGAGCGTGAATTAAATTATCATAGCGTTGTTGTTGTGGAAAGGTTCGCCAATTCATCACTTTAAAAAAGGCGGGGTTTTGCCGTTCAACCCCTGCCATTTTAAGTACCAATTTGAGCCTCTTTTTAGTGTGGGCGGGGTGCTGTTCGGTGTCTATGTAGATAATAGGGCGGCTCTCTTGGTAATTGGAAACAATCCCCAAAGAGTCTAAATCTTTAGGTTTGTCTTTCATTAATGCGGTTGCAAGTATGAAGCCCGTAACACTTGATTTCCCCGCTTTCGGCGCACCAGAAACAAAAGAAATGTCGCCCAAACTTGCAAACGTTGCCCCGTTCACCGTCACAAACGGCACGGGGTCGGTTATGTCTGATTCGTCAGTGATTTCGGATTCCTTGAACTTCCTAATAAATGAATCTTTATCAGGATTAATTATGTTTTGTGGATTGTGGTACATTATATTTGCGTTGTTGTTCGTTGCGCTATGTTGCAGACTTAGACACAACGGGGTTAAAAACTATTTTACGGGTTCGGGGCGGTGCTGGTAACACCGCTTCTTTTTTTGAAGCGGTGTTAGGGGTTAATTGTCTCGGTTGCTGAAAGAATAAAACGGCTTTTGTGTTAGCTTTTCTAACTCTTCTATTCGTTTCGACAATCGGCAAATCAACAAGTCTTTAATCCCGATTATTTTAAACTGATTTTCGAGCATTTCCTCCATTGCTTTTTTATGCTCTTGAAGTTGGTAAATGAGCAAATCTTTATCTTTCTCCGTTTTCATCTTGGGTGTATTTTTTTAGATTTTCATATTTTTAAAGTTCAAATC
>JBGAUP010000260.1:0-8211 GCA_044228585.1 Runella sp. | reverse complement strand
TTTTTCTCAGAAACTGGTGCCATAGAACAGGAAATCGGTACCGAAACGCTTCGATACCGATTTACAGATTAAGAATAGCCGTCTCCCACTCACTTTATACTGCCGCTTGCGCATGCCAATCTTCGGGATGACTCATGTTTCGTTAATACCGCAACGACCAGTAAGGATTTCGCTGGGCTTTCATACTATCAGTAATGTGCTTTTGGAGGAGTTGGTCGTAATCTTTATTTTTGATTTTCTTTCCTTTCATTTTTGGTAAAACCAAGTCTTTATCCACGTTTTTTAGCTCTACTTTTTGGGCTGACACTACGACATCGCCATCATTAATGTCCAACTCCAATATCAACCCAGGCAATCCGAAATGGCGCTCTGGCCCTGCCGATACTGGAATGTCTTGTGCAAACCAAGCAGTAATTTTTTGGTTTTTTATGGGGTCAATCGTCTCTGCTTTCATACACACATAGCCTGCCACGTCTTTGATTTGGTTTTGTATGCGCCAGTTGTAAGTCATCAGCGAATCCTCCAAAAGAAATGTTTTTCCGAGCATTTCGTGATTTTCGATGAGCTTTTGCTGGTCAAAGTTCCGATAAATCAAATAATCGCTTTGCCGCCACGAATACCGCCCATCGTCCGATTGACCCTGCTCACTAAAATACGTATAGACGCTCTGCTTCTCATTGAAAATTAACTTCATCTTGGTGCCAGGTCCATCTTCTTCATTGCCCCAAGTAAGCTTCATCCGGTCTTTTTCTTCCTTGCTCAAAAACGTAAGACGAGCGTTTACCTTCGTCCAATAGTATTTATACTCATACGTAACGATTCCCTCCGTTTGTTGGGCAAAAGAGCAATAAGCCGTAAGCAACAGGCAATAGGTGAATATTTGTTTCATGATTTTGTTGTTCAAAAGTGGTAAGATTAGAAAAACCCTCCTCTGCGTTTAATGTTGGTATTCATGCCCCGCATATTGTACGTAAAGCTCAACATAAAGTAGCGTGCTAAAGTCTGTACACGCTCTTGCGACACGTAGTTTTGATTGGCAAACTGACTCACGCCCAAGTTACGATTGAAGGCATCATATAGCGAAAGCCTAACTTCAGCTTTTTTGGCTTTTCCTACAATTTTATAGACCGAAGCATTGAGGATAGGTACTTGTTGATTGAATCCAAAACGTTCGTTGATATAGATTTGGTAGTTGAAATTTGAGTTTACAAAGAAATCCTTCGGCAATCGTATATTCATCGTTCCGCCATAGGTTTGATTGATAATTTGCTGGTTTTGAGCGGTATTGATAGAATAACGGGTATTGCTTATGCTCCAGTTGGCGTTGGGGAAAAAGGTAAAATTATCGCTTGGCGTAAAGTCAAGACGTACACCAAAACGATAGCTATCGGTATTCGTTTGGTTCATTACGCCATTGATAGGGGTTAAGTTTTTGCTAAAACCTGGACTCAAATTGAAATTGATGGTGGCTTTTGTTTTTTTCAAAGGAAATCCAAAGCCAATATAAGATCCTAAATTTTGTCCCCCCGATATATTTACGGGCTTCGTTACCGTAATCAGCGTATTAGGGTCAATTTGTTGGTTATAAATCACTTGATTGACATTGTACGAATAATACAAGTTTACATTGATACTCGTAAAACTTGCGGGATTAAACATATTGTACCCAAGATTGATATTGTGATTGACCGAAGGCAATAAGTCAGGGTTCCCTTGACGAATAATCAGGGGATTACTGTTGTCAATTACGGGTTGTAAATCACGGGTAGAAGGCTGATTGACACTTACATCATAGCCTGACCACAAATACCTGTTGTTTTTGAGGTCATAGTTTAAGGACGCATTAGGAATCCAAGTGGTAAAAGTACGGTTAATTTTGCTGAACCCTCCAAGACTCGAAGAGGTGGCAGGGTTGACACCAAAGGCAAAACTTCCGTCAATTTGAAAACTTTGTACCGCTAATCCTGCCGAAAAGTTCAAACCCTTAAACGAATAACGTATGCTACTACCTATTCGGGCATAATTGTAATTGTTTTTATAATAACTGCTCAAGCTATCTACGGGTGTTCGACGACCATTTTCTTTGGCTAAATCAAACACATCGCGGTCCACATTGTCAGAACGATGACTGAGATTAAGGAAACTTTCCCAGAAAAAACGTTTGGCAAAAGGTTCGACAAAAAGTAAACTGGATTTAAATAAACTCACTCGGCTACCCGTATTGTTGGTTAAATCGAGCATTCGCCGAATCACGTCGTTGGGGTCGGTCGCGTTATAAAACAAATTGAGTGAGTTTTGGTCGGCAACACCGTCATTATTTGTAAAATTATAAGAGGCACTGGCAGCGAAACTGCGCCCTTTTTTCTGCTTAAATTTCAAACGATAGAGTAGCGTATTGGCCGTTTCTATTTTGTTGACATTGGTGGCATTATTGATGGTCGTTTCATTGGATTTGAAATTATTGTTACGAAAAAACTCCTGCAAACTATTAAACTGCGTATTTCCAGTATTCAAACGGCTATTGTTCGTAAAAAGGAGCGTATTCAGGGAGTCGAGTGTTTGCTCATGGCGGAAGGACAAGCGGTGATTTCCGATAAAGTTGATTTGACTACTTTCTTCTTCTGTTTTGAAAGAGCCATTGGGGAGAAAATTTTCACGGTTGCGAAACGCATCTAATACTTGCCGAGTCGAATTGTAATAGTAGCTCGCGTTAGTTTTGATTTTCTTGGTATTGTAGTTGTAATTAAGTCCTCCTGCAATGTTATTGGAATAGCCACGGCCATTTCCACCTCCTACGGGAATGCTAAGACCTCCATCATCGTCACCTCCAATGACGATAAAACGGCCACCGCCCCCCCCAAAACCAAAGTCGCCGTTATCGTTCCACTGATTAAAAGAGCTACTTCCCCTAAAGTCCTGATAGTCATCCCACGACATCCCCGTTTGGTTGGTGTTGTTGGTCAATCCGATGATTGAAAATTGGTGTTTATCATCAAACTTGTTGTAATTTCCTTTGATTTCACCTCTCGGTCCAGCCCCGCCATTGCCGTCAAGGCCTGCTCCCGCCGTTAGTTTTCCAAAGCCTCCTTTCTTAAACCCGTCTTTTAATTCGAGATTGACGGTTTTTTCTTTTTTACCATCGTCCACACCCGTCACTTTCGACTGTTCTGTTTTATCATTGAAAATTTGGACTTTGGTGATGGCCTCAGCGGGTAGATTTTTGGTGGCCATTTTGGGGTCATCGCCAAAAAAACGTTTTCCGTCCACCGTCACTTTTTGCACTTGCTGGCCTTGTGCTACGATATTACCGTTTTGGTCAATTTGTACCCCAGGGAGCTTGCGAAGTAAATCTTCGACGGTCGAACCAGGCGGCACTTTGAATGAAGCCGCATTGTATTCAATGGTATCGCCTTTGATACTTAGTGGTGCGCGAGCAGTTTTTATAACCACCTCAAAGAGTTCTTTGGTGATGGGCTTTAATTTCAAAGTGCCTAAATCCATTATTTCTTTGTCCGAAAAGACAATATCTTGCTGAAAAGGGATATAGCCCACGTAAGTGATTTTGAGTAAATAGTCTCCGCGTTTGACGTTTCGTAGGGTAAAAACGCCTTTTTCGTTCGTTCGTGAAAAATTGACTAAAGATGAATCTTTACGCTGAAGTAGCATCACGGTAGCCGAGCCAAGCGGAGTAGATGACGTGTCGGCAGTAGTACCTTGAATTTGAAAACGTGCTGGAGTTTGAGCATAGCTCAAAGACACAACAAGGCACAATAATGCCCCAAGGAGAATTTTGTTCATGGCTGTTAAGGGTTGTTGATTATTTAGTTTAGCAAATGGCGTTATTAATGAGCAAACGTACTAAATCTTTAGTTTATTGTAATAATGATACAGAAAAATATATTCAAGAATGTTAAATATTCTGTTAATATACTTGTTCATACAAAAACTACCACAATTAAGCGATAAACCCCTTTTTTCAGGTTCATTTTAATACTTCACACAAACCCAAAGGTTACACCATGAGCTGATTCTTAACTATTTTGTTTACTTTTTTTACTAAAACATTAAACAAAATACAAAAACAGACGGTTAGTAAAGCGTTAATATCACAACAGTAATTATTTAACAACCCTAAAAAACACACACAACTATGAAAACTTTTTGGTCAGTGGCGAAAGCTAAAATGACGTTGATGATTATGTTAATTGCAGGTATCACTTTTGTAGGATGCAAAGAAGAAGAGCCTGCTCCAAACACCATAACGGACATTGTACTTGCCAACAACGATTTTAGTATTTTGAGAGCAGCGGTGACTCGGGCAGGTTTAGCTGATGCGCTCAAAACAGGTACTTTGACGGTTTTTGCGCCTAACGATGCCGCCTTTACTGCTTCTGGAATCAGCCTAAATACGGTGAATTCTCTTGATGTTACTGCTTTGAAAACAATTTTGCAGTATCATGTTTTGAGTACAACTACGCTTTCGAGTGCTATTCCAACCGCCAACAATACCGAAGTAACTACCCTTGCTGGGATTAAAGCTTACATTACAAAAAACACAGGGGGAGTATCCATTAACGGTGTGAAAGTAATATCAGCGGATGTAAGTGCCGACAACGGCGTAATTCATGTGATTGATCGGGTGATTCTTCCACCTTCTGGTACTCTTCTTCAAGTAGCTCAAGCCAATCCAGATTTCACTTTCTTGGTGGCTGCACTTACTAAAGTTATCCAGGCGAACCCAACTGTGGGAGCTACTGTAACTGCAGTGCTGACGGGTAGCACACCTTACACCGTTTTCGCTCCTACCAATGCTGCTTTCCAGGCAACTCCTTTCAATAGTATTGCCGCAATCAATGCTGCCAGTGGAGCAACACTCAACACCTTAACCAGCGTATTATTGGCCCACGTAGTACCTGGTCGAGTATTTTCGACTAACTTAACCGCTGGCACAGTAACCACCGCAGGAATGGCTCCTATTACCGTAACACTCGGTGCAGGTGTACAGGTACGTGGGGCAGGAAACGGTGCAAACAATGCTAACGTAACTGGTGCCAATATCTCAGCTACCAACGGAGTAATTCACGTTATTGACCGCGTCATTCTTCCATAAACAGCTTCATAGTCAGTATAAAAAAGGCTTCTTTTACAATCAAAGAAGCCTTTTTTAATGCCCTTCATTCTAAGAAAAACTGATAAAAAACAGTTTTAAAAGTGCTTGGAGTCATCAAATGTGTTGTGAAAAGCAAACAGTTTTGAGCATCAAACAAAACCAATCACTCACAATGAAAAGAAGAGAGCCAATTTCACACATTATGACTAAAAACGTCTTGACTGTAAAAGTTAGCGACGATTTACACGAAGCCATTGACATCATTAAGAAGAATCATATTCGTCATTTACCCGTATTAGATGGTTATGAAGTAGTAGGAATCATCAGTCGCACCGACATCAATCGTTTGACCTTTAGTTCTTTGTTTGAAAATCAGGAAGGAGCCGATGAAGCTGTTTTGGAGATGCTTACTATCCCGCAAGTAATGACCCAAAAACCTCGAACCGGATAGGCTTCATTGAGCATTCGTGACGTTGCCGAAATTTTGGCTTCGGAAGAATATCACGCCTTACCCGTGGTTGAGAATGGTCACTTGGCTGGCATTGTTACTACTACGGATGTTATCAAGTACATGCTGGAGCAGTACTAATTTTTGGAAACATTCTGCTAAGCGGCGTAGTTTGTCAAGAGGCAACATACGCCGCTTTTTTATGCACTCATAAAAATCTCTGTTAGTAAATCGGAGGCATTTTCCGTATTTTTGTGAGTTTTGCAACCCAGCCCAATGAACAAAGCCCAAAATCTACCCATCACCAATACCACCGAATTCGAAAGCCTCGATCCGAAGCGTTATATCCTCATCAAAGGTGCTCGCGTTAACAACCTAAAGAACATTGATGTAGCCATTCCCCGCAACAAGCTCGTTGTAGTTACGGGAGTATCTGGGTCAGGCAAATCTTCTTTAGCTTTCGATACACTTTTTGCCGAAGGTCAGCGAATGTATGTGGAAAGCTTGAGTAGCTATGCACGGCAGTTTTTGGGACGGATGGAAAAACCCGAAGTAGATTACATCAAAGGCATATCACCAGCCGTAGCCATTGAGCAAAAAGTAAATACCCGAAACCCCCGCTCTACGGTCGGTACGACCACCGAAATTTATGATTATCTCAAACTTCTTTTTGCCCGTATTGGTGCAACCTATTCGCCCATATCAGGTCAAATAGTGAGAAAAGATACCGTAACGGATGTCGTAAATTTCATCCAAAGCCACGACGAAGGAACTCGGGCCATGATTTTAGCCCCGCTAATCATCAAAGAAAATCGAACCTTTTTACAGGAATTAAATATTTTATTATCAAAAGGCTATACGAGAGTAGTAGCAGGCGAAACAATACAAAACATTGAGGAGTTAATAGAATCCAATGACCCTTCTATCACCTCCCTTCCCACTTCCGACTTCTTTATTCTGATAGATCGCGCAGCCGTAAAACACGAAGACGAAGATACGCTGTTTCGGTTATCTGATTCTGTACAGACAGCCTTTTTTGAAGGAGAAGGAATCTGCATTATAAAAATAATTGGCGACGAGAGACGAGTATTCTCGGACAAGTTTGAATTAGATGGACTCAAATTTGAAGAGCCGAGCGTCAATCTTTTTAGTTTCAATAATCCCTACGGCGCCTGCAAGCGTTGTGAAGGCTTTGGAAAAGTTCTTGGCCTCGACCCAGATTTGGTCATCCCCGACAAAAACCTATCGGTGTTTGAAGGGGCAATTGCTCCTTGGCGCACCGACAAAATGAGTGAGTGGCTTGCCCCCTTATTACGCCACGGCATCCGCTTTGACTTTCCCATCCATCGAGCTTATAAAGACTTGACCGAAGAACAAAAAGCGATTCTTTGGACAGGTAACCAATACTTTGAAGGCTTAACTGCTTTCTTTGAGCATCTCGAATCTCAAACTCATAAAGTACAGTATCGAGTGATGCTCTCTCGGTACCGAGGGCGTACTACTTGCCCCGAATGTCGTGGATCTCGGTTAAGACAAGATGCGAGTTACGTAAAAGTAGGTGGCGCTTCTATTACTGATCTGGTCTTGATGCCCATTACTGAAGTATTACAATTTTTTCAAGACTTACAATTACCTGATTATCAATACAATATTGCTAAGCGAATTTTGATTGAAATCAAAAACCGCCTTGAATACATGGAACGAGTCGGATTGGGGTATCTCACCCTCAATCGTTTGACCAATACCCTTTCGGGCGGAGAATTTCAACGTATCAAATTAGCCACTTCTTTGGGTAGTGCCTTAGTAGGTTCGATGTATATCTTAGATGAGCCGAGTATTGGGCTGCACCCGCGCGACACGCGCAAGTTGGTCAGTGTGTTAGAATCGCTGCGAGATATGGGCAATACGGTGATTGTGGTCGAACACGAAGAAGAGGTAATGCGTGCCGCTGACCAAATCATAGACATTGGCCCCAACGCAGGAAATTTAGGGGGCGAAGTAGTATGGCAGGGAACATGGGCAGATATTTCAAACCTGGTTAACCCCACCCCTAACCCCTCCCCTGTTAGGGAGGGAGATAATCCTTCAATTCTTAATCCAAATGATAGTACTAATCCATCTTATGGAAGGCCCTTTTATCATAGTTCGCCTGAAACATGGAAAAGTATTAAAGATAATACTCGCGAAAATCGAAAGAACCCTACCAAAGCAGAAGAAGAACTTTGGCAACACTTAAGAAAAGAACAATTAGGGGTTAAATTTAGAAGGCAACATTCTATTACAAAATATATCGTTGATTTTGTATGCCTTGAAAAACAATTGATAGTAGAACTTGATGGAGAAGTTCATAACTCCCAACAAGAATATGATGCACAACGTACTGAGCATCTCAACTATTTAGGTTTTGGCGTAGTTCGATTTGAAAATAAAGAGGTATTTGAGGATTTAAGTAAGGTTATTGAAAAGATAGAAGCAGCACTTTCAAAAAAAGTCCCTCCCTCAGAGGGGAGGGGTTGGGGTGGGGTTAAATCCCACACCATAGACTTCCTGACGGGTAAAGAGCAGATTCCCATTCCCACGTTTCGTCGTAAGGCTACGCATTGGCTTGAACTTACGGGGGCGTGTGAAAACAATTTGAAAGACGTAGACGTAA
>JBGAUP010000259.1:3584-8757 GCA_044228585.1 Runella sp. | reverse complement strand
TCGATACCATACTCATCCTTCAAAATAGCTGCAAGTTCATTTACTTCTTTTACAGTAAGGTTTACAAGCTGCTCTGCGAATGCTTTCAAATCTGCCATTTTTATTGAAAGTTAAAATTTGTTACGTGTTTGATTGATTTTGAAAAAGTTAACAGTTATTCGCTATATGTTATCCGCATTATCTAACTTAAAAGTTTTGCTAACGGTTAACTATTAACGGACAACCTTTTTTGCCAGAAGCGACTATCCTTCGCGCTCAGACAAGGTTTTGAGAATACCAGCCAATTTGCCACCACCACTTTGCAATGCCGATACGACATTTTTGGCAGGAGACTGCAACAAACCGATAATTTCTCCGATTAATTCTTGTTTTGACTTCAGGGTCAAAAGTGTTTCTAATTGATCGGCACCAATAAAAAGGCTATATTCTACTGAAGCTCCTTTTAGCTTCAATTTTTCGTTGCCAGATTCTTTACGGTACTCTTTGATCAATTTAGCAGCAGCTTTGCCTGACTCCGGATGAAACATAACTCCTGAGAACCCTTTCAAAACAGTGTCGTTGAAAGAGGTATAGTCAGTGTCTAATGTTTCGAGTGCCTTTGCAATCAGCGTGTTCTTTACAACACGATACTCTACTCCTTGGTTAAAACATTTACGGCGGAGGTTGTTAGTTTCTTCCACTGTCATGCCTGTGGCATCAACAATGTAGAAATAAGGTATCGCCTTGAACTTTTCGCTGAGTTCTTCTATGATAACGGCTTTTTCTTCGCGTGTCATAATTATATTCCTGCAATCGTGCTTTTATCAATCACTACACCTGGACTCATTGTACTTGACAGGTGTACGCTTTTTACGTAAGTACCTTTAGCCGAAGAAGGTTTGAGCTTCATCAAAGTAGCTATCAATTCTTGGGCATTTTGGGCAATTTTATCAGAACCGAATGATACACGGCCAATACTGGTATGAATAATACCAAACTTATCTACCTTGAAATCAATCTTACCTGCTTTTACCTCTTTTACAGCCTTACCGACTTCCAAAGTTACAGTACCCGATTTAGGGTTAGGCATTAAACCACGTGGGCCTAAAATTTTACCTAACTTACCAATCTTAGCCATTACAGTTGGCATGGTAATGATTACATCAACGTCAGTCCATCCTTTTTCGATTTTCTGAACGTACTCATCCAAACCTACGTAATCTGCACCTGCTTCCTTTGCTTCGGCTTCTTTATCAGGCGAACAAAGTACCAATACGCGTACTTCACGACCTGTACCGTGCGGTAAAGCCACCACGCCACGAACCATTTGGTCTGCTTTGCGGGGGTCAACACCCAAACGAACATCTATATCTACCGAAGCATCAAACTTAGTATAAGAGATGTCTTTTAGAATTTCTGCTGCTTTTTCGAACGAATACTCTTGTTTAGTATCGAATTTCGTTAAAGCCTCTTTTCTTTTTTTAGTCAACTTTGCCATTGTTCAAAATGTCTTTACGTCCGCTTCGTGATTAGTTGTCCCAAGGGGCTTTACCTGTTACTGTAATACCCATACTACGTGCCGTACCTGCGATCATCTTCATGGCAGCTTCTACCGTAAAGCAGTTCAAATCTGGCATTTTGGTTTCAGCGATAACTTTCACTTGATCCCAATTCACCGACCCTACTTTTTTACGATTTGGCTCTGCCGAACCGAGTTTCACTTTGGCAGCCTCCAAAAGCATGATAGGGGCTGGTGGAGTTTTGATGACAAATTCAAACGATTTGTCTTTGTAGTACGTAATTACTACGGGCAAGATCATTCCCATTTTGTCCTGCGTACGACCGTTAAATTGCTTGCAGAACTCCATAATGTTCAAACCCTTCGAACCAAGTGCTGGTCCAATTGGGGGTGAAGGATTGGCTTGGCCACCTTTCACTTGCAGTTTGACGTAACCTGCTACTTCTTTCGCCATCGTTTTTAAACGTTTAGTTTGGCGTTACCGGTTCAGACGTACGGCTGATAGACAAAGGGGAAGCATTTTGTCTCGTACTCCCGGCAACATTCTGAAAAATCAGCTTTCTTTTTCGACTTGTGCGTAACCCAGCTCCACGGGCGTGCTTCGCCCGAATATTTTTACAACGACATTTAACTTCTTCTTGTCGTCGAATATTTCTTCAACTGTACCAATGAAGCCACTGAAAGGGCCATCAATAATTTTGACACTCTCTCCCTTCAAGAAACTTACTTTTGGTGTTTCAACTTCTTCCACTGCATCCTCTACTTTACCCAAAATTCGATTAATTTCAGATTGTCGTAATGGCACTGGGATTTTTGAACTACCACTGGTATTTCCCAAAAAGCCTAATACACCTGGCATCGTTGTGATGAGGTGATGAGTCTCTCCTTTAGTCAAATCCGCAGAAATAATAATATAGCCCGGGAAAAAGTTTTTTTCTCGAATATGCTTTTTTCCATTACGCATCTCGACGATCTTTTCCGTCGGAATCAATATCTCTGGAATAGATTCCTGAAGGCCTTGTCTGGTAATTTCATTCTCAAGATAAGTTTTAATTTTCTTCTCTTGACCAGACACAGCCCGGATAACGTACCAATTCAGATTACTCATACCTGCTCAACGTTTGGATAACCAGGACCAAAGCCCTTAGAATGACTGATAAAGAAAACTGAGAGCGTTCTCAAAAAGGAAGTCCATAAGACCTACCACCGCCGCAAAAATTAGCGAACCGAGCAGTACGAGTGTTGTACTGGATTGAAGGTCATTTAATTTGGGCCAAGTGACATTGTGTCTAACCTCGTCCCAAGAGGCTTTAACAAATTCTACAAATGAGTTCATTTTGCGCAAAAGTTGCACGGGCACCAGGACTCGAACCCAGACCGAAGGTTTTGGAGACCTTAGTTCTACCTTTAAACTATGCCCGTGTATAGGTTACTTCTTGAAATCGGACTGCAAAAGTAGAAAAAAAAATTTTTATCTGCAATTTTTTATTAAATTTTCATTTAGAAGTTAGCGATTGCCTTACCAAAATTAAACTAATGACCGTTAAAATGCCGCCCATCATAAATGGCGCCCCTGGAAAAATAAACGAGGATGTAGGGTTTGTAAAATAAGCAAATATAGATGTCATCATTACTGGACCTATCACAGCCGTCAAACTCATCAGGCTGGTAAGAGCTCCCCTGAGTTCATCTTGCTCATTGGCTGGAACTTGATTCGACATAATGGCCTGCATCGCAGGGGTGGCTATTCCTCCCAATGAAGAAATAACAGTAATAACAAACATCATCCAGCCCTGATTGGCAAAAGCGTAGAGCAAAAAGCTAACTGCGTAGAAAAAAAGTCCCCAATAAATTGACTTTACATTTCCTAACTTAGGTATTAGAGTCCGGGTCAAACCTCCTTGCACAATAGCAGCCATCAAACCGACAAAAGCTAACGAATATCCGACCCATTCTTCATTCCAACCAAATTTTTCCATTGTAAAATAAGTCCAAGTACTTTGGGTAGAATAGCCAGCTAAATAAATCAAAACTAATGGTACCACTAAGCCAAAAATAACTGGGTATTTCTGTAAATGCCGTAAGGCTCCTAATGGATTGGCTCGTTTCCAGTCAAAAGGTCTCCGATTTTCAGTTTTAAGTGACTCAGGAAGAATAAAATATCCATAAATACAATTAAGAAGACTCAATCCTGCTGATACCAAAAATGGTACACGAACACCGTATTGCCCCAGCAGACCTCCAATCATTGGTCCAAGTATAAATCCCAAACCAAAAGCAGCCCCAATCAGCCCAAAATTTTGAGCTCGTTTTTCTGGAGAGCTTACATCTGCAATGTAAGCCCCTGCTGTGGTAAAACTTGCCCCAAAAATCCCAGCAATTATTCTGGCTAAAAACAGCCATCCGATACTATTTGCAAATGCTGTAAAAATATAATCTAAACCAAAACCCAATAAAGAGCCAAGTAATACAGGTCGTCGGCCGTATTGATCACTCAAACCCCCCACTATCGGCGAAAAAATAAATTGCATGATTGAATAAATAAACATCAGCCAACCACCATATAGTGCTGCTTTGGATAGATTTTCGCCAGTTAAGTCTTGTATCAGCCTTGGGACGACGGGGACAATTATACCTATACCTGTTATATCAATCAATAAAGTAATGAAGATAAAAATAAGAGCAGCGTTACGTTTTTCGGCCATAAGAAGGAATAATAAGGCCACAAAAGTACGCAAAAACTCAAGATATTGGTACTTGTGCTGAAGCGTATGTGCCTTTAGATTTGGATTCAATTTGCCAAGTACCTTTGAGCGAGGCTATACGATCCTGAATGTTTCTCATTCCTTTTCCTTGTTGGGTATATTCCTGTATTCCGTTCCCGTTATCAAAAATTTCAAGGTAAATATAAGTGTCTCGATGATAAAGCTTTATGCGAGCTTCGGTAGCATTTGCGTGTTTAATAATGTTATTGATAAGTTCAAGACAAATACTATAAAGTTCAAACTCAACTTGCTTATCTAAACGTTCACTCAGCGTTATCTGTGAGTAAAAAGTAGTCTTATTAGTTCGATTAAGTTTTTCTATCAATTTCTCAAGACTTACCGAAAGGCCATCTTTTTCAAGATCTTCTGGCAATAAATTATGACTCAGAAACCGCACTCGCTGATGTGCCTCGTTGGTCATTTCAACCAAACTCTCATATACTTGCTGTTCCTGCTGAGTAAGTTTTCTGGGGTTAAAAGAAGATAAAGTCCACCGAATAGCAGACAATGTTCCACCTAAAGAATCGTGTAAATCTGCTGCAACTCGCTTACGTTCAAGTTTTTGGCCCCTCACAAGTGCCTCCGATATTTCTTTATTTTGAGACTGCAAGGCATGGATGAGTTCTTTGTGAGTTTCTTCTCTTTCTTCGCGCGTACGACGATAATCTTGAGCCAAAGCCCATGTAAAGAATATCATTTCCAACATACTACCTATATGCATTGCATTGACTACAAAAATATTGGGCTTCAAGTAACCCAATGTCCATAATAGTACTACCATCACCCCTATAAAATAGGCAATGGTACCAAACAGATAATAAATAGCTGATGGATTGCCTTGGCGATAACTGGCTACACAGGAAACAGAAGCCAAACAAAAAAATATAACTATAAGGACACAAGAATAAAC
>JBGAUP010000259.1:0-3542 GCA_044228585.1 Runella sp. | reverse complement strand
CCATATATAAATCCAAAAACTTAGTAAAACAGATAATATTCCATCAATCAAAAGTAATTTGTATAAAAGTGGAGCAAGTTTTTTTAGGCGAAGTGCATGGGTGTAAAATAAAACACCTAATACATTGCTCAAGGCCACTGCTATTACAATGCTATAACGACTTAGCCATTCGTTATCAGGCCAAAATAAGTTATCAACAACCCCGTAGCCACCTACAATAGCTACTATTAAGTAACCTGTTAGAAATAATACATAGAGTAAAAAATTTCGTTCTTTGGTAACCAATAAGAAAACTAATTGGACAATAATCATGCAAAGGACAAACCCTAAATGAGCACTCCAAAACCATAATTCATCGAAATATGTCCTATAAAAATGATGCGTTTCTGAAATCTTAAACTGAATTTTTTTTGCATCCAACGTAAGTAGTTGTATGTAAACTGTGTATGTTTGATAGGGAAGTATCTCTAACGGAACCGCACATTGGTGGACGTTGATAGTTCGTTGATAAATGGGTAGCGTCTCCTTGATTGATTTATGGATAATTTTACCAGATTTTTCATTGATTATATAGACATTAAGTTCATCAATCATCGGATAATTATTCTGCAACACCCAATTAATTGAGGCATTGGTTTGTTTTTGAATTCGAAAACGAAGCCAAAAATCGGCATCAGTAAAACCAAAATCTGCGGGGTGTTTTAAAGTACTCTCAAAAACCAATGAAGTATCAGTAAGCAAATGACTTAGGGTAAGTTTATGCGAAAAATCTTCCAAGTACTCTACTTTGTCTGTTGCCCATAATCCTAAGGTAATAGTATTCTCATCAAGGGCTACAACTTGTGTTTGTGCCTTAATACAAAAAACATTAAATAAGTAAAATATTGTAAATAAAAGCGCGACCTTTAACTTTATCATTTGTAAGACCAAAGAAACAAAGCCCCAAAATACTGAGTTAATTACAAAATAAAAAAGGTACTCGAGAGAGTACCTTTTTCGCATACTTATAGACAAGAAGTAAATTAGTCGATAATTTCAGTTACCTGACCAGCACCTACAGTGCGTCCACCTTCACGGATAGCGAAACGAAGACCTTTTTCCATCGCAATTTGGTTGATAAGAACTACATCAATAGTCAAGTTATCACCAGGCATTACCATCTCAACGCCAGCAGGTAGGGTAATGATACCTGTTACGTCTGTAGTACGGAAATAGAATTGTGGGCGGTAATTGTTAAAGAATGGCGTGTGACGACCACCTTCTTCCTTTGACAAGATATAAACCTCTGCTTTGAATTTAGCGTGGGGTTTTACTGAACCAGGCTTACAGATAACCATACCACGACGGATGTCTGATTTTTCAATACCACGGAGGAGCAAACCTACGTTGTCACCAGCTTCACCACGGTCAAGGATTTTGCGGAACATCTCAACCCCTGTTACAGTAGATTTGAGGTTTTCAGCACCCATACCGAGGATTTCTACTGGATCACCCGTGTTGATGATACCACGCTCAATACGACCAGTGGCAACAGTACCACGACCAGTGATAGTGAACACGTCTTCAACTGGCATTAAGAATGGCTTTTCTGTATCACGAGCAGGAGTAGGGATAAAGCTATCTACTGCATCCATCAATTCTTCAATGGTTTTTACCCATTTAGCATCGCCATTCAAACCACCAAGAGCTGAACCTTGAATTACAGGGATGTTATCACCGTCAAATTCATAGAAAGACAACAATTCGCGAATTTCCATTTCAACGAGTTCTAATAACTCTGGATCATCCACCATGTCAACTTTGTTCATGAAGACAACCAACTGAGGTACACCTACCTGACGTGCAAGAAGGATGTGCTCACGAGTTTGTGGCATAGGTCCGTCTGTAGCGGCTACCACAAGGATAGCACCGTCCATTTGAGCAGCACCAGTTACCATGTTCTTCACGTAGTCGGCGTGACCAGGACAGTCAACGTGCATAGTGACGATTTTCTGTTTGGTATTCTACGTGGGCTGTATTGATAGTGATACCGCGCTCTTTTTCTTCAGGTTCAGCGTCAATCTGCGAAAAATCTTTCTTTTCTGCTAAACCTTTTTCTGAAAGTACTTTTGGTGATAACGTAGTCAAAATGGTTTACCGTGGTCAACGTGACCGATAGTACCTACGTTTACGTGGGGTTTGCTACAGTCGAATTGTGCTTTTATAATTGTTTTATTAACTAAAATTTGGTTTTGTATTAATTATGGATTTACAGAAAACTTGCATGTCCAGAGCCGTTACGCGATTGAAACCAAATACTACACCGTTCCGAATCTTTATTTTTGAATCAACATAACATAATCTGCTCCGGGCCGTTACAGGGATTTGAACTGATTATCTTCCTTACCAGAGTGCTCTGCCACTGAGCTATAACGGCTTTCAATAAAAAAGTTAATCGTTATTTGTTAATAGTTATCAGTAGTAAAAAACTTCCAATTAACAATTAACAAGTAACAATTAACTTGTAATGGAGAAACCAACAAACTTTATTTTTGTCGTGGCTTGTATCTTAGAAAAGATACTCCTCCATTTCTGAGCGGGAGACGGGGCTCGAACCCGCCACCTGAAGCTTGGAAGGCTACCGCTCTACCAAATGAGCTACTCCCGCTGGTTGATTTAAACAATGAAAGTGTTGTTTTGCTCTAACAACTTTCTATTTGTAACTAAAAAGTGGGGGCGGATGGATTCGAACCACCGAAGGTATGAACCAGCAGATTTACAGTCTGCCCCATTTGGCCACTCTGGTACACCCCCTTTATACTGTCAAAAAACGTCAAAAACCCTTTACCTTGATTTTTGGAGTCGCAAATTTACATGTTTTTGTTATAAATTCAAACCTTTTATAAAAAAATATTTAATCTTTGGCTAAAACAAAACATTACGAGCTAAAAGTAAAATCAAGATTGATTTACTTTTAGCTCGTAATGTACTAATTATTAGTATCATAGACGAATCCCAAAACTAATCATACGAACAGCAGGTCCTTTGTTTGATTCAAATAGCTCTCCCATATCATATTGCATGAATAAGTCAGGAAAATTGCGAATTCCCAATTCTGCACCTATGCCATATCGAAAATTATTCATATAAAAGTTAGAGTGTGTACGGTCTGAACGGCCTTTTCGAGCTTCTTGCACTTTGGTATAACTATCAAGACGATAGCCACCGTACATTCCAACACTTAAATATGAAATCGGGCCTTTATGAATAGCCAAGGTTGGCATAAGTGATAAGTTAAGGTAAGCTGCGGTAAGTTTTGATTTATATAAATCGCTTGTACTTACAGGGAAACTAACTGTATTTGCATCTTTGCGAACGGTATTATTTCCATCAAACATCAAGTTATACCAGGCTACGTCAACTCCCAAGTCTAATCCCAAAGAAGCATCTCTTCCACGGCTTATGGCAGCACCTCGTACCCAGCTCAAACTTACAAACCGAGATCCCCAAGGCAATAAATCATAGTCGTTTTCTTTATAATTAAGGGGCGTGTTTTGAGCATA
>JBGAUP010000258.1:0-8253 GCA_044228585.1 Runella sp. | reverse complement strand
CATTGAAAAACTTAGAGATACCCTCAAGGTAAAATCAGAAGCGTTTAAAGATGTCGTAAAAATCGGACGTACTCACTTCATGGATGCTACGCCGCTTACGCTTGGACAAGAATTTTCGGGCTATGTGTCTCAGCTTGACCACGGTTTGCGCGCTATCAAAAACACCTTGGCGCACTTGTCGGAATTGGCCCTGGGAGGAACAGCCGTAGGTACGGGTATCAACACGCCAAAAGGGTATTCTGAAAACGTGGCAGGTCATATTGCAGCTTTGACTGGCTTACCATTCGTCACGGCCGAAAATAAATTTGAAGCCTTGGCCGCGCACGATGCCATCGTAGAAGCCCACGGAGCCCTGAAAACCGTAGCCGTTAGCTTGATGAAAATCGCCAACGACATCCGTATGCTTTCGTCAGGACCACGCGCGGGTATAGGCGAAATCTTCATTCCTGACAACGAGCCAGGAAGCTCTATCATGCCAGGAAAAGTAAACCCAACGCAGTGCGAAGCCATGACGATGGTGGCTTGCCAAGTAATGGGCAACGACGTAGCGATTAACATTGGTGGTTCAAACGGTCACTTCGAGTTGAACGTATTTAAGCCTGTGATGATTTATAACTTCTTGCACTCGGCTCGTTTGATTGGTGACGTTTGTGTGGCGTTCAACGACAAATGTGCCGTAGGTATCGAACCATTGACAGAAAATATCCGTAAGCACGTTAACAACTCATTGATGTTGGTGACGGCTTTGAACCCAAAAATCGGTTACTACAACGCCGCCGCCATTGCTCAAGATGCCCACAAGCGTGGTATTACCCTCAAACAAGCTGCGCTTGAATTTGAACTCAAAGGTCTCGATTTCACTAAAATGACTTCCGAAGAATTTGATGAATGGGTACGCCCCGAAGATATGGTGGGTGGATTGAAGTAGGTATTAAGTTTACTGTTTTTAGGTTTACAGTTAAAGAGTCGGTTACGTTGGTAGCCGACTCTTTTGATAAGTAAAAGGCTGTCGGAGTTTTAAACCCTGACAGCCTTTTACTTATTAGAAAAATCACAAAAAACTCAAAGCCTGAAAAGAAGCTTCAATCTGGCATAGTTATTGTACATATATACATTATTAAACAACTGATAAACAATAAATTAATCCACTAAAATTCCCTTTAAATATAAACCAAATACGAGTATGTTTCGTTTTAAG
Source organism: Runella sp. (assembly GCA_044228585.1). Lineage (GTDB taxonomy): Bacteria > Bacteroidota > Bacteroidia > Cytophagales > Spirosomataceae > Runella. The sequence goes on along the minus strand of JBGAUP010000258.1, from coordinate 7,055 downwards.
TGCATAGAGCATTTTCAAAGAAATAATACAAAAAGCCATGATAACTGAACAAGAAAATAAATCTAGTAAGATTTCCGAAAATTGGCGGAAATCTATTCCAGCCCAGGTTTTTTTTAACCACTTTCGCGGTATAGATTACCATATTCGGCACGCTGCACCGTTGGAAGAAATGCGTACCCTGTATGCTTTACAGAGATTTGCTCCCAAACGCGAGGGAGCGCGAGTAGGTGCTGCCAAAAAATGGCTATTGCACGCTTGGAATGCCGAATATACACTCCGTAGCACGGCTACCAACCCCGACCAACATTACCAAAAACACGCCTTACATTGGACTTTTCCCCAGGCGTATTATAGCGTTTTGTACAGTGCTAAAGCCTTTTTAGCCATTCAGGGTATTAATGTTCCCATTGAATCGGTCATTGGCCAAATTATCAACGGCTATGTCGTGAAAGGTTGGTATCCACAATCGGTAAGTTTCTATGCCGACGGCTCACTTGGGCATTATTCTTACCATAACCTATCGTCTATCAGCGAGCCAGCCCTTATTCAGCCGATTGATACTCCGAAGCAAGCCGAAGCACACATTACGCAATTTTTAAAAACGACCCGCGATTTGCGCGTCCGCGCTTTCCGACAACGCCTACAAGCCAACCCCAATAAAGCGTTGCGCACAAAGTCGGGGAAAATACTCTCAAAATTTAATTCCTCTCATTGGGAAGAAATTTCTAAGGGGCTGGGAGTTACAACCTATTTTGACATGATAGCTCGCCTAAAAGTATCGGCTACTCAAAGAGAAATAGAACGTTTTGTAGAAGCAGACATTGACGTTCCGAAGTTTCACCAAGCCCTCCTCAACATTGTCAAGTATTTCAATTTTATCCACGAATGCTACGTGGCAAAAGTGATGGGACTCACCCAATATCAGCAATGGGTTGAAGAATTGCCAGAATATTTGAGAGAAGGATTTTTAAAACAAAGACTTGAACAGGGGATTCGGCCAACGATAGATTCGTTGAGAAAATTAAGCAGGGTCTAATCATCAAAATACATCTCAAGTGACCCAAAAAAAAACGCTGACAGGGTTTGGAACCCTGTCAGCGTTAGAAGCTAAAACACATCGTCGTCGTCATCTTCGGTATCTGGCCCCGAAAACATGCTACCGAGCAAATCTTTAAATTGAAGCCCTCGGTCTAAAGTTTGTTTGCCAATCAGTGAGTATTCTGCCATGCCATGGAGAGCAAACTCCATCATAAAAAGCTTTTCTTCTCGGCTCAATCCTCGGTGAAAATCATCCACCAAATCATCCAGCCCTTCGATGGTACGCAGGCGGGCTTCGTATTCGCGGTTGGTGAGGTCACTCAAAATATCCATTTCGTTTTCGCCAAACCAATCTTGGATTTTCTGAAAAGGGTTTTTCGCTGATTTTTTCTTTTTGAGTGTTTCGGGATTCGGGAAATAATTCAAAAACTGCGTCCGAACGGCCTTGCCAATCAAGTTTTGCGCCACAATGACGGGGCCTTCTACTTCCCCTTCATACACAAGTTCAACCTTTCCACATATAGCTGGGACGGCTCCGTACAAATCCGAAATTCGCACGTAGGTTTCTTTCTCCCCGTTGAGCAATACGCGTCGTTCGGCTGCCGAAAGTAAATTCTCGTAAGCTGCAATGGTTAAACGAGCCGATACCCCACTTTTTGCATCAACGTACTCACTTTCACGGGCTTCAAAGGCAATTTGCTCCACAAGGTCTTTCACAATTTCATTGACTTTGACCATGCCTTTTTGCTCCGTTTTTACCAAGGCCTCTTGGGTCGTAATTTTCTTACCTATTTCAAGTGTTTTAGGATAATGTGTCACAATTTGGCTATCAATCCGGTCTTTCAACGGCGTTACAATGCTCCATCAATCCGGTCTTTCAACGGCGTTACAATGCTCCCACGATTGGTATAATCTTCGGGGTTGGCTGTAAACACAAACTGAATATCAAGCGGCAAGCGAAGTTTAAAACCCCGAATTTGAATATCACCTTCCTGTAAAATATTAAAGAGAGCCACTTGAATTCGCGCTTGTAAATCAGGCAACTCATTGATTACAAATATACTACGGTGTGAACGCGGAATGAGTCCGAAGTGAATCACGCGTTCATCCGAGTAGGGCAACTTGAGGGTAGCGGCTTTGATAGGATCTACGTCCCCGATTAAGTCCGCGACGGATACGTCAGGTGTTGCCAATTTTTCAGTGTAACGTTCGTCGCGGTGTACCCAAGCGACGGGTGTATAATCGCCTTTTTCGATGACCAAATCTCTTGCAAAACGCGATAGAGGTTGTAAAGGATCGTCGTTGAGTTCGGAACCCGCTACCACTGGAATATACTCATCCAACAAATTAACCATTAGCCGCGCAATGCGGGTTTTGGCCTGCCCACGTAGCCCCAACAAATTGATGTGGTGCATGGACAAGATAGCCCTTTCAACATCAGGAATAACGGTATCTTCGTATCCCCAAATACCTGGAAAAACAGACTCTTTCGCCCGAAGTTTTTCAATAAGATTGTCTCGAAGTTCTTGCTTGATTGATTTAGACTGATAACCCGCGGCTCTTAATTCGCCAAGGGTGTGGATATGGAGAAGCTGTTTAGGCTTCAAATCACGGTAGGCCATATTGTCAGAAATTGATTTGTTTGGGTATGTACGTAACAGCCACGCGCTTGGAATAGTTTTGCGAAAGTATCCAAAGTTTAGCTTAGAAAGAGCAAGAAGCAATCCCGTAAATTTTATTTTTTGCTACTTTTATGATTTCTTGTACAAACACAAAACAACAACTGGCAGTTACAAAACGACAATTATCTCCCCATGTCTTCAAAAACCTTTTTTTGTATTGATGCTCACACCTGCGGCAACCCCGTTCGATTAGTGGCTGGCGGCGGCCCTCTACTGGAAGGACGCAACATGAGCGAAAAACGCCAACACTTCCTGCGCGAATACGATTGGATTCGCAAGGGACTGATGTTTGAACCGCGCGGCCACGACATGATGTCGGGAAGTATTCTATATCCCCCCCACGATCCCGAAAATGACGTAGCGGTGCTTTTTATCGAAACCAGTGGCTGCCTTCCCATGTGCGGACACGGTACGATTGGCACTATTACCATCGCCATCGAACACGGGCTAATCAAACCTAGAACCCCAGGTGTGGTACGCATGGAAGCACCCGCGGGCTTGGTGCTCATTAGTTACGAACAAGTGGGTAATAAAGTAAGATGGGTAAAACTGGTGAATGTTCCTTCTTATCTTGCAGCCCAAGGAATCGAAGTTGAATGCCCCGATTTGGGACTTCTGAAAGTAGATGTTGCCTACGGTGGAAATTTCTACGCCATTGTTGACGTACAAGAAAACTTCCCAGGATTAGAGCATTTTAAAGCCGAACAACTGGTAGCTTGGGCACGGGTGTTACGTCAACGCATCAACGAAAAACATACATTCGTTCATCCCAATGACCCTACCATCAACGGACTAAGCCATATCGAATGGACGGGTGCAGTGATTGACCCTACATCTTCGGCCAGAAATGCGGTCTTCTACGGCGACAAGGCGATTGACCGTTCTCCTTGTGGTACAGGCACTTCGGCAAGAATGGCGCAATGGGCTGCCAAAGGGAATTTAAAAAAAGGTGATACGTTTATTCACGAAAGTATTATTGGTAGTAAATTCATTGGCACGGTAGAAGACACTGCCAAAGTGGGTGATTTTGATGCCATTGTACCTGGAATTCAAGGCTGGGCCAAAGTGTATGGCCTCAATACCATCACTATCGACGACGAAGATGACCCGTATGCACACGGGTTTCAAGTGATTTAACGCCCCCTAACCGCACGGGCAGCCCCGCCCCAACGGGGGAATTATAGAAGTGAATCGGAGGTTTCCGATTCACTTCTATTTGACTTCTTAAACCTATGAGGTCTGATTGACAACAATAAACAGACCTCATAGATTTATCTATTCCAAAAACTACTACTCAGGCGTTACGTACGCAGCTGTAATGCCTCCATCTACGAGAAATTCCGTACCTGTTACATACGAAGACTCATCCGAAGCTAAGTAAAGCACTGCATAAGCCATTTCTTTTGCTTCACCGAAACGTCCCATGGGAATATGTACCAAACGGCGTTGTTTTTTCTCTTCGGTGTTCAAAAATTTCATCAAGAGTTCTGTACGCAATGGTCCTGGACAAAGCGCATTGACGCGAATGTTTTCACGGGCGTGAATCACCGCCAACTCCCGGCTCATGGCAAGAACCGCCCCTTTACTTGCAGTGTAGGCCACTTGTGGCGTAGCAGCTCCCAACAACGCTACAAACGATGCTGTGTTGATGATGCTTCCTCCACCCGCACGGCGAAGCGCAGGGATGGCATATTTACAACCAAAGAATACCCCTTTTACGTTGATATTCATGGTCAAATCCCAAACTGACTCTTCGGTAGTAACAGCGTTGTCGTCATCGCTGTGCATAATACCCGCGTTGTTGAATACTATGTTCAACTTGCCGAAAGTTTGTTCTGCTACCGCGACCATGTTTTCACAATCAGCCGCTTTCGATACGTCGGCACGTACATATACAGCTTGTCCGCCTTGAGCTTTAATAAGGTCTGCAGTTTCTTGTCCTGCGGTATCATTTACGTCAGCTACGACCACTGCCGCTCCTTCTTGAGCAAACAATAATGCTGTCTCGCGGCCAATTCCGCTACTTCCTCCAGTAATAAGGGCTACTTTGTCTTTTAAGCGCATTTTCTTGTCACGCTGTAAGCGTTTTTTTAGTGTGATAGTTTGATTTTGAGTAATTTAATAAAAATTAAAGTCTCATGGTAGGCGGAATCATCCCCATAAAAGCCTTATAGACCCGCACTATTGGTTCTGGGACAGGGTATTTGGCATCTCCCCAAGTAACTTTATGTTCTTTTTTTCCTTGTTTGTAAATGATGAAATACGAAGTTTTACTTGGATGCTTAAAATCTGTCTGTTCAAAATTGACATCTTTGAGCGACTTAAATGCCGTTTCGATATTTTTTTCACTTTGCTTGCCCAATATCTCAAATTCTTTTGCCGTGTTCATCCTACGGTAAATAACACCATCCTCCAGCAAACGATACTCTTTCTCTAAGCCTCCTATGGCTTGACCCACAATCATCTGCCGCCCTTCGTAAGTAAAAGGATGCTTAGAAACAGCAAAGGGCGTTGGATTTTCTTGGGCTTGAATTTTCAGAAAGCTCAATATCAGAAGGCCAATAAGAAGATTTTTCAAGATCATTGTAGCTGTAGTAACGTTTTAAGCTTGTGGTCTAAGTATGCCAACTCTTCCGAAGTTAATTTACCTAAAAGTCCTTTGGCTAATGTCTTATCTAAAGTAGCTATTTTGCTCGTTCTAATTAAAGATTGCTTTCTAAGACCATTCAAGGTCGTAGGCAAAAGTTGAACATCGGTTGGCTCTTGCCAATGCAATTGCGTCGTAATAAAACAAACCGTAGTGTCAAATAAATTATCTGTAAGTAAAACTGCGGGTCTTAATTTACTTCCACTCAAATCAGTAAAAGGAAATATAATCAGTACAACATCTCCCTTAGCCATTATAAATTTCTTTTAGGTCAGCTACCGAATAAATATCCTCTTCGTTGTTCAAAAAATCAAACGTTTTGCTCTCCGAAGCCATTTTTTGAATTCCTTTTGTGAGTTCTTGTTCTTCGTAACGTTTCAAAATAAAATCTGCAAAGTCCGAAATTTCTTCTGCTTTGTCTTCTGGAAGTTGATTAATGACTTTTAGCGTTCGTTCGATGATAATTTGTCGTGTCATTACTTTAACTTAGTTAGTTTTTACAAAACTTTTTGGTTTGCGTTTACAACGCTCCATTACAAAACCTTCAATTCCTCCAACGCCAACCACGCCATCAATCCTGGCCCAATTTCCAAAGCGGCTTCGTCAATGTCAAACGTTGGCGTATGCACGCCAGAGATAATTCCGCGAGCCTCATTGCGCGTTCCCAAACGGTAAAAACAAGCGTCGGTTACTTGTGAATAAAAAGCAAAATCTTCGCCTGCCAGCCACAAATCCAAGTCAATGACGTTTTCTGCCCCCATATATTTTATAGCCGCTGCTTTCGACCGACGCGTAAGTTCTGGGTGATTTTTAAGGTACGGATACCCTTTCCGGACCTCTACCTCGCAGCTTCCACCCATAGCTTCGGCTAAACCTTGCGCAATTTTGGTGATACGTTTCCAGCCTTCTTCGCGCCACTCTTCATCCATGCAGCGAAATGTACCTTCAATATATACTTCATTGGGAATGACGTTGGTAGCCCCGTTGGCAATCACTTTTCCAAACGACAAAACCGACGGTGCCGCAGGTTTTCGGTTGCGACTAATGACTTGTTGAAGCCCCACAATAATGTGAGAGGCTATTAAAATCGGATCAATCAGCGTATCGGGCATCGCACCGTGTCCTCCTTTGCCTTTTACGGTCAAATACAATTCATCGGTACTTGCCATGTACATTCCTTCGCGAAAACCAATTTTCCCGACGGGAATATTAGGGGCTACATGCTGACCCAAAATACTCGCGGGAGTAGGGTTTTGGAGTACCCCTTCTTTAATCATCAAGGAAGCCCCTCCAGGAATTTTTTCTTCGCCAGGTTGAAACACTAATTTCACCGAACCTTCAAATTCATGGCGGAGTTCGTGCAAAATACGAGCTGTTCCCAACAAAGACGAGGTATGTACATCGTGTCCACACGCGTGCATCACGCCTGGGTTCTGAGATTTGTAAGGGACATCGTTGGCTTCGATAATCGGGAGAGCATCCATGTCGGCTCTAAGTGCTACTACTCTACTTTTTGGATTACGACCTTCAATCAAGGCAACTACCCCCGTGGTAGCTACTCCTTCTTGGGGTGTGATTCCTATTTGTTTCAATTCACTCGCGACAAATTTTGCCGTATTATACTCCTGAAATGACAATTCGGGATGCGTATGTAAATGATGGCGATTAGCTACTACATCTGCGGAGTA
>JBGAUP010000007.1:0-53049 GCA_044228585.1 Runella sp. | reverse complement strand
GAAAGGCCAACATCACTTTTGGCCCATTTCCATACACAAACCTGTAAGGTTTTAAAAACCTTACAGGTTTAGAGTTAGCATCAGTATCCAACACTTGTGTCATCGCCGCGCGGGTCAGAACCACCTTCGAGTGTACCATCGGGCCGAACGAGGATGCAGTCCATGCGCCCGATTGTATTGCGCTGCATTTCAAGAATGTATGCTTTCGATAACAACTTTTGAATTACATTCTCAGAAAACGCGCCAGTTTCAAAGGTTGTTTTGTCAGGAAGCCACTGGTGATGAAATTTATAGGCATTAACGGCCTGCTGCATGGTCATTCCGTGTTCGACTACGTTGAGGATAGTTTGAAATACCGAAGTAATAATCGTGGAGCCGCCAGGCGTACCTACTACCATGTACAGTTTTTTATTTTTTTCCAAAATTGTCGGAGTCATCGAAGACAGCATTCTCTTACTTGGGGCAATGGCATTGGCCTTATTGCCAATTAGTCCAAACATATTGGGAATGCCTGGCTTAATGCTGAAATCATCCATTTCATTGTTCATAAAGAATCCTCCTCCTTTTACTATTACTCGGCTTCCGTAGCCACCATTGAGTGTTGTCGTGACCGATACCGCATTGCCTTCTTTATCCACAATTGAAAAGTGGGTAGTTTCGGTACTTTCATATCCTGAAATATCACCTCCTTTTACCGCTTTACTATCGGTGGCTTTGGCAAAGTCAAAATCTTGCCATCGTTGTTTTAGATAATCGGCTGCAATGAGTTCTTTAACGGGTACTTTTACAAAGTCAGGGTCGCCCAAAAACTTAGCGCGGTCGGCATATACACGACGCTCGGCTTCTATCATTACTTGAATAGTGGAGTCGGAATGCCATCCCCAGCGTTGGAGGGGATAAGGTTCTACTAATTTCATCAACTGCAACAAAGCAACTCCACCACTCGAAACGGGGGGCATTGTGATGAGCTTGTAGTCTTTGTATTTGCCAACGAGAGGTTTGCGCCAAGCTGACTGGTACTGTCTGAGGTCTTCGGCTGAGATGATTCCTTTGCCCCGTTCCATTTCGGCTACTAACAAATCAGCCGTTTCGCCTTCATAAAACCCTGCTCGACCGCGTTCTTGGATACGGCGTAAGGTTTTTCCTAAATCTTTTTGAACGAGCAAATCTCCTTCTTTCCAGTCGCGTCCGTCGGCTGTGCGAAAATAAGTGGTGCCAGAGTTTATCTTTTTGAGGTCATTCTTAATTCGATTTAGACCTGTGGCTTCTTTAGTGGTCAATACGACACCTTTTTCGGCTAAGTCAATAGCGGGCTGAAGAAGGGTAGCCCAAGGAAGCTTACCAAATTTTTTGTGAACTTGCACCATGCCATCTACTGATCCTGGAACCCCACTTGCTAAGTGCCCTGTGAGGCTCAAGCCTTGAATCACATTGCCGTCGGCATCTAAGTACATATCTTTGTGGCCTTTGAGTGGAGCTTTTTCTCGGAAATCAAGCGTGTAGTTTTTCCCTTTTTTGGTACGATACACAAAAAAACCACCCCCACCAATATTACCAGCCGATGGATGTACTACTGCTAAAGCAAACTGCACTGCCACGGCAGCGTCGGCAGCATTCCCTCCCATTTTTAAGACTTCGGTGCCTACTCTTGATGCTTCGGGGTGAGCGGAAGCTACCATGCCGTTAGAGGCTATCACGCCCTTTCGGTCAGAGTAAAACGGTTTTTGATTAGGGTCGTCGGTCAGGAATTGATAAAATCCTTTGTTCTCTTTTACTTCTTGGCAGAAAGCATTGAAGCTGACTACATACGCTAATAAGATGAGGGATAGTTTGTTCATAAAGTGCGTTGTGAAATATTTTGGGTCTCAATTTACAAAAAGTCCTGCATTTTGTTCCTAAAACAGACACAAACCAAAAAAACGTAGCCTGACTTTAATTCTGTAATAATGGTGAATTTTGACCTTAGACTTCAAATAAAAAGCCTTTGGCTACTAATTCTTGGTAGCGTTTTTCGTCGAATCGGAAATAATATGAGCCTCGCCGCGAAGTTCCTTTTTGCTTTTCTCGGAGTTTTAGGAGAAGATTCATATTAAGAATTTTCTTGCTAAAATTTCTTTTGTCCAAAGGCCGCCCCAGAATAGATTCGTAAAGATTACGGAGTTCAAGCATGGTAAATTTGTCGGGTAACAGTTCAAAGCCAATGGGTTGGTAGCGTACTTTTCGGCGGAGTTGTTCGAGTGCTTTTTCAAACATCTGAATATGGTCATAAACTAAATTTAACTGGGGGACTTTAGAAATAGGCCACCACGTAGCACCGTATTCGTGAGAAAGTTTAGGAAGCGTAGGCACCACCTCAATGAGCGCGTAGTAACAGGTCGTAATGACCCGTTCGGTAGGGACGCGATATACATTTCCAAACGTATAGACCTGCTCCATGTAAACGTTTTGTAACCCCGTGAGTCGTTCGACAGTATTGCGAGCAGCGTCGTCTATGCTTTCGTCGGGATGAACAAAGCCTCCTAACAGAGCCCAGTATCCTTTGAATGGTTCGTAGGGGAATTTGTGAAGCAATACGTGTAATTCGGTACCGTAGAAACCGAAAATGACACAGTCAACCGAGTTCAGTAAACTTATTTCACTGGCGTGGTAGTGAGGCGTAGGACTACCTGCGAAACGTATAATAGGTGTGTTGTTTTGAACAATGTCCGAAGAACGAGTCATCGAGATGAATGGTTTCGATAATAGGGTTAAAAGGTAGAAATAACATAAAAATACCGTTCGGTCTTTAATTTTTGACTTTGTAAATAAGCAATAAAGGCTACTGTTTGTATTTCAAGACCGTATCGGTAATAAATTTGTATATTTGACGCCGAAAAACAATATTCAACCATTCCATTCCGTTTTTGACACAGCAAAAAACTAACAGTAATGATTCTACTTCAAGCGCAAACCGCCGTTGATTCCGTAGCTACTACCGCTGCTTCTGCCTCAGGAATTTCTTTATTTGATTTGGTAATGAAAGGAGGTTGGGTAATGATTCCACTCCTTCTCATGTTTTTCGCCACATTATTTTTAATTATCGAACGTTGGTTGGCCATCAATGCCAACGGCAAACTTGAAGAGAGTTTCATTGACAACATGAAAGACTTTGTGCAGCAAGGTAATATAAAATCGGCAGAGTCTCTTTGCCGCAATCAGCGTTCGGCGGCAGGGCGTATTTTTGAAAAGGCCGTTGGGCGGATTGGCTATTCTATTAAAGACATTGAAAGCACCATTGAAAATGCCAGCCAAATTGAATTGTCGCGCATGGAAAGCAACCTTTCTTACTTAGGGGTCATTGCGGGTATTGCTCCGATGTTGGGTTTCGTCGGAACTATCTCGGGTATTATCAATATTTTTTACAGTATTTCTCAATCTAATGACTTCAACATCAGTACCATTGCCAGCGGTATGTACGAGAAAATGGTGACTTCGGGGGCAGGTCTGATTGTAGGTTTGATTGCCTACATGGGCTATCACTTACTCAATATGAAAATTGACCGCATTGCGCTAAAACTTCAGGCAGGAGCAGTTGATTTCTTGGATATTTTGCAAAAGCCGATTAGTAATCGTTGATTTTGGGATAACTCGCTAACTGCTAACGGTTTACTTTACAATTATGAAAATTCGTCGTAAAAATAGATTTGTACCCGAAGTATTCACCCAGTCATTGAACGACATCATGTTTTTTTTGATGCTGTTTTTTTTGATTATTTCTACAATGGTGAATCCCAACGTCATTAAGCTGATGTTGCCCAAAGCTTCGGCTGCCCAACAAATGCAAAAGAAGCAGACAACCATTGCCGTAGATTCAGACAAAAATTATTTCATTGACCGCCAGCCCGTGGCCAAAGACCAACTTGAGACACAGCTGCAACAAATTTTTGCAGGCGTCGAAGAAAAAACGGTCATTTTGCAGGTAGATCAAACCATTTCGGTTCAAGACTTAGTAGATGTACTGGCCATTGGAGCCAAGCTTGATATTAAAATGGTAATGGCGGTGAAGAAATGAGTTTAGGCGAGGCCGCTCGTGCGGTTTTTAAGTTAGACTATGGCCAAGTTTTCGCAATATTCAATGTCCGAGCATAGTTTTTAGGGCAATGACTGTGTACATAATCCAGCAATTTTTGCACGTCCCTTTCAAAATCTACAAAATAATCTGGGTCAAATTTGTTCAGCTTTTTCAGTAAACCATCGGTTTTTTTGGCGATGTATTCGGCGCAAGAATCGCTCTTGCTGTTGTGAATGAGAAGCATTCCTGATTGGTATTCAAAGAACGTCAGCAAGAGGTAAAGAGTAAGTTCAATGTCTCCGTATTTGTCTTTTGTGATTTTAACGTGCTGACTTATATCACCGCTAAAGCTCCGCATATCCATCATCATCCAGCCAGGGGTGTCGTGGGTCATTTTGGCTACTTTCAAGATGCGACGTTTAATGTCGTCGCGGCGAATTTGAATCGTGTCTCCTTGCTCAATCAGTTCAAATTCAAGACGTTGTACTAAATTTTCGTCTTTACCCACCAAACGAAGAAGGAGCTTATCTTTCTCTTTTTGAGGCATTTGGACAATCGCCTTCTTGAGTTCTTCCGAAATAGCCATATTACAAACCTTTATAGTCTTTTTTCTTTTGTTTAGTTTCCAACCTTTTTACTACATCTTCATAAATTCGCTCCAAAAAAACGGGATTGGTAGAGTAAAATTGATAGCTACGGTTGTAAGTAGCAGAATCTGTGCTGTACTTTTTGAAGATTTTTTGTTTGAGATGCTCAGTTACAATCGTTGAAGAATCGAGAGAAGTTATAGCCAAACGCCCGACACGTGCTTCGAGCAAATGTATATCTGTCAGGATTTGAGCCATTTGGGCTTCTGGTATCGTTCCTTTGGGCACTTCGGGTTCGTCTTGGCAGCTTGTAAGAAAGACGGATAGCAGTAAAAAAGAAAACAAAAGGCGAGATAGCATGGCTGATTTTTGTATTTTTGAACGGTTCAGCTACAAAATTACGAATGATTGAGCAATTTATAACCAAGATTCGTCAGTACGAAATTCGGATTCGCAAGGCCGTCAATGCTGATATGCGGGGGAGTTTTCGGTCGGTTTTTAAGGGCTCAGGCTTGGAGTTCACCGACTTGCGCGAATATCAGTACGGTGATGACGTTCGTACGATAGATTGGAATGTGTCGGCCAAAGGTCATGGTACGTTCGTAAAAATTTTTCGAGAAGAAAAAGAACAGACTGTTTTTTTCTTGTTGGATGTGAGCGGGTCGCAGCAAGTGGGCGATGCGACGCACTCAAAATTGGATACCGCCAAAGAAATATGTGGGGTATTGGCACTTTCGGCCATTCAGGAGGCGAGCCACGTGGGATTGCTGTGTTTTTCGGATCAAAAAGAAAAATATATTCGGCCTTCCAACGGGATGAAACACGGATATGAACTGATTACGGAACTGTATAAATTAAAACCACAGTCATCTAAAACCAACCTTGCCGATGCTATCTTATTTACACTCAACGTAGTGAAACGTCGGAGTGTAGTCATTTTTATTTCTGATTTTATTGATAACAACTACGAACATAACCTACGGGCTTTGGCGCGTAAGCACGATTTGGTGATGATTCACCTGCTCGACCAGCGCGAAACTAATCTGCCGCGTTTGGGCATCATTCCACTGCGCGACCCCGAAACCAACCGCACCACTTGGATTAATACCTCTTCGATTTGGTTTCGCCGCCGAATACGACAGGATTTCTCTCAACTTAGGAGAAAAATAGAACAGTTCACCCGCCAAAATGACGTTAATTACGTAGCCATTGACGCAAAGGAAGACTATGTAGCTCCCTTAGTCAAACTCTTTAAAATCAGGCGTAAAAGGTAGATTTTGGGTTCTATGTTGCATAAATTGTAAAGTCGTTATATCTTTGAAGAAATAACGTTTTTGGTAAACCCATGCAAGATTTTTTACAGCCGCTTTTGATTGGTATCATGGCTTTCTTGTACGCTTCAGTTGGGCATGGCGGAGCAAGTGGTTATTTAGCATTGATGGCGATTTTTGGCACGTCGCCTACACTCATGAAATCTTCGGCGTTGATTCTCAATGTATTTGTGTCAATTGTAGCATTTATTCAATATTACCGTGCTGGGTATTTTCGCTGGAACCTGTTCTGGCCTTTTGCCCTTGCAAGTATTCCCCTTTCTTACGTGGGGGCTACTTTGCCCATTACCGATTCGCTTTACAAGAAACTTTTGGCCGTAGCATTGGCGATTGCTATTGCACGTATGCTTTTCCAACCCGTTGAAAAAAGCGAACAGAAACACATACCGCTGATGGGAGCTTTAGGGATTGGGGCGGTTATTGGGTTACTTTCAGGAATGTTGGGGATTGGCGGTGGTATTATTCTAAGCCCCGTGATTTTGTTGCTGGGTTGGGGAAAAGTAAAAGAAACAGCCGCAGTTTCAGCTTTGTTTATTTTTGTCAATTCGATGTCGGGTTTGTACGGACTGTTTCAAAAAGGTTTTGAACCTAATGGGCAATTAAATACTTGGCTCGTAGCCGCTTTGATTGGTGGTTTTATGGGAGCTTATCAAGGAAGTTTCAAATTCAACTTGCAAACATTACGTTATATTTTGGCTTCGGTGTTGTTGATTGCGGTGGCGAAACTATATTTGACCTAATATCTCGCCTTCAAACATTGGGTAATTGAAAAAACTTCTTCTTCTCTGCTGCTTGTTTTCGTGGAAAGTAAGCGCACAAAACTTGGATACGCGCATCCTTCAGAATGTGTATGGCTCTATTCAGCCGACAAATGTAAGTGCAGAAAAATTCTTGTCTTCGACGGCAAAACCATTGAGTATAGCTCTTCCTGCGAGCTTGTTGATAGCAGGTCTTTCGACCAAAAATAAAACTTTACAACAACAAGGCTGGCAAGCGTTGGGTGGTTTGGTGATTGGGAGCGTAGTGACAGAAGCAACAAAAAGGGTAGTATTGAGAGATAGACCTTTTGTCGCACAACCGCAATTTTTTCGGTCACGAGTTGAAGAAGACGAACTGCATAATTCGTTTCCCTCGGGTCATACCACGGTGGCGTTTTCAACGGCTACTACCTTGGCGATCAACTACCGAAAATGGTACGTGATTGTGCCCGCTTACGCTTGGGCGGGAGCGATTGGCTATTCGCGAATGCGTCTCGGTGTACATTATCCCAGTGATGTACTGGCAGGCGCCGTAACGGGCGCAGCAGGGGCGTGGCTTTCGTACAAAATACAACAGAAGTGGATGAAGAGAAAGTAAAGAAAAGAAGCTAAATAAAAAGATATTTGCATTTTTCTAAGTTATCCTTTTACCTTTGCAGTCAATTCTGGCGCGCAGAATTTTTTCATAAACGGGGTGCCCTAACATAACGGGCTGAGATTATACCCTAAAACCTGATCTGGGTAATGCCAGCGGAGGGAATTTAAAATGCAAAAGATTACATCTTGGTTTTTGGCCGTGGCAACGGGAGTGTTGCTGTACGTGCCTGCACTTGCCCAACTCTCTGTGTCGGGCAAAATCATTGACGCTGAAGACGGCAAACCATTGCCAGGCGCTACCGTAAAAGCTGGAAGTTTTCGCGGAACGGTGACAAACGAAAAAGGGGGATTCTCACTTAAAAATGTACCCAAAGGCGTTGATTTACTGGAGGTTTCGTATGTTGGCTATGAATCCCAGCTTGTTAAAATTCAAGATTTAGAGAAAGTTATTAAACTCCAGCGTAGCCTTTTCAATGCCGATGAAGTGGTGATTAATGCCACACGCGCTACGCAAAAATCGGCAGTGGCTTTCACCAATGTTGGTAAACTCGAACTCAGCAAACAAAACTTAGGGCAAGATTTGCCTGTTTTGCTCAACTTCACTCCATCTCTCGTGACTACTTCCGACGCAGGCGCGGGTATTGGCTACACTGGTTTGCGCATCCGTGGTACAGATGCTACGCGTATCAATGTCACTATCAACGGAATACCTTACAATGACGCTGAAAGCCAAGGGACATTTTGGGTCAATATGCCTGATTTTAGTTCGTCGGTGAGTAGCGTACAGATTCAACGTGGGGTAGACATATCCCACCAACGGCGCGGCGGCTTTTGGGGCTACGGTCAACATCAATACCAATGAATTTAGGAAAGAAGCCTACGCCGAAATCAACAATTCGCTGGGGTCGTTCGATACCCGTAAACACACTATTTTGGCAGGAACGGGCCTTTTGAACAACAAATTTACGTTGGATGCCCGTTTGTCTAAAATCACTTCTGACGGATTTATTGACCGTGCGAAGTCAGATTTAGGCGCATTTTATGTATCAGGGGCTTATTTCGGGAAGAAAAGCTCGGTGCGCCTGAATGTCTTTTCGGGGAAAGAAATCACCTACCAAGCGTGGGAAGGTACGCCCGAAGCCCGACTGAAGGGTGATAGAGAAGGAATGTTGGCCTACATTGACCGCAATGGTCTCAACGAACGCGATGCCCAAAACTTGCTCAATTCCAATAGTCGTACTTACAATCTATACTTGTACGACAACCAAGTAGACAACTACCAGCAAGACCACTATCAACTGATTTCGTCGCACGCACTTTCTAAGAACTGGACGTTCAACCTCAACGGTTTCTTGGTAAAAGGGCGTGGTTTTTATGAGCAATACCGCGACAACGATAGATTAAGTAACTATAAACTTCCTAATGTTATCGTTGGAAATCAGACGATTACGCGTAGCGATTTAATACGTCGCCGTTGGTTGGATAATGCTTTCTACGGAACTACTTTTTCGCTGGATTACAATAGTTTCAAGAAAATCACGGCCAATATCGGTGGGGGCTGGAACCAATACGACGGAAATCACTTTGGCGAAGTGATTTGGGCACGTTTTGCCAGCAATAGTAACATTCGTCAGCGGTATTACGAAAACGTAGGTTTAAAAACCGACGCCAATCTATACGGGAAACTGTACTACCAAATTACCGATAAATTCAACGTTTTTGCTGATGTCCAAATTCGGAAGATAGGCTACTTTGTAAAGGGCGATGACAATCAACGCCGCCAACAAGCCCATGATGTCAATTATACATTTTTTAACCCTAAAACGGGTTTGACTTACCAACTTTCAGAAAGTAGCACCGCGTTTGCGTCTTTTAGTGTAGCACACCGCGAACCTAATCGCGACGATTTTACGGAGTCAACGCGGCAGATGCAGCCGCAACCCGAAGTATTACGAGATTTGGAAGTAGGTTATCGCCTGCAAAAAGGTAAGGTAGCGGCTTCTATTGGGGGGTATTACATGAATTATAAAAATCAGTTGGTGGTTTCGGGGCAATTGAACGACGTAGGTAATCCCATCAAAATCAACGTGCCAGAAAGCTATCGTGCAGGAATTGAGTTGGAGCTGGGAGTGCAGCTAAGCAAACAATGGAAGTGGAATGCCAACGCGACTTTTAGCCAAAACAAAATCAAAAACTTTACAGAGTACGTCGTCAACTACGATGATGAAAATGGCGGTTATCAAACCACCAACCACGGTAATTCGGACATTGCGCTTTCGCCCAATGCGATTGTGGGAAGTCAATTGGTTTATACGCCCGCAAAAAATCTGGAATTGGCGTTGTTGACCAAATATGTAGGCAAGCAATACCTTGACAATACCTCTAACGAAAACCGCAAATTGGATGCTTATTTCACCAATGACCTACGGTTGATTTATCGTATGAAGCCTAAATGGATGAACGAAATCACGGTAAGTGCCTTGGCTAACAATCTTTTCAATGAATTGTACGAGTCGAATGGCTACACGTACAGCTATATCTACGGAGGTCAAACCACCACCGAAAACTTCTACTATCCGCAGGCTGGACGGAATTTTTTGGTGAGTGTGGGGTTGAAGTTTTAGGTATTCCCTTCTCGAAAGTTCGAAATTTTCGGGAAGGGAAATTTCTTATTACCTTTACTTAAAAAAACAGACATGGCGACTCTCCTTGTTGAAATCGAAGACAAAAAGCTCAAGTTTTTTAAGGAACTTCTTCAAAATTTACCTTTTGTTAAGGTGCGTGAAATGCTCCCTGACGAAGATACAGACGAGCAAGTCCTCTCTAATATTCGTCAAGGCGTAAAAGAAATGCGTTTAGTGGAGCAGGGTAAAATGAAAAGTCGTTCGGCGCGTGAATTTCTACAAGACTTATGAGCTATCGGGTAGAGACGATTGAAAACTTTGAAAGAGAAGCGAAAAGGCTAAAGAAGAAGTTCCCGTCGTTGAAGCAAGAAATCAATGATTTGATTGATATTTTGGAGGAGAATCCTTTTTATGGAATATCTATGTACGACGGCTTTTATAAGATTCGTCTTGGTATTAAATCAAAAGGGAAAGGAAAATGCGGCGGTGCACGTGTCATTACCTGCGTTAAAGTGGTAGCAGAAAAAGTATATTTGATTTCAATTTAAGTAATCGGACAATATTATTCACGCAAAGCCGCAGAGTTGCAAAGGTTTTAAATAGATGATTATCAAAATTTTAGCACCTTTGCGACTTTGCGTGAAATTTAAAACAAATATGGCGTGTCACTTATGACAAATCTGAGCAATCAGATATTTCAGATGCAGAGTTAATTAGGCTACTGAACGAAATTCCCGCAACAGAGTAGTATTGGAAAGCCTTCCCGAAAATTTAAATGTCTCGGGAAGGTTCTACCTTTTAGTTTTATTTCGCTTTAATAATGTAGTTCACTACTACGTTTTTGGGGCGGGTCTCATTATCTCCTCCTATAATTGTATGCACATGTTTACCCCCTAAGTCTGTTGCAAAAGTTTGTTGTCTATTTAAACCTTTCTTTGCCGCTACATTTTGGTGTGGAAAATTTGGTGCATCAGTAATATCAGTAGCAACATTATGATTGTGGTCCGACCCATCAGTAGTAGTCGTAAATTTATTATTTGGCATTTTTGTAGCATCCCCTTGCGATGTACCGACTTTGCGTTTTTCGTTAGGTCTATCAGGATCAAACTCGCCTGTCACATCTAATCCGCGTAAAAACTGTCCTCGTAAGTCAGGAACTCTAAAATGGGTGGGGAGAATTTGCCCCCATAACGTACCAATCACATCAAAAAGCGGCTTGTGTAATACACGGTCGTACTCTTTTCCATCACAAAGAAGATAGCCTTCGGGAATTTTTTCTCCTGCGAAAGGGAGAATAGTTCCTATGGGTACAAATTGAGAAGAAATGGGGATGGGTGAATTCGATCCAACTTTAAAGAAGTCGGTATTGGGTGAAATAATTTTTGAAATAGAGCCTTCTTTTTTTATAATTTTGGCGTTGCCCACAGTAAATGTACCTGCGCTACGCCATTTCGCTTCCTCAAAACGATATATATCAATGGATTTAGGAATTACCTTCGTTCCATCGAAACTACTTTCTATGCTATATTTCTTAAACACCTCTTCCATTACTTTACGGGCGTCATCTTTTGTAAAGGAGCCCGAAGCTTGTCCTCCTACATTGATAATACCAAGTACATCCGCTTTACCTTCCGCTGAACCTGAACCCGTTCGATGTTTGTTGACTTCCTCAACAAATTTTCGTTGATTCTCTTGATTGACAATAAGTTTTGACGAGTTAATGACATCAGCGGCAAAGTCTTTAGAATCAATCCCAGCAGCTTCAAATTGGGCTTGGACATCCGATAGATCTTTCTTTATAGCCAATTCGGAGGCATTTAATTTACTCAATAATCCTTCAACAAGGGCTTTAAAATCGGGATCGTCAAATTCTGTTCTGACAAATATATTGTTGGATTGGACTGCTTCTTGAGCCAGTTTTCCTATTTTGTTACGAGTTACGTTCCCCTCTCCTCCGTCACCTGTTATTTTCTGATAAGTATCTGTTGCTCTTAATTGGTCAAAAGTAAGAACGGCTATATTATTGAGTGTTCCAAAGCCATCAAAGAATAGAGTCGCCTCTAAACTTACTAATCCCTTTTTGAACTCATCAATAAATTCTTTTCGAGTGGCAGGATCATTTATCCTTACAGAAATTTCTGTGATACTTTTATCAGCAGGTACAGGAATAGGGTTAAATATGATATTGTGCCTATAGGATTTATCAGTTCTAACAAATAGTTGATTTAGAGATGCCATTTGGATATTTCCAGCACTTGTACCCTCTGAAATCAGCTTTTTATCAAGTAGCTCTCTCTGAAAAATTTCTCGAGTAAAAGGAATGTCTAATACCAAAGGAATTATCACAACTCCTGAGGTTGGTTCATTGATGATTATGTTTTCGTCTGTGCCTTTTTGCAAAGCTAAAAATGGAAAATAGTAAAAACGCCGTGCAGTAATATCAGCAGTCGGCTTTCCATTCACATCTAAACCATTACATTCACAATGCGTACCAACCAATTTCATATTTCCAAATCTTGAATCTTCAACGGTGAAATCGGTATTTACAATTGGTCTTTTTGTAGTTTGGGCATGTGCAATAGAAAATGTGGTCAATAAAAATAGAAGGACTATTTTAGAGGTTTTGGGGATGAGCAATGTAGCTTTCATAATCAGTTGATTTTAAGGGTGAATGAGCGTTTCAGAAATTTCCCTATTAATCGCTGATTATCGTTACCTAAAAATCTATATCTTTATAGCGTCAAGCTATAATTTTATAAAAAGTTATCTAATGGTCAATGATATGATTACTTACGGCAGTAAAATCCGAAAATACCGTAGTGAAAAAGGCTATACCCAAGAGTTTATGGCCAATCAATTAGGGATTTCGCAAAATGCGTATCACAAAATAGAAAGCGGTCAAACCCAAATCAAAGCCCAAACCCTCGAACAAATTGCCGATATTTTGGAGGTTGATAGGCTGAAACTAATGTCTGATGAAGATAGCAAGTATAGGATCAAGCAAAAAAGCTATGAACAATCAACAGGTGTACAAATCAATGAGAATAGTTTTGAAGAAGAACGTAAGGTATGGCAAGCTTTAGAAAAAAGTCTGAGCAAGACGATAGAAATTCAAGGACAATTAATTGAAACGTTAAAGAACCAAATTACTAATTTGGAGAGAAAGTGATTTTTAAGACAATAAATTTACTTGAAACAGCTACCTCTGCTACTTATTGACAAAAACAATGGAGCAAGAGACGTTGTAAGTGTCTCTTGCTCCGTATTAAAGTTATTTTTACTGCCTTATTCCCAGCAAATTAAGCATAAAGACGTATTCTAAGGCAAGGTCTTTGAGGCGTTTGAAGCGGCCCGATGCGCCACCGTGTCCCGCTTCCATGTCACAATGCAAAAGCAATTGATTTTGGTCTGTTTTGAATTCGCGTAGTTTAGCTACCCACTTGGCAGGCTCCCAGTATTGTACTTGTGAGTCGTGTAAGCCTGTCGTAACCAGCATATTAGGGTAAGATTGGGCTGTAACATTATCGTAGGGGCTGTACGATTTCATGTAGTCATAATATACTTTTTCATTCGGATTTCCCCATTCTTCGTATTCGCCCGTCGTGAGGGGGATTGTTTCATCAAGCATCGTTGTGACTACATCTACAAAAGCTACTTGCGCCACGATGCCTTTGTAAAGTTGGGGCACCATGTTGGCTACCGCGCCCATGAGCAATCCTCCCGCACTTCCTCCCATGGCAAAAAGCCCTTCGGAAGAAGTCCATTTTTCTTGAAGCAAGTACAAAGAGCAATCAATAAAATCAGTAAAGGTATTTTTCTTGTTTAGCATTTTTCCGTTTTCATACCACTCTCGCCCCAGTTCTTGTCCACCGCGAATGTGACAAATCGCGAAAGCAAACCCCCTATTTAATAAGCTCAATCGGGCCGAACTGAAACTTGGGTCCATAGAGTAGCCATAGGAACCATAAGAATACTGTAACAAAGGTCTTTGTCCATCTTTTTGAAACCCTTTTTGATAGACTATCGAAATAGGAATCCGTACGCCGTCTCTTGCAGTAGCAAATAGCCTCTCGGTTTGATAATCGTCTTTATCAAAATTGCCCAATACTTCCTGTTGTTTGAGTAAAATACGGTCGCGGGTGTCCATTTGATAATCAAACGTACTACTGGGCGTAGTCAGCGAAGTATAGCCATACCGTAAAGTATCCGTATCAAAATCGGGATTTGTGCCTACGTAAGCCGTATAGGTAGGTTCGCCAAAGTTGAGGTAATGTTCAGCGTGAGTGCGTTGGTCAATCACCCGAATTTGGAGCAATCCTTCGGTTCTTTCTTGAAGAACTAAGTGATGTCGAAAAACTTCTAAACCTTCTAAATAGACCTTGGGGCGGTGAGCTATTACTTCTTGCCATTGGCCCAAGTCGTTGTGCTGCTGTTCAGCAACTTGCATCAACTTGAAGTTGGTCGCGCCGTCGCGGTTGGTGCGGACGTAGAATCTATCTTCAAAGTGTTCTACAAAATACTCATGTCCTCGTTGACGTGGTAGAAAAGAAACAAATTGCGCCGTTGGCTGACTGGCGTCTAATAATAAATATTCAGTGGTAAGTCCGTTTTGATCGGCAGTAATCGCAATGTATTTCTTTGACTTCATCCGATGCAGTCCCAAATAAAACTGGTCGTCTGCTTCTGCATAAACCATGACATCCTCAGTGGTCTCAGTTCCGAGTTGATGCCGCCATATTTGGTAGCCTAAGAGGGTTTCGGGATGTTTGCGAATGTAGAAAATCGTTTCATTATCAGCAGCCCAAGCATAATTACCACCTTCGGTATCGGGGATAGCGTCGGGGTAAAGTTCGCCCGTTTTTAAATTTTTAAACCGCAAGGTATAGAGCCGCCGACTGACAGTATCCTCGCCAAAGGCGGCAATTTCTTCGTTGTCTGAAATATCGGGAAAGGTAGCGTTGTAGTAAGAATGTCCTTCCGAAAGAAGGTTTAAATTAAGCATGACTTCTTCTTCGGCCTCCAACGAACTGTGCTTTCTACAGTAAATGGGGTATTCTCCGCCTTGTTCGTAACGGTAATAGTACCAGTAATTTCCGTCTTTGTAGGGTACCGATTCATCCGTCTCTTTGATGCGGGATTTCATTTCTTCAAATAACTTTTCCCTTAGTTCTTTGACGGATTCAAGTACTTGTTCGGTATAGGCATTTTCGGCGTTGAGATACTCTATCACTTCTTGGTTTTCTCGGTCGCGTAACCAATAATAATCGTCATGGCGAAGGTCATTGTGTAATTCGAGCTGGTGCGGTTTTTTAGTGGCTTTCGGCGGCTGTGGAGTCATGGGTCGTTGATTATTTTAGCTTTAAAGAGTGTTTTCAAACGGGAAAAGTACAACAACTTTTAAGAAATACTGTATTTTTGTCAAAAAACAGTATAATGATTACAGACATTCATTCGCTTAATCCCAACGGTACTTACACTTACGCCGATTACCTACAATGGCGATTTGAGGAGCAGGTTGAGCTTATCAAAGGAAAAATCTATCGAATGTCGCCAGCACCGAAAATGGCGCACCAATGGGTCTCTAATAAACTTTCTTTTATGCTGAATAAGCATTTTGAAGGGAAGCCCTGCACTATTTTTGAAGCCCCGTTTGATGTACGTTTACCTATTGGAAATGAACGTTTTCCTGAGAAAATCTACACCGTTGTTCAACCAGACATTTGTGTGATTTGTGATGATTCCAAATTGGATGAAGATGGGTGTTTAGGCGCTCCTGATTTGATTGTAGAAATCACTTCGACTTCGACCTATAAAAAAGACTTCAACGAAAAATTTAACTGGTACGAAAAAGCAGGAGTGCGCGAATATTGGATTGCCATTCCGAGCGAAAAGGCGATTCAGGTCTATTATCTCGAAAATGGTCAATACCAATTAGGTGGAATTTATGACAAATCGCCCGCCCAATCCGTCATTTTTGAGGGATTTGAGGCTATGTTGGAGAAGGTGTTTAGGTAGTTTCCTCCCTAAACCACCCTGCATACATCACATAATTGTTAGCGGTGCGCATGAAGACCTCGGCCAAATCAGGTGTTACGTCTTTGAGGTATTTGGCGGGGTTACCAGCCCAAATCGTGCCCGGTGCAATTACCTTGCCTTGCGTAACGACCGCCCCAGCGGCGATGATGGAACCTGTACCGATGTGAACTCCGTCCATCACAATCGCCCCCATTCCTATCAATACTTTGTCTTCAATGGTACAGCCGTGGACGATGGCATTGTGGGCGATGGAAACATGATTGCCAATAATTGTTTTGGACTTTTGATAGGTACAATGAATGACAGCCCCGTCCTGAATATTGACATAATCGCCCATTTGAATGGTGTTGACATCGCCGCGCACCACGGCATTGAACCAAACGGTGCAGTAGTCGCCCATGATAACTTCCCCGACAATCGTAGCATTGTCGGCAAACCAGCAATTAGGGCCATATTGGGGAGAAATTCCGCGAACTGATTTTATTAAAGCCATAGTGTAGTTATTTGTAGCCCCCTAACCCCCGATGGGGGAATCATTGAATTGTTCCCCCATCGGAGGTTAGGGGGCTACAAAGATAGCAGTCATCGGGTTTTATTTCCGTTTCCTGCTACTTTTTGGCAATTTCAGATTTTAAAAATTGTTGATTCTTACTTAACTTCCTTTCTTTGACCAAAAATAAACGGATGTTTCAACGATTCTCTTCCAAAACACGAATTGTATCGGTTGTGATTGCCCTGCTACTTATCTTATCTTTATTGATGAGGTGGTACGTGTTTGGAATCGAATGGCACATCAATCTTGTGTTGATGCTAATTTCGGGAAGTATGATGTCAATTTCATGGGTATTTTTTAGCCAATTACACAGCTACTTAGACAAGGTTTTTCCCTATGAACGGGGTATCTTCCTCCGAATCGTCCCTCAAGTACTGATTACGTTTGGGTTTGTTTACATCATCTCTTGGTTCGTTCTGTGGCGCGTAGTGAATTTGTTTAATTTTGAAGATATTATCAACAAACAATATACCCCTTTAGCACAGGTTGCTGGTTATTTCGCCCAATTTTTGGTTGTTGTTTTATTGAATGTCCTTCACCTAACAGAGTATCTTTTTCAAAAATGGCGCGAAAATGCGACCCGTGCTGCCAATCTCGAAAAAGAAAAATCTCAGGTGCAATTCGATAATTTGAAGAATCAACTGAACCCGCATTTTTTGTTCAATAGCCTAACCTCATTGGATAGCCTGATTCAGGATAATCCTGATTTAGCACGACAGTTTTTACAGCAACTTTCCAAAGTTTTTCGGTACGTATTACAACACAAAGAGAAGGGTTTGGTATCGCTTCAAACGGAGTTGGATTTTATCAAAAGCTACATTTTTTTGCTTCAAACAAGGTTTGAAAATACGTTGAAGATTGATTTTCAAATTTCTGAGGACAGCCTTGATAAAAAAATCGCTCCTGTCACGCTTCAAATTCTGATTGAAAATGCCCTCAAACACAATATTGTCAGTGCTGAACGGATACTCACAATTCAGATTTATTCAGAGGAAAAATACTTGAAAGTGGAAAACAATCTTCAGCCCAAAAAACAGGTAGAGACGTCCAATCGGCAAGGATTACAAAATTTGAAAAATTTGTATAGTTTTCTGACAGATAGAGCCTTTGAAACTACTGAACACAGTGGGAAATTTGTAGCTTATATACCTTTGATTGACTAAATGGAAGTGGGAGGCACGAAGTAAGAGATAGAAAGGGAGAGTTAAGAAATAGCAAGCTATGCGCATATTAATACTTGAAGATGAGCCACTTGTGGCCAAAAATATAGAAAAACTTGTTCGGCAGGTTTTTTCCGATGTTATCATTCAAGGGCCATTGGTAAGTGTAGAAAATGCACTTGCTTGGTTTGCTCAACAAGCTGAACCTGACCTGATTTTAGCTGATATTCAGCTTGCTGACGGGATTAGTTTTGATATTTTTCAGGAGCTAAATTTAGCGTGTCCGATTATATTTACTACTGCTTATGATGAATATGCTATACGGGCTTTCAAACTTAATAGTATTGATTATTTACTCAAACCCATTGATAAGCAGGAGCTTGAGCGAGCTTTTGAAAAGCTTGAACGTTGGAAAAACACAGCCCAAAAGGAATTATTTCCGCAACAACTTCGAGATTTGTTAAATGATTTAGGAAATCGTTCGGCCAAAAAATACAAACATCGTTTTACTGCTCACTACCAACGGTCGGTAGTGGCAGTACCTGACACACGTATCGCCTATTTTGTACGAGACGAAATAATATGGACTTTGTTACAATTGATAATCAACGACTTATTACAGACTACCAGTCGTTAGATGAAATTGAAGAACTCCTTGACCCTATCCACTTTGTTCGTGCCAACCGTCAGTATATTGTTCGGAAAGAAGCCATTGAAAGTTATCGAACTCATTATTCTGGTAAAATTGAGCTTCTTCTTGTTGTAGCAGCCAAGGAAGAGGTTGTTATCAGCAAAGACCGTGCAGCGAGTTTTCGGGTATGGTTTGAGGAATAAATTGGGTAAAACCTATGAGGTTTCAACCATGTGATGTAGCGAAAACCTCATAGGTTTATAGCGGCTTGAGGAATAAAAACTGGTGAGATTTCAAAAACCTCACCAGTTTAGTTAATTTTGCGTCATGGAAAAAAATGCCAAAATCTACGTGGCTGGTCATCGAGGAATGGTGGGGTCAGCATTGGTACGTCGCTTAGAATCAGAAGGTTATTGTAATATTAT
This sequence comes from Runella sp., assembly GCA_044228585.1. Lineage (GTDB taxonomy): Bacteria > Bacteroidota > Bacteroidia > Cytophagales > Spirosomataceae > Runella. Next base: position 34,296 of record JBGAUP010000007.1, on the reverse strand, counting down.
TGTTAAGACTTCCCGTGAATTAGATTTGCGCAACCAGCAAGCTGTCTTTGACTTTTTAAGTTAGAAAAACCCGAATACGTTTTTCTTGCGGCTGCAAAAGTGGGCGGTATTATGGCAAACAACATTTATCGGGCTGATTTTCTCTACGAAAATTTGCAGATTCAAAACAACGTCATCCATAATTCGTACCTGACAGGTGTGAAAAAATTGATGTTTTTGGGGTCATCGTGCATTTATCCCAAAATGGCACCTCAGCCTCTTCAAGAAGAATCGCTACTCACGGGTCCACTCGAATACACCAATGAGCCTTACGCTATTGCCAAAATTACGGGGATTAAAATGTGCGAGTCGTACCGCAAGCAATATAACTGTAATTTTATTTCGGTGATGCCTACGAATTTGTACGGCCCCAACGATAACTACGATTTGAACAATTCTCACGTGTTGCCTGCCATGATTCGGAAGTTTCACGAAGCAAAAGTAGAAGGAAAGCCCTACGTCGAACTTTGGGGGACGGGTTCGCCGTTGCGTGAGTTTCTCCACGCGGATGATTTGGCCGATGCTTGTGTCTATTTAATGAAAACCTACGACGGAGAGCAATTTGTGAACATTGGCGTAGGCGAAGATATTTCGATTAAACATTTAGCCGAACTTATCCAAAAAACGGTAGGCTATGAAGGCGAGTTGCGCTGGAATACCAATAAACCAGACGGTACACCACGCAAACTTATGGATGTATCTAAACTCCACGGCATGGGCTGGAAACATCGTTATAGTCTCGAAGAAGGTATTAAATTGACTTATCAAGATTTTCTGTCAAAAATGGAGGAATACGCTGTATAACAAAAAGAGCCTATCTGAAAGTTATACATTAGTATCTCTAAAATCGAGGTTGCAAATTGCTGAGGCAACTCTTTGAGATGTGTCTTTTATAAACCAACTGTCAAATACAAAGCCGCCTCAAATGAAATTTTGGGGCGGCTTTGTGGTTGGAGACTTAAATTTAGGAGCCCTTGATATCGAATTTTAAACTCAACACATCAATCTCACTTATTTTTCTTTCTCTTCTTTTTCTCAGTTTTTTTTTCTTCTATTGCTGGTACTGGTGGCTGCTCTACTTGAACAGTCAAGTCTTTGACACGAATATTGCGAAAACGTACTACGTCGCCGTGTCCTAAGAAGCCAATGTAGCCCGAAGTACGATTCAATCCCGGGTGGTCACGGTGGTCGGCAGTCCCGTTTTTAGAAGCTTCCGCCAAGTCTCCGTCTAAAATGACAGTTCCGTTGAGCGTTACTTTTACTTTCGAGCCTTTGACGATTACCTCTTGGTAGTTCCATTCTCCAACGGGCTTGAGAAAGCCGCGTTTGGCTGGAATGATGCCGTAGGCCGAACCGTGGTACTGATAAGGTTGTAAGGACTTATAAATCTCGGCTTCATTGTCTAAAATTTGCAATTCCGTACCCACATAAGCAGCATCGCCTTGAAGTGGGGCGCGGATACCTAAGCCATTGTTGGCGCCAGGGGTGAGTTGGAATTCAAAACGAAATTCAAAATCACTGTATTCATCTTTGGTGTAAAGATTGCCTTTGCCGCCTCGGTTGGGGTAAATTACCATGTCCCCATTCTCGATGATATAATCGGTGGTATTGCCTTGCCATTCAAACATATTTGTTCCATCAAACAACACCTTGAAACCGTCCTTTTTCTCTTGTTCACTCAAGACAAAAGGTTCGGGACTTGGTAATTCTTTGACGTAAATATCACGGTACGCTACCAAAGTGCCATGGGCTTGAAGTTCAAGTTGTTCACTGGCAAAAATGGGGCTTTTTCTATCCCAATAATTTTCTAAAATGACGTTGTCCACCATCAATTCACCGTTGAGATATACCGTCACGCGGTCGCCTTTCATGATAATACGGAACGTATTCCATTCGCCGATAGGATTGTCGGCTACTTTGAGCGGTTTGCTTGGGTTCTTTTGATTGTTGTACAAGCCTCCCGAACCCACTTGGGCTCCCACTTCTACCCGTGAAGTATCCCAAATTTGTACTTGTGGAGACCCGCGCAAGTAAATACCTGCATCGCCCTTCGGCTCAATTTTCCAATCTACGTACATTTCAAAGTCGCGGTATTTTTTCACCGTACAAAGGTTGTCACCGTGCCCTGTAAAGACCAATTCGCCATTTTTTACTACCCAACCTTTACGCATGGCTTCGTCGGCTTTCGCTTGTTTGGCGGCCAATGTATCAGGGTGCATTTTGGCACGCGCAACAGGGTTGGCCACTAAACCTTTCCACCCTGTTAAGTCTTTGCCGTTGAAGAGCGATACAAAGCCATCGCCCGCAGGAAGTTCAGCGAGATGTTTCCGTATCGCTTCTTTTTGCGTATCGCTATTGGCAAAATTGAGGGCTTGCGTCAGATAGGTACGAACCGTTGTGCCTTGAAAATCTTTGTTTGATAAAGCGGCATTGATGACCACTTGAGCGGCCGTTTGTTGGAGTGCCGCATCGTTTAAGTAAGGGCCAGCAACAAGAAGTGCATTGAACGTACGGTTACGAACCAACTCCTTCAACACACTTTCTTTTTGGGCTGCTGTTTTTGCAATTTCTAAGGCATTGCGCAACGAGAGCACCCGCTGCGTAGGGTTTTGCTTTGACGCCGCTACGCTACGAATGATACCCGCAACGGCTTGCTCGGTAAAGGAAGCATTCGAGGTGCTTTTACCAATTTTATTCAATTCACTAATCGCACTTACATCGGCCCATTTGCTAAGAGCCGATAGCGCGGCTTGCTGGGTTGAACCCGACCCGTTTGCAAAGGCTGAACTGACAAATTGTAGTGCTTTACGCGTGCCAATATTGGCCAAAATACGTAAATAAGCGTCTTTTTTGTCGGCACTTACATTGTTGATTTGGGTCAATATAAGTTCGGTTTGTTGCGCCGCATTTCCCGTATTTTTGATAGCGGCGGTGATGGCTTCTTGGGTAGCCCATTGTTCGTTAGGTGCTGAAACAGTGCCTAATAAATCGTATAAAGTAGGCAAATCTTTCGGCATCGAAACACGTTTGAGGGCTGCAAATGCCGCATTTTTAACGTTTGTATCGTTGTTTTTGAGCTGTCCCAATACTACATCTATTTTGGTATCGGCGGCTCGGGCGGCCAAAAAATCGAGCAGGGCTACTTGCGCATTGGCTGGAAGCGTTGGGAGCGAAGCCGCTACTTGATTCACGACGTCGGCGCCTTTGAGCGATAAAAGGGCAGTTTTTACGGCTTTGACCTCCTCATCGGTGCTTTTTTGCAATACGCCCAACAAATTCTTTAAAGCCCCTTCTTGGCCAATTTTGGCCACGGCACCAATGGCGGCTATTTTCACTACACTTTCTTTGTTAGAAAGCTGTTTGAGAAGCGACGGAAGAGCTGTTTTGGCTTCGGCCTGCCCTAACATTGTAATCACTTCAGCTTGAGCTACGGGTTTGAAGCGAGGTAAGGCCGTAACCCACTGCTGAGTGGTAGCAGGCGTAAGGAGTTTTTGGGTCAATTTTAAGGCGGCTATTCGCTCTCCAATGGCAGGGCTTTCAACGGCTTTCTGGAGGGTAGGAGTGCTGGCTACTCCCTGGGCATCTGCCAAAATCTTTAGAGCTGATGTACGGGTTGGGATTTGTGAAGTAGCACTTTTTAAAAGGACGCTTGCGTTTTTGGTGGCTAATGCTTTTTGACCCGTTTCAACTAAGCGTTCTAAATAGGTTAAGTACGATGCGGTTGCATTCGTAACATCGTAACCGTAGTTCGCCTTGGCTGCCGCGCCTTGCAGGATATTGGCCGACGAAGGTGCTCCGATTTGGGCTAGTGCGTACATGGCTACTTTTTGTAAATCAGGCGTTGAACTTGTCGCCAATCGCTCAATGGAAGTGGCAGCATCCGTTACTTTGGCATCCCCAAGCGCTTCTACGATTGAAATTTGAGCTTCGCCTGTGGCATTACTCAGTGCTTGGGCCAATACTTTGCCCGCCTGAGGGCTACCAATTTTACCAAGAGCACGGGCAGCAGGACCACTCAACTGAGCATCTGTGAGGTAGTTGGCAAGTGTGCCTACTACTTCGTCTTTGCCTACTTGTTGAAGTTGAAAAATCAAAAATGCCTGATTGTTTTTATCAGTAACACGCGGTAGGGCTTCCGCATAGGCTTCGGCGGCCATTTTACGCTTTTCTTCTTGCCCTGTTTGCGTCACAAAATAGCTAAACCCGCCGATAGCATATTGTACTTTAGCGTGTTCTGCTTTGTCGGACGACGAAAGCTGTGATGCGAGGGTTACAATTCCCGCCTTGCCCAGAGCAGCCATGTCGTCCATGTTTTTTTGCTGTTGTTTGGCATTTTGAGCTGGAAATTGGCGTAGAAGATTGGTGATTCGGGCATCTACCTGCGCCATCACCGTCGCAGTAGTAAGCCAAAGCCCTAAAAGTAAACGTATGGTATATTTCATAGAAAGTCGAAGTTGTGTTATCTGTGTATCTGTTATTCGTTAACTGTTAATTGCGAAAAATTTTATTTTAGATTAACGATTAACGATTAACGATTAACGATTAACGATTAACGATTAACGATTAATTATTTTTACATAGTCCAAGGCCCCCGCATAGGCTGGTCAATGAGGCGGTTTGCGCCTTCATCGTCCACAAAAAGTTGCTTCACGGGGTCAAACTTTAACGAACGTCCCAGACGCAACGCCGCCAATCCCATGTTGACAATCGTACAAGAGCGATGGCCATTTTCTTCGTTGAGCGCAAACTTTTGACGTTTTTTGACGGCTTCGGCAAAGTCGGTTACCTGCGGTTCTGGGTCAGGAAACGCCGCTAATTTTTTCTCCAAATCAGGAATATCTGATCTAAAATTGGGATACAGCTTTCCTTTGGGGCCTTCGATGTAAGGCACGTTTTCGTCTTTTCCTTCGCCGTCGAGGATAATTTTGCAGCCGTCTGCGTAGGTATATTCAATGCGTCGCCAAGTACCTACGACATCGGTATGCTGCTGGGGGGCATCAATTTCGACACTGATTGGACTGGTATCGTCTTTGCCTAAAAAATATTGGATGGGGTCTAAATAATGCTGCCCCATGTCGCCAAGGCCGCCGCCGTCGTAATCCCAGTAGCCACGGAACGTATTGTGAACACGGTGGGCATTGTAGGGTTTGTAGGGAGCAGGGCCGAGCCACATCTCGTAATCTAATTCGTTGGGGACAGATTCAGGTTTTAAATCGGTTTTACCTACCCAATAAAATTTCCAATCGAAGCCTGTGTGGCGACTTACGGTCACTTTGAGCGGCCATCCCAACAACCCACTTTCTACTAATTTTTTGATAGGTCGAACCGTCGTATTCATTCCGTAAAAGTTGGACTCAAACCGAAACCACGTATTGAGGCGGAAAATTCGACCGTGTTGCTGCACGGCTTCTACCAGTCGTTTACCTTCACCAATAGTGCGGGTCATGGGTTTTTCACACCATACGTCTTTGCCAGCACGGGCGGCGTCGGCGGCAATGATACCATGCCAGTGCGGGGGAGTTGCCACGTGAACGATGTCCACTTCGGGTAGTTGAATCAGTTCTCGATAATCATTGAAGGTTTTTACGCCTGAGGCATTGGCTCCGAGGTCGTTGAGGGCCAGTTGAATGTGACTTTTATCCACATCGCATACCGCTACCACTTTGGTGCCTGCGTAAGGAATATGGCCGCGACCCATGCCGCCTACGCCTACAATACCTTTGGTAAGTTGGTCGCTGGGGGCAAGGTAGCCTTTGCCTAAGACATGGCGGGGTACGATAGAAAAGGCGGCCAAGGTCGCCAACGAACCTTTGATAAATTTCCTTCTTGAAGAAGTAGTAGGCGTATTTTTATCCATTGTGATAGATGATTCAAAAGGTACTTTTGCTTACTAAGAGAATAACTTCCTTACATTACTCATTTTTATTAAAAATAAGCTACTAATTAGAGAAAATAATTATTAAAGAGGCTTTGTCCTGCTTAGAAGAAGGAATTATGTTCTTGATTTTAATCAATTAATAGGTTACTGTTTTTTGGTAAATCCAGTGCGGGTCATATCTCCCCATCCGTGATTTCCTCTTATTTTTTCCCAGTTGCCCCGAATAGCGGCATACACTGTAAAAGGGTGAAAAATAATGGGTTCTAATAAAGCGATAGCGGCGAGTTTACCTAAATCTTTGAAGGTATCGTAGCGTTTGAAAGTGGCTTCTTCGGCATACAAGGCTATCATTGAAAACATAACCGCAAAAGAGTACACGAAAAGGACGAATACAAGGAAATAATGCCAACTTATAATGCCAAGGCTAATCATCAAAATAGTGATTAATAGGCCTGTTAACTCCACGATAGGGGCGAGGTATTCATAAAGTAACCAATACGGAACGCTCAATAAACCAAGTATTTTGTATTTGGGATTAAGCAACATCTTGCGGTGTATCCACAGTGTTTCAAATGTTCCTCTCGTCCAGCGACTTCGTTGTTTCCTCAAAATTTTAAATGATTCGGGGGCTTCTGTCCAACAAAGCGGGTCGGGGATGTATTGTACGGTATAGTCGTGTTTGTGATCAATCATGTAGCGGCGCATTCGTACCACTAATTCCATATCTTCGCCTACGGTTTTGGTGTTATATCCGCCTGCTTTGATGACAATTTCGCGGTCAAACATTCCAAAAGCCCCGCTTATCAGTAACAGGCCATCCATTTTTGCCCAAGCCATTCGTCCTAAGATAAATGCTCGGAGATATTCCAGTACTTGAATTCGGGCAATCCAGTTGTTGGGGGCATGTACTTTGATTAGTTTTCCACCTTTTATTTCACACGAGTTAGCAATTCTTACCACACCTCCTGTGGCAATAATGCGCTTTCCTGACTGTTCCATGAATGGTTTGGCAAGCTTCAGCAGTACGTCCTTGTCCATGATGCAATCTACATCAATACATACGATGTAGGGCTTGCTGGAAATATTGATTCCCGTGTTTAAGGCGTCAGCTTTACCGCCGTTTTCTTTATCTACTACCAGAAGTTTAGAATAAGCAGGGTTAACTGATTTATAAATACCTCTCACATTTTTTGTTGGAATTTCTGCTTGGTAAGTTATGTCGGTCTTCTTGAGTTCAAACGCTTCGATTAAGATAGGAATAGAGTCGTCTTTGCTACCGTCGTTGACCACAATGACGTCAAAGTTATTGTAGTTGATAGACAACAGCGACTGAACATTCTCTTGAATGGTTTTTCCCTCATTGTAAGCTGGGGCTACTAACGAAACTTTGGGAGCGCTGTTGAGTGCCAATAGTGCCTGATAGTTGACAAAACGGTTTCTTTTGAGGTATTCTGTTAAAGAAAAGGATGAAATAAAGGCCAATAAAATATACGATACCATTACGGAGATGGCAAAAAATAAGATAAAGTAATTAAAAATCAGGATTCCAGTATCTAACCAATTTATTCCTGTCATAACGGTGTATTAGTATAAGTTTTTAGTCGTTGAAGAATTTCCCCCAATTCTTCTTGTATTTTGCCACTTGGGTATTTTTCTATGGCCTTTTCTATGGTGGGAATATTCTTTACTTGTTGAAAATGGTCTATTAATCGGGCTCCCAACAATACCATAGAATCGTTTGAGCTATCGAGCAGCAAATCTATATTTTCAGGAAATTTAATATGATTTGACTGGATAGTAAATAAAAGATTACTTTGCGCCCAATCGTTAAGATAGAGCGTACTTTCTTTTCGTTGAATCAATTCATCCAGTCCTCTCAGTTTGATGATACCTATCAAGGCTTCTATTTGGACAAACTGGTTTTGGTGGGTCGTCAATGTCGCGATTTTGTTAAAGGCAGGGGTATAGTTCAAATTGGAAAGGTCGCGAATCCCCTCCACTATTTTGGGCCAGGCGTATGCGTCCAATTTTTTTAGTGAATACCTATACAGGTCTGATTGCACGTAAAAATCTTCTAAGGCTTTTTTGTAAGACCCCGTATAGTTGTAGTGCAAAGCTACAATAGATTTAATGGCTACCTTCTGAAAAAGCGAAGAACTACTGATGAGTTCTCGTAATTGTTGGGTTGATTCTTGGATGGGTGCTTCGTTGAATAAAACCGCAAACAACGTGTCGTCAATTATCTTTTGGAATAATATTTTTTTGCGGTTATCGGCGATTTTTTGAAAACGTTTGAGCAACGTAAGTGCAAGAAAAACCAACGCAGCCACCAACAAAACCCCAATCGCTATCCAGAGTACTTCTATAAGCTCTTCATAGTTGCGTTGATGTGTCTGAACCTGTAGTTTCATTAGAATCTTTGGCTTAAAATCAATTGCAGATTGTAACGGTTGCGGTATTGATTAGGGGTAAATTGTTCCCGCTCGTACATCAGATTGGGTTGAACAAACAGATTGTTTTTTAAACGAAACTTGCTATTTACCCCAATCCGATAGGCGTTGATTCTCGAAAATTCATTGTTGATAAAAAAGTAGTACGGCATTCCGCCAGATTGTAGTTCAAGTTGTATAAATGACTCTTTCGTTTCAAACGATTTTCGGAAGCTAAGAATGTGTGATTGAAACCAGTCGCTTTGTTGATTTACTAAAAAAGGGCGATAGGCGATTTTCCATTCTTTAAAATTTACGGAGAAATGACCCGTCAACATGAGTACGCGTGCTGGGTTGAAATGTAAATACCGAGTTCCGATAGAGACGCTGTATTGTTTGAACTCGTGATAAAATTCACCCCCAAAACGAGCTACTGGAAAAATACTTTTTCCCCTCGAAAAACCTGTGTTTAAATAAAGATAGCTCCGTTGGTTAATTTTAGGATAAGCTTCCATTTCTACTTGGAGTGCTTGATTTTCGGGGAGTGCGGCATAATTTATCCGACCTAAGTAAGCACTTCGTTTGGTTGTGCGCAGGTATTCGACGTAGGCCAAGTGCCAAGGAGAAAACCCCGAACTGCCAAAACTTGTGTTTAAATACCCGACAGAGAGCATATTTTTTTGCTTCTTGAGAATTTGCGTTTTTAGGTACTCAATGTCTTTGCGATGCTTTAACTCGCTCGGTATTTTTGCTAAAACCTCTTTGGCTTCTTCGTCTCTATCTAATTTTTCTAAGGCCAGTGCTTGCTGTAAATGATAAAAATGGAGATTGTTTGGAAATAGCTCTGTGCCTCGAACACACCCTCGAATCACTGAGAGATAATCCTGTCGTTGGAAATCAACCTGAATAAGCAAATCAAATGCCTCTTGAAGAATAGGCTCTTTGGTTATGAAAGGCAACAAGGTGGTTTGTGCATCATTGTATGAACCTGACCAAAAAAAAAGCCGAGCAAGATACAACGAGTAGTCGCGGTTTTCGGGATGCTGTTTTGTCAAGCTGTTTAAAATTTCGATGGCTTTGGGGTAGCTTTTTTGCGAGGCCCATTGTTGGGCTTGCCGAAAGAGCGAGTCAGGAGGGGGCTGTTGGCTATATACTCTCGTTGTCCACACCAAAGTGAGGAGAATGAGTAGCACAGTGTGATATAAAATACTTTTTTTCATCTTAGGATGAGTTTTTCAATTCGTTTGAGAAGTACAGCAGGGCTAAAAGGCTTTGAGATAAAGTCGTCGGCGCCTAAGTTAAAAACTTCCAACTCTGTACTTTCTACGCCAGAGGAGGTCAGGACGATGATGCGAATATCGGCATCTTTGAGCTGACGAGTGGCATGAATGATTTCTTGACCGCCCGCAAAGGGCAAATTGAGATCGGTCACAATCAAGTCAATAGTGGTGTAATTTTGAGTAATAAAATCAATGGCATCTTGACCGTTATCAAAGCCAATGACCTCGTAATTTTTTGATTTCAGAAAGAACGAAAGCGATTTTAGTAGCATTTCGTCGTCTTCAATAAGCACTAATTTCATGGGGAGAAATGATTTAAGATGTGGTTTATTTCAAAGTTTAATTGACTGATTTGGGAGGCCAAAGCCTTAAACAATGAGTGCATTTCATCAGGAGAAGGAGTCGTTTTTGATAGTTTCTCTAAAGCTATCAGGTATTGGTTGTCGGCGTCAATTAACCCAAAAGACGATTTGAGCTTATGAGCCAACGCTGAGATTGGTAAAAACTCCTGTTTTTGCAAGTGGATTTCCATTTGGGCGATTGTGGCCTTGGATTGTATTTGGAACAATTGCAACATTTCCTTTTGAAAATCTTTATCACCTCCCGAAAACTCTTCCAAAGGAACTAAAGAAAGCAAATTTTTGGAGAAATCGTTGGCAACTTGCTTGGGAGGAGCAAGGTCGCTATGCCCTAACCAATAAGCTATTTTTGCAAAAAGTTCTTCTTTTTTGAAAGGCTTCGATAGGTAATCATTCATCCCCAAGGCTAAGCACTTTTCACGCTCGATGACCATCGAATGTGCTGTAAGAGCAATAATAGGTACTTTAATTTTTAGGTCATTTCTTATGACTTGGGTAGTTTGGTAACCGTCTAACTCGGGCATTTGAATGTCCATCAATACCAAATCATATTCGTTTTTTTCTAACAATTTTAATCCTTCCAGCCCATTTTCAGCCAGTGTTAGGGAGTGGGGCGTATTTTGAAAAATCGCTTTGGCCAACTTTTGATTGAGTTCGTTGTCTTCACACATTAAAATACGGCTACCTTGGACAAGGGAAGGCGGATTGTCTTTTTCTGAATCCTCCATTACAAGTTCATTGTTGAGGGGTTCGAGGAGGGGTAAACTAAAGACAAATCGCGCTCCTTGACCAAGAGTACTTGTTACGTGAATGGTTCCGCCTTGTTTTTCGACCAATAATTTACAAATATTTAGCCCCAGACCAGTGCCCCCGTACTTTCGGGAGGTAGTAGCTTCGGCTTGAGAAAAGCGTTCAAAAATATTGAACAATTTGTCTTCGGGGATTCCTATGCCTGTGTCAGTAACCTCAAAGACAATCATAGGTTGATGGTTTGGATGTTTTTGAATATCAACCGCGAGGTGTACACTTCCTTTGTGAGTAAACTTTAGGGCATTTCCCAGTAAATTTATCAAAATTTGTGCCAATCGGTTTTTGTCACCCACGATGTATTTGGGGACACCGGAAGCTATTTGGAAATCAAAGTTTAACTTTTTTTGAACAGCTTTCAGGTGGAGAATCGCAAAAACATTTTCGATGAGTTCTTTGAGATGAAAACTATTTTTGTCAACTTGGAATACCCCCGCTTCGATTTTAGAAAGATCTAATATGTCATTGATTAGATAGAGCAGGTTGTCGCCTGCGGTTTTAATGGCTTCTAATTGACCATATTTTTCAGGAGAATTTTCTTGCTCAAGTAGCAAGTCGGTGAAGCCCAAGATAGCGTTGATTGGGGTACGTATTTCGTGGCTAACGTTGGCAATGAAGTAATCTTTTTGGACATTTAGGGCATCGGCCATTGCTTTAGCCTTCTCTAATGCAATACGAGAGTTTTCTTCGAGGGTAATGTTTTGGGCTATTTTTGTGATTTTGATTATTTCATTTTTTGTATTGAGGACGGGGTTGTAAGAAGCCTGAATCCATACGATTTCTCCATTTTTATGTAACCGTTTGAAGCGTCCTGAATGGGATTTTTTATTGCGTAATGATTCCCAGAAAATAAGGTTGTTATTTCTATCTTCTTGGTCTAACAAGATGGAATGGTTTTTCCCGACGAGCTCTTCTTCATGGTATCCGAGCATGTCTTGAAAGTTTTTATTGATACTTAGAATAGTTCCTTCGGAAGAAAACTCCATGACCCCGTTTGACTTAGTAATGGCTTCAAACAGGTTGTTGTATTCTATTTCCTTTTGGGATAAAAGCTCTTGGGTTTCCTTGATTTTTTGCTGTAGTACTTCTTCCAATTCATTGCCTAAGTCAGTATTCTTTTTTCTGACACTTAATAAGCTCATGGTTTGTTCGGCAATGATTTCGAGTGCCTTTTTTTGAACCTCATTGAGTTGGTGTGGTTTGGTGTCCACTACACAAACCGTCCCAATGGCACAACCGCCTTCTTCTTTCAAAGGAAGACCTGCGTAATACCGAATGCCATTTTCTACAGTTACCGCAGGTTTTGTGCGGGAGCGGTCGTCCAGCAAAGTGTCAGGAATTTCTAATAAGTTGTCTTGGGCAATGGTATATTGACAAATAGCTTCCTCAATTGGTACTTCACTATTTTCAATTCCTATCTTTGCCTTATACCATTGCCGTTTGTCGTCAATAAGAGAAATCAAAGCGATGGGGGTATTGCAAATGATGGAGGCAAGCTCCACCAATCCATCGTAATCCTTCTCATGCGGTGTGTCCAAAACCCCATAAGACAATAATGCTTTTAGTCGTTCGATTTCTCTACTCTGCTTTTCATCTTCTTTCATACGGCGCTATTCTCTTTTGGGTTATTAACGACAGCCTATCAATAAGTAAGGAGCTTACTGTAAAATTAATAGATTTCTCCATTTTTAACGTAGGAAAGAGTTAATTAGGGGTTCATCTATGGATTCTTAAAGAAAACGAATACCACTGATTTTTCTTGAGTGATTTTGATGGATATTAATGCTGAGACTTTCCCCAAATCGCCAAGGCAATCCGTAATTTGTAGTATTCATAATGTCCTTCCAAATGCTCAAAAATAGGTTTTAGAGCGGTAGTTTGCGTCATTTGGAGGTGTTCAGCGGCTTCTATGATGGTGCGATATTCGCTTTTAGTGAGGTATTGCCACAGGTCAATGTCTTGTCCGTCTTCGTATAGTTTGGCCAAATGCGAGTAAATCGTTAGTTCGTTGAGATTGCGACGTTGGGCAATCTGCTGGGGTGTAAGTCCCTGCTTGTATAAATCGTGGGTTTCGATATAAGTCATTCCGCTGACGATGCGCGTTCCTGGGGCGGTTTTTTCGCGGGCGTAATTGAGAATTTCATTAATGAAGGCTTCGCCGTAGTGTACAAATTTGGTTTCTCCCACTCCCGAGACCTGTAACATTTGAATGCGATTGACAGGGCGTTTTTCGGCCATGTCTGATAGTGTAGCGTCTGAAAATACCACAAATGGAGGTACGTTTAGCTCATCGGCAAACCGTTTGCGAAGTTGGCGGAGCCGCTCAAACAACTCGTCTCTAATGACCTCTTTTTTGGTTTTTACAGGTTCAGCTTGCTCTTCTTGGCGTTTACGTTTGTCTTCGTACGACTCAAAACGTACCAATTCTACCTTGCGCTCGCCCCGTAATACCCGCCACGAAATTTCGTTGAGTTTGAGGGCGTGGGCTTCGTCGTAGGCGATGTCCACCACGCCCGAGTTGAGCATTTGGGTTAAATAATCGGCCCATTCTTCGGCACGCAGGTCGCGACCTGCCCCAAACGTTTTGATTTTATCGTAGCCTCTTTCGGTCACATTACGGTTATGCGAGCCGCGCAGGATGTCAATCAATAAGCCCATTGCGATTTTTTCGTCGGTTCTGGCAATGGCCGAAAGTGCTTTTTGGGCAGGAATGGTAGAATCAAATTTGGAGCGAGGATTGCGGCACACGTCGCAGTTGCCACAATCGCGTTCGACAGTTTCGTTGAAATAACTCAGCAAGATTCGGCGGCGGCAGTGGTCGGCTTCGGCGTATTGCTTCATACGGTCGAGTTTCGCAAACTGAATGTCTTTCATGTGTTGAGGCAGTTCCGAGTTTTCAATCATGTCGCGGCGCATCATCCAATCGGCAAAACTGTAAAATAATAAGGTGTTAGCCTTCAGGCCGTCTCGCCCTGAGCGGCCTATTTCTTGGTAAAAACTTTCCACATTGCTTGGCATGTTGTAGTGCATGACCCAACGAACGTTGGATTTATCAATACCCATGCCAAAGGCAATGGTGGCTACCATGACTTGTACATCATCGCGAATAAAGGCATCCTGCACCGCCGAACGCTCGTCGGGGGGCATTTTGGCGTGGTAATGCCGCGCATTAATGCCCTTTGCTTGAAGTTTCTGAGCAATGTCTTCGGTAGTTTTACGGGCCAAACAGTAGATAATGCCCGACTGATTGGGATGGTCGTTGATAAATTGTTCGATGACTTTGATACGATTTCTGCCTGGCAAAACATTGAGCGAGAGGTTGGGACGGTCAAACGATGCCTCAAATACCCGTGCCTCTGGAATTCCTAATTGTTTCAGTACATCGCGCCGCGTGACGCGGTCGGCGGTGGCCGTGAGGGCAACCATCGGCACATCGGGGAAGGCCGTTTTCAATACGTGTAACTGCGTATATTCGGGGCGGAAATCATGCCCCCACACCGATACACAGTGAGACTCATCAATGGCAAATAAGTTGATATTGAGCGAGCGTACAAAGTCCATCGAACCCGAAGAAAACAATTTTTCGGGAGCGATATAAAGCAATTTTATTTCTCCTGCATGGCATTGTTTTTCGACAGCATACTGCTCGGCACTGCTCAAGGTACTATTGAAATACGCGGCTTGGATTCCGTTGGCACGGAGGGCTTGCACTTGGTCTTTCATCAAAGCAATGAGGGGCGAAATGACCAACGTGATTCCGTCTTTCATCAGGGCAGGTATTTGATAACACACCGATTTCCCACCGCCCGTAGGCATCAATACCATACAGTCATTACCCGATACAACCCAATCAATGATTTCGGCTTGTAATGGCCGAAAGGTATCGTATCCGAAATATTGTTTTAGAATTTGCTCTTTACTAAGCGACATTACTTTTGACTTTACTTCAAATTTTGACTAACTACTTATTTTAAGGTATGGCAAGTAAAGCAAAACTTACCTAACTTGTGTAACAATTCCAAAAACCTTAATCTTTCGACCTTTATGAAAGCCTATTTTATCCTCTCTGCTACATTACTGTGGGCATCGTCTGCTTTTAGCCAAAAAGTGGCTCTGGTAAGCCTTGAAGACCGCCGTTCGATTGGAAATTCTTACTTTGGCAACCGCTGTGAAATTGAACTCAAAACAACGGGTGATGAAGTTAGAAAGTACAAATACGTCAAAATAAAAGGTATTATCCGAGCCGTAGATAGCGAAGATGTTGATTTGCTAAACGAGAAGGAAGAAGAACAAGATTACCAAGAAATTGGGGAAGAGAAACTAAAAATCGAACTCAAAAATCCCTTGCGCAAAGCTACGGCTATCAAGGAAATTGCGGGAACGCTGCATCTGTACAATCCCACTGAAACCAACGGGGCTATTTTGAAAGTGGCTAACTTTCAGGCCAAACCCAACGTTAATTTACTCCCTAAAACAGCTCCTATCTCGGTGGCATTTTTTACCAAAGAATCGGTTGAAAAAATGGCCAAACAACAAAAAGCCCAGCGAGAGGCAGAAATGAAAAAAATGGATGAGGCTTCTCGTAAAATTGCCGAAGGGCTTATCGGCATTTTTGAAGGATTTAGTGGAGGCTTAGGCAGTGAAAATGAACTTGCATTTTACATTGACGGGGATTTGACCAAACTGGTTGATATTAAATTTGAGGACGAAACGGGGAAAGAAGTGAAGCGTAATGGACGTTTTACTTCGGGAGAGCATCTCTACACCTACAGCTTCGATCAAAAGCCAAAACCACAGTGGAAAATCAGGGTACTGGTCGAAAGTACTGCGTCGGTCAAAGCCGTACCGTTTAGCTTGAAGGATATTGAACTACCATAAAAAATAAAAAAATCCCCGTCGGCAGAACCAGCGGGGATTTAGCTCTCTAACAGCCATAAAAACGAATACGATTATCTATCTAATCATTTTCTGAATAACTGTACGCCTGTTGAGAGAGTTTCGTTGCAAAATGTTGATTAAAAAGTGATTAATAAAAATGAGAATGTGGTAATTTGAGAATTTATCAATTTGGAAATTTTTGCATAAACTCCTGATTATGACTGACTTGTTAAGGTTTTTAAATTCCCTCATTTTCAAATTATTCATTTTTATAATACTCCAATTTTATGTCGCTCAACAATCCCGAAGGCATAGGAGTCCATTGGCTTGCCTTGAAAGGTTTATATTGAATATCCACAATGTTGGCGTCCAAAAACTTTTTCCATTCGGGTTGTTGAGTGTCACGCAGGCGCATGTAGTTGGCCGACAGGTTGGTCACTTCTATTTCTATGCGATTTTGTTTGTTTTTTAGCACATGGGTAGGTATTTCAAGCCGAAAAGGCAAACTCCATGCCGTACCTATTTTTTGCCCGTTGAGGGTTACGTCGGCTACTTCGCGTACATCCCCCAAATCCAGCGTCACCTTCTTGCGGGTGTCCAAACCTTTGGGTAAATCAAACGTCAACGAATAGCGGGCAGTGCCTGAAAAATAACTTGCTGAGTCGGAAAGTAACGTCCAAGATTCCAGTTTATTCAAGGTAGCAGGTTTGGGCAAGTAGGGTTTTCCTTCTTTAAATTCAAGTTGCCAATTGCCTTGCAAAGTAACATTGGAAAGGTTCTGAACCTTCCCAATGTTTAGCGTCCCGCCTTTTCTATCATTTATCATCAAAAAACAAGATTCGCCCGATGGCAATTGTAAATACACTTGGGTTTGTCCTTTATCGGTTTTGGTAGCCAAAGTCGAGGTTTTATTGGTGAGTGGGTTAAAACTTGTGACGCTTTGAGCTGACGTAGCTAACGTAATCCAGCCTTCGTTAAAAGTTTGGTCTTGGTTAGCTACAAAATACAAGACCTTACCATTCTGCACTTTTCGAATGAATTTCAGACCCTCTTTCGCCCATTTTTCTTGACGAAGGTTTAACTTTTCTATCTCTTGGAGATTTGAAAGAATGTGCGCATTTGAAAACGTCTGCGCTAACTTCTGAAAAGACTCATTCCGTTCCTTTTGCTGGTAAAAACCCGTGGGTTGTTTGGGCAAATGCTCCATAAAAATCACTTTTACGCCCGATTTCGACAAGGTACTCAATTGTGCAAGTGTAGCTTCTGGCAGGTAGGTAGTAGCAGGTACCAGAATGGTTTTGTACGGTTTTGATTGTAATGAAGCGAATTTTTGAAGCTGCTGATCAGAAATAAAATCAAACGAAAAGCCATTGTTCCAAAGCCATTCACTGAGCTTTCCAAAAGGTAATTTCAACAACCACTTATCCACGTGATGCACTTCTAACAGGTGAATACCTCCACTCGCCCGGGCTTGGGTAGCCCACAAATCATGGATGGGAAAATAGACCAATAAGTCGTTGTCGGGCTGACTGTTTTGTAGAATGGTCTGGCAGCGTTCTACGTATTGATTCAATAGCGGGTAGTGTTTCCAAAAATGGGAATGAACCCCGTAGTTGGTAGAAGCATAAAACAACCAACCTGGATAGGGTTCATTTTGGGGAGTGTAGGTGGTTCCGTGATAAAAAATATGGTTGATTCCCGATACAAACAGCTCATCAAGTTGAGGTTTGATTTGCGAAAGCGATACTTTAAAGTGATTGGCCAACCAAGTGGTACTTTCCGAACTCACAAGTTTTTTGTTTGTCAGGTGCGCAGCCGAACTGGCAAATTTCATGGCCAAGGGACTGGGTGTGCCAAACGTCTTTACTTCATATTGATCATCTACGCGTAGCCCCTTGATGGGAAACCGACTGCTACCAAAGGATTCTGTTTCGGGAATATCGGCAGTTTCGTACAAGTCGAGTAGATTCCCAGGCGACCCGTGGGCTTGATAACGACTCTTAAAGCCATGCTTCCGAGACCAAGCCGTCCATTTCTGAGCGTAGTTTTCAAGGAGTAATTCTGACAAAGTTTGATGGTAATCAATCTTTACCAAGGCCGTGGTCGTATCTGTAAAAGCCGCCCATTGGCTTTGTAAATCGTACCCTCGGCGTTTTTTGAATTCACTCAGAAAGTCGTCCGTCCAGCGGCGACCATAGACCTCGTAAGAGTCGTTGTACATGGCACGGGGCGATCTTTGAAGTTGGCAAATGCGGAATCAAAACGCTGTACATAATGCGGCATGGCTTTGGCCGAAAACGGATCAAGCACCAGCCCCTCACCTGCGGGAGCAGCACGTTTCACGGCTTGTTTGGTCAATACGCTTTGAAGTTGTCCGTTGGAAAATTGCCATTTTTTGGCGGCAAAGTCGGGCGAAACGTTCGCCACACTAAACGGCCATCCCGTACCCGTAGTCATGTCAACGCCCAATCCCAGACGTTTTCCTTCGCGTACTGTGTGCGAAAGTACCTCCATCCACCGAGGACTTAAGTGGTATGGCTTGTTTTCCAAAGCCTTTTACCCCATAAATTGGAATGATGTGCACGCCGCCGAGTCCTGCTTTGGCAAAGTTTTCGAGTTGCCACGTGATGTCTTTCTCGGTGACGGTGCTACCCATCCACCACCAGTAGGTCCACGGTTTAGTGGTGTTTTGGGCCAAGAGAACCGAAGACTTAACAAATAAAAGCAGCAAAAGTAATCTTATTATTTTCACCCTATTAGTTGATTACGTGAGAAAATGTATTTGAATGCAAATAAAAAGGTGTTTGCGGAGATACCTACCTTCACTCTCCTGTAAAATTTGCAAAGGAAGCAACTAACCAAATTCAGACTTATTCCAAATTTTAGCCTAAAAGCCCTAAAAACAGAACAACTTTGGTGGGAAGCTTGTAATATTGTTGGAGTAAAAACAAAAGACACCCAACAACAAAAAATAGATAACCATGAAAGATTTGATGCGTCTGCGGACGTCTTTGAAAGAAGAATTGGAACTTGCGCTCAATGCACAAGTAAAAATGGAAGCAGAGTCTTCGTCTAAATATTTGGCCATGGCTGCGTGGTGTGACCGCAACGGCTTTTCTAACAGCGGGGATTTTTTCTTTACCCAAGCTGAGGAAGAGCGTGCGCACATGCTCAAAATTTTTAAGTATATCTGCGATATGGGCGGCACGGCTATCACGCCCGAAGTGACCGACATTCCGCAAGAATATCCGTCGTTTCGGAGTGTTTTTGAAACGGCTTTAGAACAAGAAATCGCCGTTTCACAGTCTATCAATCGTATTGTAGGTCTTACCCGCCGCTACGACGATTACGCTACCGAAAACTTTATGCAGTGGTTTGTGAAAGAACAAATCGAAGAAGAATACATTGCTCGCCGTCAGGTCGAATTGTTTGACGTCATTGGTGAAGAAGGTATTGGCCGCTTTACGATTGACATAGAAATTGCGAAGGTAACCTATCCTGGATCAGCTGCCGAAGTAGGAACGGAGTAGGATTACAATTTTTGTCATTCTGGAAGAATCTATCATAAGTTCATAAAAGCGCATTGCAAATTTTGCAATGCGCTTTTGTTTTTAACTTTTTGTAAAAAATATTTGTTCAAATGTAAAGTTTACTTTACATTTGAATCGGAATTTAATTTCTAACAAAAACCTATTAACAGCTATGGATACCAAATTGCTTTTACCCAACCGCTTCAAACGTATCGGTTGGATTATCTTTGTGCCTTGTTTAATTCTTACTATTTTGAGTATTATTCAGGTTTCTCCCAGTATCAGCTTTTTTGATGGTGAACACCTTCTCTCAAAATGGACAACCATTAAAGTACCTGAGAAGGGAACGTTGAAGGCTCTATTTGATGAGTCTTCCAATGACCTTGCTGGCGAAATCTTAATGACACTCACAGCGATTGGCTTCTTTTTTGTGGCTTTCTCACGTGAACGTACCGCTGATGAGTGGATTATGAAAGTAAGGCTCGACTCTTTATTGTGGGCGTTTTATGTTCATTTAGGAGCTTTCTTGCTTTCTGTTTGGCTTTCCTACAGTTTGGCGTTCTACGCGGTTTTATCGTGGAATATGCTCACCGCTCCGTTGGTCTTTTTGGCTCGCTTTCATTGGATTGTGTATGTAAAGCCCTATTTGGAAGAAAGGAGGGCTGCCGCATGAAAAATACGATTCACGTAGAACGCGCCATCAAACGCATCACACAGGCGGATTTGGCTGAAGCAGTAGGCGTATCGCGTCAAACTATCAATGCCCTCGAAGCCGCCAAGTACGTCCCTTCGGTGGTGTTGGCGATGAAGATTGCCAGCTATTTTGGCAAGCCCGTAGAGGCGATTTTTGAGTTAACGGAAGAAGATTAGTCTAATCGTCAGTTGGTTTTGAACCGACTGACGATTGATTCTAACAATTATCTTAAAACCATTGGTTCTTTTGACCTATCTTCACAGCATCAAGTTTAGAATGGACGTGTAGTTTGTAATAAATATTTTCGATGTGCTTTCTTACAGTTTTAGAGCTTATAAACAGTTTATCCCCAATTTGTTGATAAGTGAGTCCTTCGGCGATTTTTTCTAAAATCTCAATTTCTCTACCCGACAAATCGAATGACTCTGGGCTGACGACAGCCTGAATTTTTACTTTTTCTACCACCTGATTACGAAGCATTTGCAACGTTTTCAGTGCTATAATTGACGACATGGGTGCGCCTCCTTCCATCACTTCTTCAACTGCCGCCACAATCCGCGAAGGGCGTTCATCTTTCATCAGATAGCCGGTAGCACCTGCTTTGATTGCCTCAAAAATCTTATCCTCGCGGTCGAGTACCGTCAACATAATAATCCTAACTTCGGGATACAATGCTTTCATTTGACGGGTGGCTTCAATGCCGTCAATTTCGGGCATTTCAATATCCATAAGCACAATCTCTGGGCGGTAAGCTGCCACTTTGTGCAAAGCATCTTTACCGTTGATTGCCCTAAAAACAATCTCTACTTCTTCAAATATGGCCAAATTTTGGCCAATATTTTTGAGCAAGGTTGGGTTGTCATCTACTAAGCCTACTTTGATTGCACTCATTCTATTCCTGATTTTTATTTCACAAAGTACGGACAAAGCTTCAAAGCAAACAATACGACAAATGCCGTATTAAATCAGAAAAACAAAATCCAAAAAATACGACAAATGCCGTATTGAGCGGGGTAAAAAGAAGGTCGAATTTTGGGGTATCAAAAATGCCAACTCCTTTACCCTACGTGAATAAGCAATACAAAATAGGTCGCAATGATGACAATGACATCAAAATCAAACGTCCCGAAATTAGCGGTCATCATTGTACGATTACGATTATTTCAGAACATGTGATTGTGCTGGAAGACAATCAATCTACCAACGGTACTTTCGTCAACGGCGTACGCATTAAACGTTCGCTCATTACTCCACAAGATGAAGTAATGCTTGCCAAACTCAAGGTAAAATTTGATAAGATTTTTGAGAAGCAGGTTTCAAAACCAACTCCTGCAAAAGCTGTTGAAAATCAAGCCCAATCAGCCGATTATTCGGATGATTTTGAACAATTAAAAACCGTTTACGAAACCTATCGCTCGGCAAAAGTGGCCGCGATGGGCAGTGGTTCCCTCAAACAAAAAGGAATACAAGCCGCATTGTCGTTCATCCCATTTGTGGGGAGTGCTTTAGGAATTTTGGCTTCCTCTACCGTCAATCCGCAGGAAAAACTGTTCGCTCTCAGCGAAGAATTCAAAATCAATTATATCTGCCCCAAATGCAAGCGTTTTTTGGGGGATTTGCCTTGGCAAAACCTTGCCAATCAAAAAAAATGCGTTGCCTGCAAAGCCATGTGGGTCAAAGAAGTTTAATTCTTTTGTCAATTTATAAAAAACAATACTCATGCAAAACGAACAAGAAAAACCCGCTTTGGAAGACTTGAAAGTAACTGAAGAAACGCCAATCGCAAGTGAGGAATTAATTCACTTAGAACAAAGTGAGGAAGAAACGAAAAACGATGGCAAAAGCAAAAAAGCAACTGCCGCCGCCATTGCAGCAGGCTTAGTGGGAGGCATTGCCGGCACCGCTTTGGGCGCTCAAAATGCGGATTTGATTGGAAGTATTTTTGATGATGAACCCGTGCCAGTAGAGCCTGATCCTGACCCACATGCAGGCCCGGCTGACGAGCCCGTAGCTCAAAACGTCGTAGAGCCAGAAGCCCCTGTTGAAGTAGAACCAGAAGTGACTCCCGTAGCTGAAGACACAACTCCTCCTGCGAACGCCGCAGACCCTATAGGGGTGGATTTAAACGGTGATGGTACGGTTGATGTGGTGGCCGTAGATGCCAACCAAGATGGCACTGCTGAAGCAATGGCTACCGACGAAGATCACGATGGGGCAGTAGATACTCTATACATAGACACGGACCATGATGGTGATATGGACACGATTATGATAGATACTAATCAAGACGGCACTTTCGACACTGAGAATGCGCTTCCTACCGACCAAGAGATTACCCTTCAATTGGAAACGCCAGAACACCACGAAGAAACACCTCAAGAAACAACCGTAGAGGCTCCGGTGGATACCAATGACACCAACGATATTGTTGATAATGAGATTCCGCAGGATGAGTTTGACCCCAATGCCGATATGTCGGAGTGGGCTTAATAATATAAATGGGACATAGCGTGGAGAAAACAGAATAGCTGTGTTCCATTTTTCTTAATCCCTCTTTTACTATGATTGTTCCCTGTACCCACTGCCAAGCCAAATTGAAATTGGACGAGACGAAGCTCAAGCCTGGGAGTTATACCTTGACTTGTCCAAAATGTCAAACAAAGAATAAGGCCGTTATTGCCGCTCCCGAGCCAGAACCAACTGAAGAAAGCCCACCTCCCAACGAAGCACTACCGACGGAAGTAGGCTGGTTGGTAGTGCACGACGAAAATACCGCTCCCCAAACGCATCCGCTCAAACTGGGAAAAAACGTAGTAGGCCGTTTGTCGGAATCAAAACCTTGCGACGTGATGATTGATACCGAAGACCTGCGCATGAGCCGCAATCACTCCATTGTAGAAGTAACCATCAAACCCAACGGGCAGTATGAGTACCTGATCTATGACTGCGGAAGCACCAACGGCACCTACATCAATGGCGATACGGCCAAAAAACTGACCGAATACGATTTGCTCTACCTCCGCGACGGCGATACGATACAGATGGGGCGTACCAAGATGGTGTTGAAAACCCAAAAAGTAGTTCCCAATGCGGCGCAGGCGGCACAAGTGGTTGGAAAACAAGGCTTCAATAAAACGGTGATTTTATAAAAGATGATTTCTACCCAAGACATATTACAAAAAGATGCCCGTCTCCAAAATGGGAAATACACCGTTGAGCGCGTATTGGGACAAGGCGGTTTTGGCATCACCTATTTGGCGCAGCATAGCCTGTTCGGTCAGGTGGCGTTAAAAGAACTGTTTCTCAACCACGCGGCGCAGATGTATTGCACACGCCAGGGCAATAACGTCCTTCCCAAATTTGATTCGGTGCAATTTGAAAGTTTTAAAGCCAAATTTTTGGAAGAAGCCCGTACCTTAGCCCGCTTCAAAGACATCGAAGGCATTGTGAAAGTGCTTGATTATTTTGAGGAAAACGGCACAGCCTATTTCTCCATGGAATACATCAACGGACAAACCCTCGAAGAGTTGGTCGAAACCAAAAAGGCGCAAAACAGCGGTTTTATGAAGGAATCCGAAGCTTTGGCGATCATTGGGCAAGTCGGTAAAGCACTCTCGGTCGTTCATCAGCAAGGCGTTTTACACCGAGATATTAAACCCGCCAATATCCTGCTCAACGCCCAAACCCAACGCGCGGCATTGATTGACTTTGGCATTGCCCGAAGTTTTATTGAAGGCAGCGGTGCGGGACAAACGGCCTTTTTTTCGGAAGGTTTTTCAGCGCCAGAATTGAAATTGGCCAACTTAGCCAAAGGCACCTATACCGATGTATATAGCTTGGGTTCAACACTCTTTTACTGCCTCACAGGTCAACCCGCTCAAGCCGCCGACCAACGCGAAATGGAAGGATTCAAATCTCCCAAATACCTGAACCCGAGTGTTTCAAAAGCCACCAACGAAGCCATCGTCAAAGCTATTCAACTGCGCCCATCGGAGCGCCCCGCTACGGTGGAAGAGTTTTTGAGTTTGCTTGCAAACAAAACTACCACGTCCAAACACGAACAAACCATTCCTGACGTGCCTAAACCTAAAAAATCGGAAGTCACCATCCATGATGAGGTAGTCAGCGAAAAACCAAAAGCCAAATCCGAAAAGACCATCATTGACGAAGAGGAAAAAGCCCCTCCGAAAGAAGTAAAAAAAGAGGAAGTAAAACCCACACTTCCTCCTCCGACGGCCTCAAAACCTTCACCCGTTCAACCACCTGCTTATAACACCACGCTTTTCGGCTATCTGAAATTTCGTAACGAAGGTGCTTTACAAGACTGGTACAAAGCCTTGGGAATTGGAGCCGCCATTATCTTTCTGGCGGGAATCTCGTTGCAGATTGGAGCCAATATTAACCTATTTATCATGGCGGTTGTGTTTGGAGCCTTGGCAAAAGTAGCCATGCTGTACTTCGCATTTCAAAAATGGTTTGCTCCAAAACCCTACCTCCAAAATTCTTATGACACAATTCTTTACGTGGGTGGATTAGGCTTGGGTGTAGGTTTAGGAGGCTTACTTGCTCTATTTGTTTTTCCTGCCGAAAGTCAACAACTCGTCTTGTTTAGTTTGCTATATCACACTGCGTTGGGGGTAATTTTGGGGAAAGGCATCAGTGAAGCCGACAAACAAAAACCCTACATGGCTATGGCAATCCCTATTCTCATAGACGGTTGCGCTACGTACCTGATCAACATTGCGCTTTTGGTGTATTTGGGTACAATTGCCTACGGAGCTTGGCTATTTCACCAACAACAAACCAAACCAACGGCATGACCACGACTATTTTTCTTCCCCAATGCCTTCACGAATTGGGCAATCGAGACAATAAAGAGGATAATATTTTCCCCGCTCTTGGGCAAGCTTCGGCTCAAAGCCGCTTGTTTATGGTCTGCGACGGGGTAGGTGGTGCGGCCAAAGGCGAAATAGCCAGCCAATTAGCCATTGATGGTTTTAATCGCTATTTCAAACAAAATCTCACAGTTATTTCTGACGAAACGTACCTCCAAAATGCCCTTGACTATGTACAGGATACGTTTGACGAGTACATTTCCCAACACCCTGAGGCCAAAAGCATGGGTTGTACGCTTACGCTTTTGCATTTGCACGAAGCAGGCGCGACCGTAGCCCATGCGGGCGACAGCCGGGTGTATCACTTGCGAAATGGTCGAATTCGTTGGCAAACCGAAGACCATAAAATGGTGTTGGAAATGGTAAAAGCAGGGGTTTTAACACCTGAACAAGCCATTGGACATCCCCAAATGAACGTGATTTCGCGGGCGATTCAGGGCAAAAAAACAAAAGTCATCAAGGCCGATGTAAAACAAATCACTTACCTCGAAGCCGACGATTATTTTTTCCTGTGTACCGACGGGATTTTGGAAAACCTAACCGATGAATTGTTGGAAGACATCATCAAAAATACTGAATCGGACGAAGAAAAAATCGAACTTATTCGCCAACTGTGCCAAGGAAGAACGCAGGATAATTTTTCGGCTTACCTGATTCACATCAAAGACGGAACCGACCATAAGCCGGCTGTCGAGGAAAAGACCGAAGAAGAAGTGATAGAACTGGAATTGAATGATGTGAAGGAGGAGAAAACTGTGCCTTTTGTCCCCAGCCCTCCCGCCTCAGGGACGAAAGAACACGTAACAAAAAAAGAACCAACCACGCCCAACCCAAGTCAAACAAATACGGTAGCCCTCAAAAGTAGAAATCCACTTTGGATAGCCGCCCTATTGGTCATTTTGGGTGGATTGATTGGGTGGTTTACTTATAAAAAATTCATTGCCAAAGAAGAAATACACGTCCCCTATTTTACTCCGGGGCAGCCCCTGAAAAAGTAATTACTCTTTGCTTACAAACAAATATACCCATGGAAAATCTGATTGGCCGACAAATAGGGGGATACACTCTTTTAAGTTCTTTGGGCGAAGGAGGAATGGCGGAAGTGTTTTTGGCAAAAAATAGCTTGGGTAAGAAGTTTACCGTCAAGGTACTAAAGCCAGAGTTGTTTAGTCGAGAAGCGATTAAGCAACGTTTTATCAACGAAGCGAAAGTTATGCTTTCGCTCGAACATCCGCACGTTCGACAAGTGATAGACTTCTATGAAGATAAAAACCTGATGGCGATTATCATGGAATACTTGGACGGTGTTGATTTGGACTCTTACATTGAAAAAAATGGCTCTGTACCAGAGAAGCAAGTCATTGAATGGTTTAAACAAATACTTCCCGCGTTTTCTTATACGCACGAGCAAGACATCGTTCACCGCGATGTAAAACCCTCCAATATCTTTCTGACCAAAAACAATTCGATAAAAGTATTGGATTTTGGAATTGCCAAAATCATTGACAACAACCTGAATCTGACTGGCACTACTTCTAAAATGGGAACGCCGATGTACATGAGTCCCGAGCAGATTCAAACCCCCAAAGACGTGGATTATCGCACCGATATTTACTCGTTGGGCGTGACACTCTACGTACTTCTGACGGGCCGAAAACCTTACGACGATAACACCGATTCGGAGTACTGGATTCAAACACAGATTGTAAACGAGCCGCTTCCGCAGGTTTCGACCATTGCGCCTTATTTAAATCAGGCAATTGCGAAAGCCACTGCCAAAAATCGAAACGAACGCTACCAGAGCTGTGAGTTGTTTTTGAAAGATTTGTTAGCAGGAGGCAAAGCGATAGTTGAAGAGACACCTGTTCAAAAAAATATTCCAGAAAAGAAAATTAATCCAACACCTCCACCCAAAATGAAGGTTGAGGAACAACCGCCTCAAAACACAAAAACGCCTACCCCCTGGGCTAAATACATCGCTATCTTTTTGGGCACAATTATTCTGGTATTTGCGGGATTGGTGTGGATAGGAATGAAATATGGAGATGAGGAAGGAGATGACTCCGACGATACAGAAGATACTGAAATCCAAGCGGAGGAAAGTACTTGCCGACTGGTACGCGTAAGCTTTTCGGACGGTAGTTTCAATAAATTTGAATACAACCCCGACGGAACACTCAAGGTGGCCACCACCATGCTCACCGACCCAAAAGGTGTGCAAAATACCTCTACCATTACCGTTTCTTACAACGACGACGGGCTTGCCACCCGCTATGCTTATACCTACAATCAAGCTTCCAATGGCTACACCGACTTGTTTTATACCAACGGGGCTATTTCGGCAGCCGAAATCTATGAAGCATCGGGAAAGCTATACCAAAAAATGGAATTTGAAACTGATTCGCACAAACGGATTGTCAAACAAAAAAATACGGCTGGTCAGCAAGTGGGAGCGTATTTTAACTATTACTACGACGACCATGGAAATATCACCAAATGGGAACAGGTAGATGCCAAAGATAAAACCATCTCTTATACGCTTTATAGCAATTACGACGACAAATACAGCGAAAGCAATTCTATCAAGAAAGGGTTGCCATTCAATCCCGTGGATGGGCTGCCATTTATGACCAATAACTACCAAACTTCGCGCTATTACCAAGCTGACGACAAAGGAGTGCTGCAAATGAAAGAAGAATCTATTCTAACTGACTTTCAGTACAATAGCAAAGGGTTTGCCATTAGCAATCGTTATACTCATACGGTGGACAAATTAACAGGAAGTGCCAAGTCCACGTACGACAATTGTCAGTAATTGCCTCATTTGAAACTACTTTTAACCCTTCTAAAACGATGAAATCTATCCTAAAAACAATCATTACACTGCTATTCGTCAGTATCGGAGTTCACTCTGTATTTGCCCAAAAAGCAACTACTTACGCTATTGTGATTGGTGTAGCTGATTACAAATACATTACTGATTTGACTTTTACCGTACCCGATGCCAAGAAGGTTTATACATTTCTAAAAAGCAATACAGGTGGGGCTGTTCCTTCTAACCATATTCGTTTTCTGACCAACGAAACAGCGACCAAGGCCAACATTATGAAAGAAATGAATTACATTTTCAGTTTTGCCAAGCCGCAAGACCGCGTTATCTTTTACTTTTCTGGTCACGGAGCCTCAGGACTTTTCTGCGCCAGCGACATCACAAATACGGGAGAGAACGCGCTTTGGCACGACGAAGTGAAGGATGCGTTCAAAAAATGCAAGGCGCGTACCAAGCTGTGCATTGCCGATGCCTGTTATGCGGGTAGCATCAAAGGCTTGAAGAGTTCTACACCTGTACAACAAAAAGGGCCAGGTTTAGAAGATAAAAGTGCAGGTATCGCTGTCATTATGGCCTCCAAATCCAATCAAACATCGGGAGAAGATGCAAGACTCAAGCAAGGCTATTTTAGTTACTTTATGATTCAGGGATTAAGCGGAAAATCAGACAGCAACCGTGACAAAATAGTCACTATCAAGGAGTTGTTTACTTATGTATGGAAAAATGTAAAATCCTACTCCAAAGGAAAGCAAGTGCCGATTATGTTTAGCAATACTTATACTATGCCCGTAGCTTATCTCAATTAACGTTTTCGAGCGGAAATAGAATAGTGATGGTAGTTCCCATCTCAGGGGCAGATTGAATAACAAATTGCCCCTGCATTTCTTTGGCTCGTTTTTGCATATTTTGTAAGCCGTAATGCTCGCCCAATTCAACATCTTTCAAATCAAAACCCACTCCATTGTCCTCAATTTTTACTTGCAAATTGGTTTCTTTTCGGTTGACTTCAACGTTAACTCTCGTCGCATGAGCATATTTTTGGATGTTCTGTAAAGCTTCTTGCATTATTCTGAAGGTATTTAATGCTTGGGCCGAGGATAAGTCAATAACATCGTCGGTACAGTTGAAGTAAATTTTCATTGTGGGGTTTTCTACAAACACTTTTTGGAGATATTGCTGTACCCTGATTTTTAGGTCAATTACCCGAAGATTTGTTTGGTGTGTCACCCAAATCGTGTCTCTCAAACTCTGTACAGCCTCACGTACATTCTGATTAATTACTTCTAAGTTTGCGGGAAACAATTTATTCCGTTCGGCCAAAAAAAGAGCATTATCCAACCCTGAAGACACAATCGTAAGTTGCGAGCCTACATTGTCGTGAAGGTCGCGGCTAATACGCTCTTTTTCTTGCAATAGTTTGAGCTGGTTCTCGTAAGCCAATAGCTTCTGTTTATCTTTTTCATCACGGAGGGCTTTGTATCGGTATCCTAAGCCAATCATTAGGACTAAAATATCGAAAGCAAAGCATAGATTTCTTGCTTCATTACCCAAAAGCCAGTGGTTAGGAAAAAAATCCAAATTGCGCAGATAGGAAAATATCGAATAGATGAGCATTGGAGAAATCCCCAGCAAATAAGTTTTCGCCGCTTGGGGTTCAATTTTCTTTACCAAACTGAGTAGTATCAAGTAAAAACCCGTCAGAACAGGCCAGAAAAATGAAAGCGTAATAAATAACAGCAACGAATTAGGGATTGGCCAATTATATTTTTCAACCAAGAAAAGTAAGTTGATGAGTATGAACAATGTGCCTTGTAAAATTAAGGCGATGTACCAGACATATTTAGCAAAACCCGTAAGGCGATAATTGGGCAAAACGTAGTTTTTGATAAAAAACAACAGTGATAATTGTCCAAAAAGCAAAGGTAAATTCTTGACCTCAGTGCCTGTTATTCCCCAAAAACCGTCTTGATAGTAACTAAAAAGTTTACAAACAAATATAGAAAAAAATACAAGACTTTGTTATTCCCCAAAAACCGTCTTGATAGTAACTAAAAAAGTACCCCGCTACCATGAGGGTAGAAAGCCCCGAAAATAAAATATAAAGTGCGTAATAAGCGTACAATCGGTCTTTGTTAATTGTAAACAGCAATATGGAGATGACAAAATTAGTCAGTAGAAAACCCATAAACAGCCCCATAAAGCCGATTTCTCTGTTTTCATTTTCTAAGAACGAATTCCCTTCCCAAGCCTTAATTTCGCCCGTTACGTGCATGTATTTCTTGTAAATTCGGACAAAATAAATATGTCTTTGGGTAGGGCGAAGTACCGATTTGAAAACAAAATTACGGTGCGGATAGCTTCGGCTTTTGTAGTGTGTCTTCCATCCTTCTTCTATTTTTTTTAGAATACGATCATTGGCATCAACTACATAAAAACTAACCGAGTCGAGGTAAGGTTGGTTGATTTCTACTACTATTTCCTTAGAAAATAGCTCTTTATTTTCCAGTTCAAATCGAAGCCAATGGTTGGAGCTATCTTTGCCAAAGCTGAAAAAAGTAGTATTTAAAGGCCGAAACTGTCCAGATTGTTGTAACTCTGTGATGGTGAGTTTTTGAGAAGAATCACGGAAGTAAAATATACCTTGTTGCTTTAGGAGTTGTTGTCCTAAGCTTTTAAAAGGAGTACTGCCAACTGCCACTAACACGCAGAAAAATAACCGAAACAGTAGTTTCATATCGAAGTAAGGGCAGGCAAAAAAATACAGCTAATACTCTATTGTATTAACCGATGAAAGGTAGGGGTTTTGTTGCATAAAACCAAGATACCTGAATGAGGTAAAATTAAGGTACAGAATTAGTTCTTCAGAATTGTATTTTGTATTTTGCTTTTCAATTCTAAATCCATTTGTATGAACAGGTTTTTGCTGGCCGCAGTATTTCTCTTATTTTGTCTTTCCTGTAAAGAAGATACACTCCTACCTACCCAAACAGAGCTACTGACAAGCAGTGCGTGGAAATGGGTAGGTGGATCGGTTACACCTGCTTTTGATGTATTTAGTAACGGTAATTCTATCAGTGGGGAATATTGGAGCAAAGCTCCTGCATGTTGGCAAGACGATATTCGAGTCTTTACGACGACTGGAAAATTTACGCATGAAGAAGGCACTACTAAATGTAATGTAGCCGATCCCCAAATTTATGCACAGGGGACGTGGCAATTTGGCGCTTCCGAAAACTTAATTAAGATAAAAGATAGTGCGCTTGGTGAACAGTTGTGGGAAATACGGGAACTATCTGCTACTTCCCTGAAAGTAGTGGAAATCTACCAAGAGAGAGGGCAAACATACACATTTAACTATTCTTTTACGCATTAAATGGCCACATCTTGCCATTTACCCCCCAATAACATCCGTACTTCTTCATAACCTACTGCTTGGACTGTTTGATAGGCCAACGAAAACGAAGCCGTGATTTCTTCGGGACGATGACTATCGGAATTGATACAAATTGGGATTTGAAGTTCCCGCATTCGTTTGATAATCCAAGTGGAGGGGTACAAATCCAAGCTACGTTTGTAGTTGCCGCGTGTGTTGATTTCGACAATGATGCCTGCTTTTGCGATGGTTTGGAGTGTTTGCTCGACTTCTGCTATATACCAGCTTTCCAATTCATCAAATAACGGGCGAGCAGCATTGTGCATTTTGATTTTATCCAAATGCCCCATGATTTGTGGCGGGTCGGTTTCTATCATTTGGCGAATGATACCATAATATTTTTGGATAACTACCCGAATATCACCACCATATAGTGTGTCCAAACATTCTAAAAACTCCACTGAACTTCCATCTATTTCCCAGGGTTGTCCAAATTGATTCAATCCTACATAATGTACCGAACCCACGGAATAATCAAGCATTGAAAAGTCTTTGGGACCTATCATTTCAGGTATAAAATCAACTTCCAAACCCGTATAAAGCTCTATTTGCCCTCTATACTTGGCTTTTAAAGCGTTTGTTTCGGCCAAATAATCAGCCAGTCGCTCCGTTTTCATACTCCATTTGTTTTCAAACGGAACGGGGCAATGCGACGAAAACCCAAAGGCGCGAAGCCCTTGAGCTATCGCGCCTTGCACTTGTTCTTCTAACGAGCCTTTGCCATCACAATAGTGGCTGTGGCTGTGATAATTGGTGAGCATATTAAGGTTTTGGTAAAACGTCCAAGGCCTTCTCCAAACGGACAATCACTTCCTCTTTCCCTAAAATTTCCATCGCCAACATCAAATCTGGGCCGTGGCCTGCACCCGTTACGGCCAAACGAAGGGCTTGCATCACTTTTCCCATTTTTACCCCTACTCGTTCTGCCGCAGCCGCCCATATCGCTTTGGCAGTGTCTGCCAAAAACTCTCCTTCATAGACTTTCAAATCTTCTATATAGGCTGCAATTGCCTTGATAGCGTCGGCATTCCATTTGCTGGCTACTACTGCCTCTTCGTAAGTGGTGGGCATTTCAAACAAGAAAGCAGTTTCGCTCAAAATCTCTTGTGGAAAAGTCACCCGTTCCTTCATCAAATGACAGATTTTGGTGAGATCAAGTCCACAGTCAATCGTCCAGAGTCCACTATTGATTACCAAAATTTTCAACTCTTCGTCGCTCAATTGCTTCAAATACTGCTGATTGAACCACTTGGCTTTGGTAATATCAAAACGCGCCCCTGCTTTGTGGATACGCTCAAGACTAAAAGCTTCGATGAGTTCAGACATCGTAAACATTTCCTGCTCAGTTCCTGGGTTCCAGCCCAAAAACGCCAAAAAGTTTACCACTGCATCTTTCAAATAACCATCTTCGCGGAAACCACGCGCTACCACGCCTGTGGCGGGGTCGGTCCATTGCAATGGAAAGATAGGAAAGCCTCCCAAGTCAGCGTCACGCTTAGAGAGTTTACCATTTCCTTCGGGTTTGAGCAACAACGGCAAATGCGCAAACTGCGGGGCTGTCCAGCCAAAATATTGATACATCAACACGTGCAACGGTGCCGAAGGAAGCCACTCCTCACCCCGAATAACGTGCGTAATTTCCATCAAATGGTCGTCCACAATATTTGCTAAGTGATAAGTGGGCATTCCGTCGGACTTCAACAACACTTTGTCGTCGAGGGTAGAAGCGTGTACTACCACCCATTCCCGAATGATGTCTTTGAAGCGAATATCTTGTTTGGGGTCAATTTTGATACGAATTACGTAAGGGTCGCCATTGGCAATACGCTGCTGAACTTCGTCGGCAGGCAATGTCAGCGAGTTGGTCATCTGCAAACGAGTGATGGCATTGTATTGAGCAGCATCTGCGCCTGCTTCTTCGAGGCGTTTGCGCATGGCTTCGATTTCTTCTGCCGTATCAAAAGCATAGTACGCTTTGCCGTCGGCAATCAATTGCTCGGCATACTGACGATACATTTCTTTGCGTTCCGACTGACGATACGGTGCGTGGGGGCCACCTACACCCTGACCTTCATCTATCTCAATACCAACCCATTGCAGGGCTTCCAGAATATATTCTTCCGCACCAGGTACATAGCGATTTTGATCGGTATCCTCGATGCGAAGCAGCATTTTTCCGCCATTTTTGCGGGCAAACAAATAATTATACAGAGCCGTACGAACACCGCCAATGTGAAGCGGACCCGTAGGACTTGGGGCAAAACGAACTCTTACTGACATTCTGTTAAGTTATTAATTAATGATTAGCTGTTGTTAGCCGCCATAAATCCTACGAACGATTAACAGCTACCTTTTTCGAGCCGCAAAGTTACCACAAAAAGCCGTTAGATAGGGAATTCCGTGCAACTTATGGTTTAGTTGCCAAAACAAGTGGTAAAACAACGCAAAAGCCGTCATTTTTTCGGTTATTTGCAGCCCAAATTATCCGAAAGTTTCATGTCTTTGCTTGATACGCTCCTTTGTGAATTTCAACAAGATGCTTTTTTGATTTCGACCGACAAATCAAAATTGGATATTGAACTGATTCATAATTATTTGTCGAAAGAGTCATATTGGGCAGAAAACATTCCTCTCGAAATTGTCAAGCGTTCTATTCAAAACTCGCTTACATTTGGTATTTACTTCCATCAAAATCAAATAGGCTTTGCTCGTGTAATTACCGATTTTGCCACTTATGGCTATTTAGGCGATGTTTTTGTGTTAGAAGCATACCGCGGAAAAGGGCTTTCTAAATGGCTCATGGATTGTATTTTCAATCAAATCCCAGAACTGCAAGGCTTTCGCCGATGGTCATTGGCTACGGCAGATGCGCACGGACTCTACGAGCAATTTGGTTTTACAGCCCTATCGCGCCCCGAACGCATGATGGAAAAAATTAATTTTACAAAATATACATAATGCTTACCAAACGTATCATTCCTTGCCTTGACGTAAAAGACGGACGCACCGTAAAAGGAGTAAACTTTGTCAACCTCCGCGATGCTGGCGATGCCGTAGAACTGGCTGCTGTCTATGCCGAGCAAGGGGCAGATGAACTTGTCTTTTTGGACATTACCGCCACTGTCGAAGGTCGTAGTACGCTGCTTGAGCTTGTTCGGCGGGTGGCACACACCATCAATATCCCCTTTACGGTGGGGGGAGGTATTTCTTCTAAAGCCGACGTATCAGCTTTGCTCAATGCCGG
>JBGAUP010000006.1:24672-53107 GCA_044228585.1 Runella sp. | reverse complement strand
ACCCAAATAGACTTATCGGTATGAAAGTCAGTAAATTTGAGGTCGGTTGTACCCAAGTCTTGTGTCATATATACGGAGGTGCCATCGCCTCGCAAAACAAGTTTTTCGTCCAAGCCTTCAGCTGTCAAATCTATCCAAACCGAATTGTCTGGCTTTTTGAAAAAAACACCTTTCGATAATCCCTCATCTACAGCGTCTTTGCCGAGAAGATAAGTATTTGATTCATAGTAGGTTTTATCGAAACTAACGCCAATTTTTTGGTAGGTGTCATTAAATCCAGCATAGACCCATTCGTTCATTTGCTTCCAAAGAGCGAGGGTTTCGGCGTCGCCTTGTTCCCATTTTAAGAGTAGCTGTTGGGCTTCAACCATCCAAGGGGCTTTTTTCTCGGCCTCTTCTTTCGACATTCCCTCGGTCACTAAGGTTTCAATTTGCCGTTTGTATTCTTTGTCAAATAGTACGTAATATTTACCAATCAAGTGGTCACCTTTAAGCCCTGACGATTGGGGAGTTTCACCATTGCCAAGTTTAGCGTAGGCCAGCATAGACTTACAAATGTGAATTCCACGGTCGTTGACCAAGCAGGTTTTGACGACTTCGTAACCGTTGGCTTTCAAAATTCTTGAAACTGAATCTCCCAAGAAATTATTACGTAAATGACCCAAATGGAGTGGCTTGTTGGTGTTGGGCGATGAAAATTCGACCATCACGGACTGACCATTGGCGGGAGCGAAGCCAAAATTTGGGTTGAGTGCCAAGGCGTTGAGTGCTTCAATCCAAGCCGATTCGGCAATACTCAGGTTTAAGAATCCCTGAACTACGTTGAATTTGCTTACTACCCCCGATTTTTCCAGCAGATATTCTCCAAGTGCATTCCCAATCTCAATGGGTGATTTGCGCAGGCTTTTTGTATAAGGGAAAGTAACAAATGTATAAAAGCCTTCAAAGTCTTTTTTGGTAGGTTGGAGCGCAATGGATTGTTCTTCAACGTTATAAATCTCTCTTAATGCGCTTTGGAGAGAAGTCTTGATAAGCGATTCGATTTGCATGGTACTTGTTTATTAATCCATCATTTATTTAGTTACCGATTATAAAATACTCAGTTACGGGCGGCAAATGACGGGTAATGACTCAAATGAGCCGCAAAAGTACGGCAATTTCAGTAAGCAAATTATGGTATTCACAAAAATTGGTTCTAATTTCGTACCTTTCTACACTTATAGCGTTGCCATGAAATGAAAAGCCTCTATTTTCTCATACTACTACTGATGGTTGGTTGGCTATCCTCCCCCGTGGTTGCTCAGTTGGAACAATCGGTGCGGTTGGAGTTTAAGGTGAGCCAAAGTATAGACGAATATTTCGATGTAACTCCCCTCGATAAAGAGGGGTTGCTCGTTACGCAACGTCAAGAAGAACACTACGGCAATGAAAAATGGTTTTTTTATCGGTTTGATTCTGCCCTCAAAGAACTTTGGAAGGCAGAATATAAGTTGGCTTACGAGTTGCACCCTATCAAATCTTACCATAATCAACATTATCTTTTTTGGCTATTGCAAGAGACGGATACCGATAAAGTGACGGTATTGCGTTTGGATTTACAAAATGGTGAAACAGAGACATTTAAAGGGGATTTGCTTACGCGCGCCGACATCGTTCATTTTAAAGTACTCGGAAACACGGCCTTTATTGGGGGGTATCATCACAGTCGCCCCGTGGTAATGGCATTTTCTTTTTTTGATAAAAGCATCAAAGCACTGCCGTATTTATACACCAGCAATACCGAAATTAGTAACATTGAGCTGGATGAGCAGCGAAATCAGCTGAGCGTGTTGCTTTACACGCTCAAACGCGGTGATTGCCAGTTTACCATCAAAACTTATTCTTACGAGGGAAAGCTGATTAAAACTACTACGATGCCTTTTGAGGATAATAATGGGTTGATTTCGGGTAAAATATTGCCCCTTGATGAAGCCTCTTCTTTGATTGTAGGAAACTATGCCCAAGGCTGTACGCAATATTCGCAAGGATTGTATTTTTCTCGCATCAAAGACGCTGAATTGGAAAAACTCCAATGGGTGGATTTTTCCAAACTTGAAAATTTCTTCAATTACCTAAAACCTAAACGTAAACAAAAGGTAGTAGATAAAATCTCCAAAAGGAAAGAAGAAGGAAAAGAACCAAAATTTCGGTATCGCCTTTTGGTACACGATGTAGTCAAAAACGGTGATGAATTTGTTTTGGTGGCTGAGGTATATTATCCTGTCTATAAAAACGGAAATATTTACTACGGTGGTGGTGTATCGCGTAATAATAATCGTGAATTTGATGGTTTTCGTTATACACATGCTATTGTATGCGGTTTTGATAAGTCGGGAAAACTACTCTGGGATAATTGCTTCGCCCTCGAAAATGTAGAAAGTATTGAATTGCTCCCAATGGTGCAGGTTACTCAGCGCGACGGACTGTTGGTGTTGGGTTATCCCAAAGAAGGCAAAATCAATACCGAAGTGATTGAACGCAATAAAGTGATACGAGAGCGAGAAGCTTTTGAAATCAAGACCTCAGAGGAAGGCGAACGTATCGTTGATAACGAAAGAGGATTGTTAGCGGCTTGGTATGACCGTTATTTTGTGGCCTACGGCTATCAAAAAATAGGAAGTGAAAAATGGATAGGCACCCCACGGGAAGTATTCTATGTCAATAAACTTTCGTATGACCCAAACGTACCACGAGTGGATACCAAAGAAGAATCTAAAAAAGGAAAAACGTCGGGTAACTAAACAACGACTTTTTCATTGAACACTCTTACGGTTTGAGCGATTTCGGGCAGTAAATCTGGGTTTTGTTCAATACCATTGCCAACTACAATCACGTCGGCCCCAGCTTCAAGGGCATTTTGGGCTTTTTGGATGGTGTTAATACCCCCTCCTACAATGATAGGCGTATCTACTGCTTTTCTTACGGCGGCAATCATTTCGGGTGAGACGGGTTTTTGAGCGCCGCTACCTGCATCTAAATACATGATTTGAAGCCCCAGCAGCTCTCCTGCCATGGCAGTACAAGCGGCCACACTGGGTTTGTCGTGCGGTATGGGGGTTGTATTACTAATGTATGAAACGGTAGTAGAACGTCCACTCTCAATCAGCATATAGCCCGTGGGTAGGATTTCTAAATTGCTTTTCTTGAGTAGTGGAGCGGCTATCACATGCTGCCCAATAAGAAGTTCAGGGTTTCTGCCTGAAATCAATGAGAGCAGTAAAATAGCATCGGCCGAAGGCTCTATATGGAGACTATTGCCTGGAAAGAGGATGACTGGAATATTGGTATGACGACGAATCGTCGCAATGATTTCGTCGGAAGCATAACGTGTAATGAGGCTACCACCCACAAAAAAGAAGTCCACGCCATTCCGAACACTTTCTGCCAACATGAATGGTAACGAAGACAACTCTACCTTGTCGGGGTCGAGTAGTACTGCAAATGCCTTTTTCCCTTCTTGGAGATTATGCCGAAGTATTGTTCGTATTCTTGACTTCATTCGTATGCTGCTGTGTGGCCAAAAAATCCATTAATTTTTGCTGGGCCAGTCTTAATGCTAACGTCATTGCGTATGAGGTTACTGCTTTGACCAGCCACGGCGAGCTTTTTTTAGGGTTCTTAATGACAACGGGCGTGTCGTGATTTTCTTTTTTGACCTCAGGTTCTTCGTCGGGTAATAATGCTTCTACTAACAAATATACTGCCGTAATTGCGCCTCCGATTATCAGTGCCTGTTTACCAATGCGTTCGGCATCACCTTTCAAATCCTCCATTTTTTCTTGCAATATCCGCCGATAGCTCTCCGATGCTTCTTTAAGCTCCGTTTTTCGACCAGTGGTATCACCAAAAGGCTCCTCAAAAGTTAGGATATTTTTGGGAAGTGAAGTCATTGTGTGAATGTTTTTAAATTGATTTTATGATTTTAAGCAGTGATAAAGGAGACAATTTACGTTAAATTCATTAAAATCTGCTTAAAACAGTTTAGTAAATCTTGCTCAAAAGTCGTAAAAACCGGTTAGATGCCCAAAACTGAACCTAATTTTTCAAGAAATTGTAATGCGATAACTTCTAAGAATGTACCTTTGCACATGAAAGGTTCAGCCTTGCTATCACTCATAATTTGATTAAAAAATGCCACTCGACCAAGAATTTGACAAAGAAACAACCACTGGCGACGAAATGACCTTTATTGAGCACCTCGAAGAATTGCGTTGGAACATCATTAGGGCTGTGGGTGCTATCTTAGTTTTCACCATTGGGGCTTTCATTTTTATTGAAGAAATCTACGATAAAATTATATTAGCTCCGTCTCGACCCGATTTTTGGACGTACCGAATGTTATGCAAAATTGCCGACTTTACGGGGGCTGAGGGGCTTTGTATTGACAAATTAGACTTTGAATTGCAAAGCCGTGAGATGGCAGGACAATTTACAATGGCGCTACTCTCATCGGTTATTATTGGGCTGTTGTTTGCTTTCCCTTACGCTTTTTGGGAGATATGGCGATTTATTAAACCTGGATTAAAGCCTTCTGAACGAAAGGTTTCGCGCGGGGCGGTTTTTTATGTGACGTTTCTGTTTTTATCAGGAGTGCTTTTTGGATATTATATAGTGTCGCCTTTGGCCATTAATTTCTTAGCCAACTTCCAACTTGACCCTCGTATCAAAAACCAATTTGATATTACTTCGTACGTCGGGTTAATTTCTGTTTTGACCCTTGCCTGTGGACTTACTTTTCAGCTGCCCGTAGTAGCGTTTGTACTCTCAAAGATTGGTTTCTTGAATCCACGTTTTATGCGCGAATACCGTCGCCATGCTTTTGTGGTGATTTTGATTTTAGCGGCAGTTATTACTCCTTCGCCTGATGTATTGAGCCAAATACTGGTAGCATTACCTCTTACACTTCTGTATGAAGTAAGTATATTGGTATCGGCGTGGGTAGAGCGCAATAAGAAAGAAGAGGCAGAGTTAGAAGCCAAGCAAGAAGAAAACGATGCCATGAGCAACATGGGCAATCCTTGGGAACCTGAGTCTGATATGTGATAGGCAATGATTCAATTCAATCAAATATCGAAAGCCTTTAATGGGCGAATGGTTTTAGAAGGCATATCGGGAACGTTTAAGCCTGGCGATACCAGCTTGATTATTGGTGGTAGCGGTACTGGGAAAAGTGTATTGCTTAAATGCCTGATTGGTTTAATTAAACCTGACAGCGGTGAGGTGCTTTATAACGGAAGGGATTTTTGGCACAGCGAGGAAGAGGTAAGAAAACAAATTCGTCGGGAGATGGGCGTTTTGTTTCAAGGGGGAGCACTGTTTGATTCCAAAACTGTTTTTGAGAATGTCCGATTTCCACTCGAAATGCTCACTCAAATGGGTGAAACCGAAAAAAATGACCGAGTCATGTTCTGTTTAGCTCGTGTGGGGCTTGAACAAGCTGCCAATCGGATGCCTTCGGAGA
This sequence comes from Runella sp., assembly GCA_044228585.1. Classification (GTDB taxonomy): domain Bacteria; phylum Bacteroidota; class Bacteroidia; order Cytophagales; family Spirosomataceae; genus Runella. The sequence continues at coordinate 47,607 of JBGAUP010000006.1, read as the reverse complement.
TTAGTGGTGGGATGAAAAAACGGGTGGGTATTGCGCGGGCTATCGTAATGAACCCTAAATATTTGTTTTGTGATGAACCTAACTCTGGACTTGACCCGCTCACTTCTATCAAGATTGATGAACTCATTAAAGAAATCACCGACGAATACAACATCACAACCTGTGTGATTACGCACGACATGAATTCCGTGTTGGAAATTGGGGAAAAAGTGATGTTTCTCTACCAAGGTCACAAACTCTGGGAAGGGGATAATATCTCCATTCTGAAGTCTGAAGTGAAAGAATTGAACGAGTTTGTATTTGCCAGTAAACGCCTTCGCGAAATGGGACGCGAAAACCTATGAGATGCCAAAATACTTTCGATAAATCGGCTTTCGATAAGCAAATTGCACCCATAACAATGGATAAAAGAAATAATCGGTAAAAAGGGTGGGGGTGCGAAACTCTATTTCATCGCTGATAATGGTATGGTTGTGGTCTTTGATGATGCGGTGATGATGCCGCCAGGATGTGAGAAAAAAAGGCAGTTTTACCCCTTGGTCTAAAAAGAATATTTCGGCGTCAGTCGTTTGTTGATCTGTAATAAGGCTTCTCCATCGCTGTTTGAAGAGTAAAAAGTTGAGCTCCAGCTCGACTACATCGCCTTTCTTGCACCCATCAAACTGTACGACTTTCACAGGGGGAAAAGGTGGACTGAGTTTTACGAATAAATCTTCGGTAAAACCTGCCCATACCTGCTGATAGGACTGCTGAACGTGCGTCTTAATTGTCAATTTCATCTTTGATAAACTTCTTGGCCTCAAAAAAGTTTTCTACTTTTGGGCTTTTTGAACAATATTGAAAACTATGCTTACTGTTTACGGCATTCCCAACTGCGATACCATCAAAAAAACGTTGAATTGGCTAAAAATCAATAACATAGAGTACCAGTTTCACGATTATAAAAAACAAGGTATTTCTCGTGAAAAAATTGAAAATTGGCTTAGTCAGTCGGAATGGAACCTACTTGTCAATCGTGCGGGTACTACTTTTAAACAACTTACTGAGGAACAGAAAGCGGCCATCCAAAGTAATGAAGGTGCGCTTGGATTGATGCTTGAAAATCCATCGGTTATCAAGCGACCTATCATCGAAGCGAATGGGAAAATCGTAAAGATTGGTTGGAAACCTGAAGGATTATGAGGGTTTTAACCGTTTTTGGGACACGCCCCGAGGCTATCAAAATGGCCATGCTCGTACGCCTACTGCAAGAGGATACGCATTTTGAACATAAACTCTGCGTGACAGGCCAGCATCGTCAGATGCTCGACCAAGTACTTGATTTGTTTGAACTTACGCCCGATTTTGACCTCAATGTGATGCAGAAAGGGCAAGATTTGACCGATATCACTTGTCGAATTCTGACGGGGCTACGCGAATTGTTTCAATCTTTTCGGCCTGATTTGGTGTTGGTGCATGGCGATACGACTACTTGCATGGCTACCTCTTTGGCCGCATTTTATGCGGGTATTAAGATTGGCCATGTTGAGGCGGGCTTACGAACAGGAAATCTACAATCACCTTTTCCCGAAGAAGCCAATCGCATTATCACCGACCGACTGGCTAACTATTATTTTGCTCCTACCGACCGTAACATACAGGCTTTACTGAATGAAGGGGTGAAGCCAGAGGTGGTCGTCAAAACAGGCAATACGGTAATAGATGCACTGCTTCATGTAAGTAAAAGAGTAACCGCGTTTTCTGAAAAAATAGAGGAAGAGGTAAAGGCAATTTTTGCTTCTCAAAAAAAAGTTTTGCTCGTGACGGGGCATCGGCGGGAAAATTTTGGGGATGGTTTTATTCAAATTTGTGAAGCACTTCAGGGTTTAGCCGAGCAACACCCCTCCTTGGAAATCGTTTATCCCGTTCATCTGAATCCTAACGTACAACAACCCGTATATGAGTACTTGGGGACTCTACCTAATGTGCATCTCCCAACGCCCATGGATTACGCCGATTTTGTGTATGCGATGAAACAAAGTTGGGTTATCTTGACCGATTCGGGTGGAGTGCAGGAAGAAGCTCCGAGTTTAGGCAAGCCCGTGTTGGTGATGCGCGATACGACCGAACGTCCTGAGGCTGTAGAGGCAGGAACGGTAAAATTGGTAGGGGCTCATCGCTCGGCGATTATTGAATCAGTGACTAAATTATGGCTAAATTCTGAACTCTACGACGAAATGTCCGGGGCAAGTAATCCTTATGGCGACGGAAATGCGAGCCAACGAATTGTTGACTTTTTACGGAGTCTGTCCTAAGCGTAGAGTTATTTTGGCAATGGAATTTCGCCCGTTTGCTCATAGTTTTGTAACCACTCTTTTTTAGCACCTTGGATACCCAAATAGAAATCATAGACAGGCTTCATGTCTTTGAGATAATCGCCGGTGGGGTAAATGACACCGCCAAAAACAACACGTTTACGAGGATAATCAAAGCCTACCAACACAAAGGGGACTTGGGCTTTCAAGGCCATGAAATAAAATCCTGTTTTTAGTTTGGAAACATTGCTTCGCGTACCCTCGGGAGCAATGGCAATGTGGATGTTCTCGTTTTGTTTGAAAGTTTCGGCGACCGAATCTACTAAATTATTGTTTTTGGTACGGTCAACTGGATACCCTCCCAAACCACGGAATAGCCAACCTGAATACCATTTAAAAAGGGTACTTTTGCCTAAGTAGCCAATTTTGAGTCCAACATAAGCTCGGACTCCTATTCCTACCAAAAAGTCGGTATTGTACCAATGTGGACATACGACCCAGATGGCTTTTTTTAAATCTTTGGGTACGTGACCAAGCGTTCCCCAGCCAAAAAGCTGGTACAGAAGTGAAAATAACCAGTTCATGTTCTTTTAACGGTTAGGTTTTTCCCAAATGTAAAAACCTACCTTCGTTTCAACAACAATTAATATTTATCTTTAGTACCTTTTTTTGGGAGTAGGGAAACGATATTCTGTTTTCTACGTTAGAATTAGTAGAGTTACCATTCAATTTCTATTATTTTTTCGCTATGCAAGGTATTACGAAACGTTCTTTACTGAAAGATTCCATACTGATTACTGCTGGAATTTTTAGTGCCGCCTTCGGTCTAAAAGGTTTTTTGCTTTCCAGTCATTTTATAGATGGTGGCGTTACGGGTATTTCTATGTTATTGGCATCGATTTTAAAACTTCCTTTAGCATTACTCATTCCAGTAATCAATCTACCTTTTATTTTAATTGGCTACCGTCAAATAGGTCTGGCGTTTGCCATCAAGAGTACTTTTGCCATCGCGGGTTTGGCGTTGTGTTTGGCACTGGTGGAGTTTCCTGATGTTACTCCTGATTTGTTGCTGACAGCAGTTTTTGGTGGTTTTTTTATTGGGGCAGGTATTGGATTAGCCATGCGCGGTGGAGCTGTACTGGATGGCACCGAAGTGGCAGCCTTGCTTATTAGTCGTCGAAACTCGGCATTGCGGGTAGGGGATGTTATCTTGGGGATGAACATTATCATATTTGCTACGGCGGCTTATTTTTTAAGTGTGGATATTGCACTCTATTCGATGCTAACTTATTTCACAGCTTCTAAAACCGTTGATTTTCTCATTCATGGGATTGAAGAATATACCGCCGTATTGATTGTATCTGACCACCACGAAGAAATCCGAGAGATGATTACGGACAAGCTCCACAAAGGAGTAACGGTACTTAACAGCGAAAAAGGTTATGGTAAACGCGGACTTCAAGGGCAGGAAACCAAGGTGCTGTATTCAGTAGTAACTCGCTTGGAAGTAAGCCGATTACGCGATGCCATTGCGGAGATAGACCCACTGGCCTTTATCGTTCAGCATGGGATTGACGATGCCCGAGGGGGAATCGTAAAAGGAAGAGCTTTACATTAGCTAAAAAGGCCCATCAAGTCCATCAGGGTTAGAAAACTTGTTATGATGCCATGCGGCATCAATCAGATATATTCCTTTTTCATTTTGTGAAATAAGAAATAGGATTGGTTTTGCGTATTTCTCATTTTGAAAATGAAAAGCAATTTCTCCCCTTATCTCATCTTTACCAAACAAATTATAAGAAAGGGCTATGTTGTGGATACTGTATTGTTTTAACTTCCCTCGTTTTGCTTTATTTTTCTTATAACTGTCAAAATACACCTCAAAGGAGCTATTGTTTTTATAGAAATCACTTGTAAAAGTAGTATATGCCTCCTTGTATTTTTCCTGCGTAAGCAATTGAAAATAAGGCTTTATCAGTTCACTTTCTACCTGGGTAGCAACTTGTTTTTCGCCACAAGCACTACACATCATTAATGCTAAAAAAACTATTAGATACTTTTTCATTTCTTGGGGTCAAAAGAGCCGTTTTCAAAAAATGGTTCATAAAAGGCAAATAAATGATGCCTAATGATAAGATAAAAGTAAAAAAATATTTGAAGTATTGAGAATATTTTTCCATAACGTTCTCTTGGTTGAAAGACGAAAAACTATCATGCAATATATGAGTAATATAACCGATTTTTATCATATATTTTGGGTGATTTTCTTGAAAATTCATTCACTTCCTTTTTTCACCATTAAAATAAATCCAATGAAAACGATTCTTGTTCCAACCGATTTTTCTACCAACTCTAAGGCAGGTATCCGATTTGCGCTTTATTTGGCAAGCAAAACCCCTTGTAAATTAGTCTTTTATAGTGCCATTGAGTTAGTGGTCTTACTATTAGATGGCAAGCCAAAGAAGGCCAACTCTATATACAAAGAGAGCTTGATACGGCCAAAGAGGATTTAGGAAAATTTCTTGCGGAAGAAATAAAAAAATATTCCATCGCCTCACTCAATTATGAATATGAGGTAGAATCGGGCAGCAGAGTAAGCGAAATGCTCGTAGCGTATGCCACTAAAATTCAAGCTGACTTTATCTGTATAAGTACACGAGGAGCAGGGGTTTTTAAGAAAATAATTGGAACAACCACTTCTGCCTTAATTGATACTTGTCCCTTACCTATTTTTGTCATTCCCAAAAAATATCGAACCACACCTATTCAAAAAATAGGATATGCCTCCGATTTAGAAAATCATGAAGAAAGAACTTTTACAAGTGATTAATGTGGCAAAATTATTAGATGCCCCTGTGGAGTTATACCATTTCAAATCAATATTTGACAATGATAAGGCAAAGTTTAAGCTTCAAAAATTACAGAGCAGTCATCCTTATGTCACCGTCGTCACTCCACAGTTTAGGGTTGAAAAGACACTTTTGGAAAAGTTAAAAATCACAACCAGAAAACAGAAAACGTCTCTTCTCATTATGTTTTCTAAGTATAAAACAAATTGGTTTGAGCGGCTCTTTTTTTCTGGATTTACGGTGGGTATGACCTTCGAGTTGAATATTCCTTTATTGGCCTTTCCAAGACAATCTCAATAAGGAAAAATAATAAAGCGACGGTTTTAGAGCAAAGTTTACACTAAAACCGTCGCTTCAAAAAAGAACTGTAACGTTACTTTCTTAGCGGCCTTCGTACATGCCCTCATAGTATTTTTGATAGTTACCCGAAGTGACATTGTCCAACCATTCTTGATTGTCTAAATACCACTGAACCGTTTTTTCTAAGCCTTCTTCAAACGTCACCGAAGGTTCCCAGCCCAGTTCAGTCATTAGTTTGGTGGCATCAATGGCGTAGCGGAGGTCATGCCCAGCGCGGTCGGTTACGTATGTAATCAATTGGGCTGATGTACCTTGAGCACGTCCGAGTTTTTGGTCCATGATGTTGCAAAGCAGGTGTACCAAATCAATATTTTTCCATTCATTACAACCGCCGATATTGTAGGTTTCACCGTTTACGCCTTGATGAAAAATTAGGTCTATGGCTCGGGCATGGTCTTCCATACAGCCAATCGCGCACGTTTCTCCTTTGCCATAGACGGGGAGGGTTTATTGTGTCGGATGTTGTTAATCATCAACGGAATCAATTTCTCAGGGAAGTGATTGGGACCGTAATTGTTTGAGCAGTTAGAAATGACAACGGGTAATTTGTAAGTATTGTGATACGCTCTCACAAAGTGATCGGACGAAGCTTTGGAGGCTGAGTAAGGCAGACGAGGGTCGTACTTGGTGGTTTCTACAAAAAACTCATTGGGGTCGTGAAGTTCTCCATAAACCTCATCGGTCGAAACATGGTAAAAACGACGGCCCTCTTCTTTGCCTTTCCAAGCCGCTTTTGCTGCATTTAGCAAATTTACCGTACCGATGACGTTGGTAATCACAAACGCCATGGGGTCAGAGATAGACCTATCCACGTGTGATTCGGCAGCTAAGTGGATAACACCCGTAAAATCATGTTCCGTAAAAAGTTGATTTATAAAAGCGGCATCAGTAATATCCCCTTTTACAAAACGATAGTTGGGTAATGCCTCAATATCCATCAGATTGGCTAAGTTGCCCGCATAAGTGAGGGCATCCAAATTAATAATCTGATAATTTGGGTACTGAGTTACAAATCTCCTTACGACGTGAGAACCAATAAATCCTGCTCCTCCAGTGATAAGTACGGTCTGCGTTTTCCCCAAAGGGATATGTTCTAATGATTGATTCATAATATTTTACAAAACTTTATTTCAAAATCAAATCCCCATTGCGGATTAAGGAGTCGCTAATTTTTGTTGCCAGTGCCAAGCATCACGAAGCGACTCTTCGAGGGTTTTTTCTGCTTTCCAGCCCATCACTTGGTGCGATTTATCTACTTGGGCATAAATCTGCTCAATGTCGCCCGCACGACGAGGGCCAATGACGTAATTGAGCTTGAGATTGTTTACTTTTTCAAAAGTTTGAATCAATCGTAAAACGCTCACCCCCTCTCCCGTTCCTACGTTGAAAACGTCGTAAAAGTTATCACCAGTGGTATTAGCCAGCAATTCTAAGGCTTTTACGTGGGCTTTTGCCAAATCCACTACGTGAATAAAATCCCGAATACACGTACCATCAGGGGTGTTGTAATCGTTCCCAAAAACGGTGAGCTTATCGCGCAAGCCCGCAGCGGCTTGGGTCAGGTAGGGCACAAGATTACTGGGTACACCACGGGGTAGCTCACCAATTGCGGCTGATTCGTGTGCGCCGATAGGATTGAAATAACGCAGCGAAATAGCCTTAAGTGGTGCTTTGGAAATGACCACATCACGAATAATATCTTCGCAAATCCGTTTGGTATTTCCATATGGAGAGGCGGCTTCTTGTCGGGGCGTTTCTTCGGTTACGGGCAAAAAATCGGGCTGACCATAAACGGTACACGAAGAAGAAAAAACAAAGTTTTTTACCCCAAACTCTTGCATCACTTTCAAGAGAAGTAAGGTAGAACCGAGGTTGTTTTGGTAATACATCAGTGGTTTTTCCACTGACTCGCCTACGGCTTTGCTGGCGGCAAAGTGAATGACACCGTCCAGTTTTTCCTTCTCAAAAATCTGACGGAGAGCGGTTTCGTCGTTACAGTCGGCATTATAACATACCACTTTTTGACCCGTAATACCTTCAAGTCTCAACAAAACGTTTTCTTCCGAATTACTAAAATTGTCAATGATAATGGGTTCAAAACCCGATTGATGCAGTTCGACTACTGTATGTGAGCCGATGAATCCAGCTCCACCCGTTACCAATATTTTCATGCAGTGTGTAGAAAATTGAGGGACAAAACTATAAAATTTGGGTACTGAAAAAAAATTGTTTTTCTTTAAAGCAAACTTTACTGACATTGACCCATGACAGAACAAGAAATCAAAGCACTGGTTTCACTTCTGGACGACGACGATAAAGAGGTGTCTCGTTTGGTAGAAAATGAAATTCGGCAGCAAAGAGGGAAAATCATTCCGTTTTTAGAGAATGAGTGGGAGAGCGCAGGGTTTAACCCAAACGTTCAACGTCGTATTGAGGGGTTAATTCACGACCTTCAGTATGAGGTTATGCTTGAGAGGTTGGCTAATTGGCACAACGGCGGTGCCATTGATTTACTGGAGGGGCTGTGGGTGGTAGCAACTTACCAATATCCCGATTTGTCGTTGGAAAAGCTACGTAAGGATTTAGAGCAATTTTATTACGAAACTTGGCTTGAGTTCAAGGAAGATATGCACCCGATTGACCAAATAAGGGCTTTAAACCACGTGTTTTTTACCAAGTTAAAATTTGGCTCGAATACCAAAAATTTTCATTCGGCCAGCAATTCTATGATTAATGTAGTGTTGGAGAGTAGAAAAGGGAATCCTATCACATTGTGCTGTATTTATATGGTAGTAGCGCAGCGGCTCAATATGCCCGTGTATGGGGTCAATCTTCCTAATCTTTTTGTGTTGACTTATAAAAAAGATGCAGTACAGTTTTATATCAATGTATTCAACAAAGGGTTGGTTTTTATGCGTTCGGATATTGACCATTACATCGCACAACTCAATCTCAAACCGAACGAAACATTTTATCAGCCTTGTAGCAACCTTGATATTCTCAAGCGGGTACTCCGCAATCTTACCTTGGCCTTTGAAAAAACGGGCGACACCGATAAAGTAAAGGAGATAGAACGTATGGCGGCGATTTTGAACGAGCCTTTAGAACAGTAAACAAAGCTCAAATAGCCACAACACCCAGAAATTCACCGATTTGAAAACGATGAAGACGACAAATTTGTGGTGTATCGTTGTTTAAATGTTGAATTGCACCCGTTAAGAAATCGACATCGTCCGAAAATGCTTGAATAGGAATCTCATCTTTAAAACTTAATTGGCGCGTACCGTGGAGTTTATAAATGGCTTCTTTGGCACACCAGTAAGTACACAATCGTATCAAATTATCTTGGGCATGTTGACTTTCGGTACTTGACAAGAACTTGGGGGCTACGCGGGCTAACTTGGGAGCAACCCTTTCCAAATCAATGCCAATGGGAGAGGATGGGTGTAAAGCTACTACTATGTACTGGGAAGTGTGGGTAAGTGAGATTTCGGCAAGGGGATTTCTTAAAAAAGGCTTTCCGTAGTCGTCTTTTATCATTCCTTCATATTTTCTGCCACTGGTTTCGAGCAAGGTTTGCATGGCACGCCGCCCAGAGAGCCATTCCAATTGCTTTTGAGGATGTGAAATCGTGTGATATTCTTCCCATTCGTCGGGAGTTACTACTAACCCTTCTTGCAGTTCTTCAATGGGTTCGGCTATTTCCCAAATCAACATAGCACAATGCTCAAAGACGGTCCATTGACGAACGATAGGCATACAAGAGATATTATAGTTTAACTTTGCACAAAAATAAGTGGGTTTCCAGTTTTATGCTTCAAGTTCAAAAAATAGATACGTTCTCTGGTCATCGCGACTGTGTGTATGCCCTCCAACCTTCGACCGAGTCGAAACATTTTTTTTCGGCGGGCGGCGATGGTTTGGTCGTAAAGTGGGATTTGACCCGGCCTGATTGGGGAGAAGTAATAGCCCAAATCCCCGCTTCCATTTATTCATTGGCGTACGATTCCGCAAAAGGCTATCTGTGGTTGGGACAAAATTATGAAGGCATTCAAGTAATAGACCCTCAAAACAAACAAATTGTTCACTCGGCTCAGTTGACCTCAGCGGCCTTGTTTGATATCCAGCTGTTTGAGAATCAGGCTTACGTGGCTCTTTCGGATGGTGTAGTATTAGTGATAGAGCGAAACCAGTTTGCAGTTAGAAAGCATCTCAAAGCCAGTACGCAAAGTGCTCGGTGCATCGCTGTCAATCCACAACGAACTGGAGCTGCGATATACCCTTGCGTCTCACCAAAACTCGGTGTTTTCGCTGCAATATTCACCCAATGGCGCGTATTTGCTTTCGGGAAGCCGCGATGCGCATTTGAAAATCTGGCATGTATCCGACAAATATCGTTTAGACAAAGATACAGTAGCGCATTTGTTTGCGATTAATCACGTGGTATATAGCCCTGACTCATCCTTGTTTGCTACTTGTAGCATGGACAAATCCATTAAAATTTGGGATTCAACTTCTTTTCGACTTCTGAAAGTAATAGACCGCGCTCGTCACGCAGGACACGGTACATCGGTCAATAAATTACTGTGGACAAACTATAACAATCTGTTGGTTTCGGCCAGTGATGATAAGCGCCTCTCGGTTTGGGACGTAAAAAGTTTGTAAATTTGCATCTTAAAAAGTTTGTGGTTCAAGTAAGTCTTGTTCCCAAACTGATGATTTGATTGCAAATTTTAAGCCAACAGCCATGAGTAAATTTTTTGATTTATTACTGCAAGCCCTCAAGGGGGAAGAACACGAATACACTTCTGGAAGTATCAACCGTGCTATTTTTTTGTTGTCAGTACCCATGATTTTGGAAATGGTCATGGAGTCGTTGTTTGCGGTGGTAGATATATTTTTTGTTTCCAAAGTGAGTACCGATGCCGTTGCAACGGTAGGCTTGACCGAATCCGTTTTGACCTTGGTTTATTCAGTAGCCATTGGTCTTAGTACCGCAGCTACTGCCATAGTGGCACGACGTGTAGGCGAAAAACAATTTGCCGAAGCGGGTCATGCGGCGGCGCAAGTGATTTTAGTTTCTTTGTTTTTGGGGCTAACGGTAGGTTTAGCTGGTTTTATGGGTGCAGAAACCATCCTACGAGCAATGGGAGGGAGTGAATCACTCATTCAATCGGGAGCTAATTTTACCCGTATTATTTTTGCCAGCAGTCCTGCTATTATTCTACTTTATACCTTGAGTGGTGTGTTAAGAGGCGGGGGTGATGCCGCTGTGGCGATGCGCTCGCTTTGGATTGCCAATGGGTTCAATATCGTGTTGTGTCCAGTATTTATTTTTGGCATAGGGCCTTTTCCTGAACTGGGCGTAGCAGGCTCGGCAGTGGCTACCACAATTGGACGTTCGGTAGGAGTCGCCTATCAACTCTACGCCCTTGCCAAAGGCAACGGTGCGGTGCGCGTGTTAGCAAGGCAAATGCGCATTGATTTTGACATCGTTCGTAATTTGGTGAGTGTAGCCGCAGGAGGAACGGGGCAATTCCTGATTGCTTCGGCCAGTTGGGTATTCTTGACGCGTATATTGTCCGATTTTGGACCACAGATTGTAGCAGGTTATACCATTGCCATTCGGGTGATTATTTTCACCATTCTACCTTCTTGGGGAATGGCCAATGCCGCTGCTACACTCGTGGGACAAAACTTAGGTGCCAATCAACCCGACCGTGCCGAGACATCTGTCTGGCGGGCGGCATTCTTCAATTTTGTATTTTTGGCCATAGTAGCCATTGTCTTCTTTGTATTTGCGGGTTCTATTATTTCATGGTTCAATGCCGACCCCATTACCGTTAGTACGGGTGTCAATTGCCTTCGTTTTGTGTGTTTGGGCTACTTGTTTTTTGCGTATGGGATGGTGATCAGCCAGTCTTTCAACGGTGCGGGCGATACCCTTACGCCGACCTTGATGAATTTAGTGTGCTTTTGGGCCATTGAAATTCCTTTGGCTTATTTACTGGCCAAACAATTAAATTTTGGCCCTAACGGTGTCTATATTTCGGTCGCTTTTAGTGAATCTTTGTTGGCAGTGGTAGGAGTTATACTATTCAGGCGAGGAAAGTGGAAACTGAAAAAGGTTTAGAGATACCTATGCCCACTTTATCTTTTTGATTACCTGATAATTTCCTCTAAATTTGCAACCCATTTTTACGTGCGAATGAAAGAACAAATAGACCGTAATAAATTACCCCAACATATTGCTATTATTATGGATGGCAATGGTCGTTGGGCCAAACAGCGGGGTGCGATGCGCGTTTTTGGGCATCGAAACGCCATCAAGGCTGTTCGCGAAGCTACCGAGGGATGCGCAGAATTAGGAGTGAAATACTTGACATTATACGCTTTTTCGACTGAAAATTGGGGACGGCCCGAAGCCGAAGTAAAAGCCTTAATGGAGCTTTTGGTACATACAATTGGAGACGAACTGCCTACTTTACTCAAAAATAACGTAAAGCTCGATACTATTGGCGATACAGCCAGTTTGCCCAAATCTTGTCAGAAAGGGTTGGCTGACGCTATCGAAAAAACCAAACATAATACAGGATTAAACCTAATTTTGGCCTTGGGTTATAGTGGGAAATGGGACATCATTCAAGCTACTCAGGCACTTGCCCAAGAAGTAAAGGCTGGGACACTTCGCCCCGAAGATATTAACGAAAACCTATTGAATACCAGACTATCGACCCAAGACCGTCCAGAGGTTGATTTGATGTTGCGCACTGGTGGCGACCATCGGATCAGCAACTTCCTTCTTTGGCAGTTAGCTTATGCCGAATTGTACTTCTACGACGATGTGTTTTGGCCTGATTTTCGTCGTAATCACTTATACGAGGCTATTTTATCGTTCCAACACCGTGAAAGACGGTTCGGAAAAACCAGCGAACAGATTCTTACCGAAGCGAAATAAACCCCTTCTTTTACCGTTATAAATGGTGGGAAAGAACCGTGTCTCTATGAAAAAATTCAACCAAATCATCCGCTTAGTAAATTTATCAGTTTTTTTTGTGGCTATTGGTGTTGCTGCAACGGCCCAGCAATTAGGGCTTGGCCGTGGTAATGCTACTACAAATACTCCTGCACCCACCGAAGAAGCCATAAACTATACAAATCCCAAAGACTATGTAGTAGCCGAAATTGTGGTGACAGGAAATCATTTTTTAGACCCTAACTCAATGATTTCGATGTCGGGGCTGAAAGTAGGCGATAAAATTAAAATTCCAGGAGATGTCATCAATGGTGCTATCAAAAAATTGATGGATCAAAAGATTTTGGAAGATGTCGAAATCTTTGCTCGTAAGATAGAAGGCGAACAAATTTGGCTCGAATTACGCATCAGAGAGCAATCGCGACTTTTTAAAGTGGTGTTTGAAGGAATAAGAAAAGGAGAAAAAGAATCGCTCAACGACAAAATCAAATTGCCCAAAGGGCGTATCATTTCTAATACAATGATAAAAAATACCCAATTGGCGGTGAAACGGTTTTTTGTGGATAAAGGGTATTTAAATACAAAAGTAAGGATTGCGCAAATTGCAGACACGGCACGAGGAAATGCTACCCTCAAAATTTTTGTTTCAAAAGGAACAAAAGTGAAAATACGACAGATTGTTTTCAACGGTAGAAAAGAATTGCTTGAAGGCAAAGTTCGTAACAAACTCAAGGGAACCAAGCAGATGCGATTTGGGCGATTGTTTACTCCGTCTAAGTTTATTCCTAAAAAATACGAAGAAGATAAAGAAAAACTCATTGAATTTTACAACAAAAATGGTTTCCGCGATGCAGTCATCGCTTCCGACTCCATTATTCACAATAGCGACGAAAAAACCATTGATGTAGTATTAAACATTGAAGAGGGGCCTCGTTACTACATTCGTAATGTAACTTGGGATGGAAATTATCTCTATACCAAAGAACAATTAGACAAAGTATTTGGCCTCAAAAAAGGCGATGTTTATAACCCAGAAGAAATCCAAAAACGCCTTGAAGCCAATCCAGGGCAAGACGTTAGCTCACTTTACATGGATGACGGCTACTTGTACTACAACTGTCGTCCCATTGAAAAATCCATTGAAGGAGATTCGATTGACATCGAAATGCGGATTTTTGAAGGAAAGCAAGCTACTATTAATAAGATTATCCTAAACGGAAATACCAAAACCAGCGACCACGTGGTATTGCGCGAGTTGTTTACTTTGCCAGGGCAAAAATTTAGTAAAACGGAAATTATCAACACCCAGCGGCAGCTATCACAGTTAGGGTATTTCGATGCCGAAAAAATTGGTATCAATCCTATCCCTCATCCCGAAGATGGAACGGTTGATATTGAATATACCGTAGAAGAAAAACCAAGTGACCAAATTGAGCTCTCGGGTGGTTGGGGTGGCTTTATTGGTTTTGTAGGCACTCTTGGTCTGGTTTTCAATAATTTTTCCACAAAAAATATTACTAACCTCAAAGCTTGGAAACCGCTTCCTGCGGGGGATGGACAAAAACTGGCGATACGTTTCCAAGCCAGTGGTCGTCAATTTCAAACCTATTCACTCAGCTTTACCGAGCCTTGGTTAGGTGGTAAAAAGCCCGTCACATTTGGAGTAAACGTTAGTAGTACGGTGTACCGTACGGTTGATTATTCAAATTTTTACACCCGCTCCAATAGCAGTTCTCTAAACTTCTTAGGTTCATACAAAAATACTGGAGTTACTATCTCACTTGGCAAGCGGCTTAAAATACCCGATCGCTATTTTGTACTGAGCAGTGCCTTATCGTATCAACGTTATAAAATGGATAGCCTTGATTTGTTTGGTATTGGCTATCCTAACGGAATCTCTAATAACGTAACTTTTAATTTGACGCTTTCTCGAAATACAATTGACAATCCACAGTTTCCAAGAGGGGGCTCATCTTTCTCATTGAGTGGAACCTTTACACCACCTTATTCATCTATTACAGGAAAGACTAATTTCACCTCAAAAGAGGCACAGTATAAGTGGGTAGAATACCACAAATGGATGTTTGATGCCAGTTGGTTTCAAACAGTTGCGGGAAAACTTGTTCTTAGTACCCGTGCTCACTTAGGATTCTTAGGGCGTTATAATCAGAATCTATCTATCAGTCCTTTTGAACGATTTGTGCTTGGAGGTTCTGGATTAGCTGGATATGGCATGTTTGCTTTGGCACAGGATATTATTGGCTTGCGAGGTTATACTGATCGTTCGCTGGTTCCTATTTATAACCGACTCAGTAGTACAGATGCTTCCCAAAGTACCGCTACCACTACGGGAGTAGCTTCGAGTTTGGGAGGGGTCGCTTACAGTAAATACGTGATGGAACTTCGCTACCCGCTTTCGCTTAACCCGTCGGCGACAATTTTCGGATTGGTTTTTGCCGAAGCAGGAAACAACTGGGGTACTGATGCCCCACAGAAAAAATACAAAGATTACAATCCATTTGATTTAAAACGTTCTGCGGGGGTTGGCGCACGGATATTCATGCCCGCTTTTGGTCTGATTGGTATTGATTGGGCGTATGGTTTTGACCCATTACCAGGCCAGACTAAGCGTAGTGGACCACAGTTTCACTTTACCATTGGACAGCAAATACGATAGTTGATTGACAGCCCCTTGATCCCCAAAGGGGAAAAATATAAAACTCCCCTTTGGGGCAGGGGGCTTTAGAATTATGAAAACCCGTTGGCTTTTACTATTTTTGCAGATTGTTTTGATAACGCACTCATTATCAGCCCAGAAATGGGGTTATATGGATATGGAGTACGTCACAAGCAAAATGCCTGATTATCAAAAAGCGCAAGCTGAATTAGATAAGTTTTCTGAGCGTTGGGCAAAAGAAATTCAAGACAAATATGCCGAAATAGACCGCCTTCAGCGTCTTTATCAGGCAGAGGAGGTATTGTTGACCGATGAGATGAAACGCAAGCGTCAACAAGAAATCAACGATAAAGAGCGAGAGGCAAGAGAGTACAACAATAAAATTTTTGGGTTTGAAGGTTTGTTGTTTCAAAAGAAAAAAGAGATTATCAAACCCATTACCGACCAAGTGTATAAGGCGGTTGAACGAGTTTGTCGCCAAAGGCGATTAGATATGCTGATTGATAAATCAAGCGATTTTGTGGTCATTTATTCTAATCCTGTCCATGATTATACCGACTATGTAATGGACGAATTGGGGTTAGGTAATGAGGAAAAAGAAAAAGAAAAAAATACTAAAACTAACCCAAGTAGCGTTAATACGCCTGTACCCAAAGCACCAGCAAACAGTACCCCAAACAATAAAGTAACCAAACCAAAACAGTAGATAAAAATGAAACGTAAATTGATTGTAGCCTTACTTGCCATTGTAGCTTTGATAGGAACAGAAAGCCAAGCGCAGCAGGCTGCGTCCAAAATCGGCTGGACAAATGTGGATTATGTGATGACTTTGTTGCCAGATTATAAAAAAATCGAAAATGAACTCATGATTCAGCAGCAGCAGATTGAAAAAGCGATGCAAGAAAAGTCGAAAGAGTTTGAAGATAAATACAAATTATACCAGCAAAATGCCGCTAAATGGTCGGAAATTATCCGTGCTGACAAAGAAAAAGAATTGAATCGTCTTCAAACTGATTTCCAAGATTTTCAACGTACTTCTCAAGAGTCTTTGCAGAAGAAACAACAACAATTGCTCCAACCCGTAATGGTTAAAATTCAAGGAGCCATTGATGCCGTAGGGAAAGAAAATGGTTACACTTATATCTTCAATATGGATGCAGGTGCAAATACTACTCCTATCATTTTGTTTGCAGGTTCGGAAGAACTAAACGTAAGCAATTTGATTTTGAAGAAATTAGGGGTAGATCCTGCCGAAGTTGAAAAACAGCAAAAGGCTGCCGCAGAAGCCGCCGTTCAGCAGTTGCAACAGAAACCCGCTACAACGCCTGCTACGCAGCCAGCTACTAATAAGCCCGCGACAACTGCTCCAGTGAAGAAGAATTGATAAGTAAACAAAACATTACAAGAAAGACCGTCTCCAAAGGATGGTCTTTTTTTATGAGTTGTTGACCAATGACTAAAAATGAGATTAGCCTATGACTCTTTGTTAGAGAAAGTATTTTCTTTGAATAGTAATAATTTTAATGATTACGAGCATTTTTTAGTATTTTCGACCTCAATGCTCAAAAACCGATGCGGCTACTTTTATTCCTTGTTTTGGTGTTAGGAGGATTGGGTTGTCAAACGCCCAACAACAAGAAAACTTATAAAATTGGTTTTTCGCAGTGTACGGGCGGCGACGAATGGCGGCGGGTTATGCTCAACGACATGAAGCGTGAATTGGCTATTTATCCCAATTTTCAGCTTATTTATAAAGATGCCGCCAATAGTACTTCTACACAGATTGAACAGATAAACGAATTGGTAAAACAAGGCGTTGACCTACTCATCATTTCTCCGAATGAGTCATCGCCTGTTTTGACTACGCCCATTGATGAAGCATTCCAACAGGGTATTCCTGTGATATTGCTCGACCGAAAAATTAGGTCCGATTCTTACAATTCATTTATCGGTGCCGATAATCTTGAAATCGGACGAATGGTAGGAGAGGCCATTCCTTCATTGCTTAAAAATGGTGGAAAAATGGTGGAGATATGGGGACTTGTCAGTTCATCGCCTGCTCAGGAGCGCCATAAAGGACTTCTGGAAGGACTTTCTAAGTCTTCTAATGTTCGGATTATCAAAGAATTGTATGGGCAATGGGAACAAGATACGGCTCGAAAAGTAGCAGAAGCAAATCTTGAGACACTCCGACAGGCTGATTTGGTTTTTGCCCACAACGACGTGATGGCACAGAGCGTACAGCAGGTGTGCAAAGAAGCAGGCATTAGCCCATTACCTCTATTTGTCGGCATAGATGGCCTCCCTGGTCCCAAAAGTGGTTTGCAAAAAATTGTGGATGGTACGTTGACTGCGACTTTCTTGTACCCAACGGGTGGTGAAGAAGCCATCGAAGTAGCCGCTCAAATTTTGGCAGGAAAGGCCACCAAACGCGAATACCTCCTCAATTCTATTCGGATTGACCGCAGCAATATCAAGGCCATCAAGGCGCAAAGCGATAAGTTGTTGCATCAGCAACAAGACATCGAAAAACTCAATCAGCAAATTGGCCACCTAAACGATACCTACGCCAGTCAAAAGACAGCACTTTATATTATTGTTGCTTGTTTGGTATTGGCAATCATATTGGGAGCTTGGGCATTGTATCTGGTGAGGGCGAAGCAGTTGGCCAACAAGCAATTGGCACTCCAAAACCAACAGATTAACGCACAAAAAGACAAAATTGAAGAAGTGTCGAACAGAGCCCGTCAAGCTACGGAAGAGAAACTGCGCTTTTATTCCTACATTTCCCATGAGTTTAGAACGCCGTTGAGTTTGATTTTGACCCCTGTCGAAGACTTGTTGAACCAAAAAGCTATTTCGCAAAAAGAACTCAAATCGGGGTTGTTGTATATCCAAAAAAACGCCCATCGGCTATTACGATTGGTAGATCAAATGCTTGACCTTCGCAAAACCGACGCGGGCAAACAATTACTCCAAGCATCTGAGCAAAATATCGTTCAGTTCTTGCGAGAAATCGTGACAGATTTTCAGCAAAAAGCCCATAAGTCCAAAATTGATTTGCAGCTAATTGCCCCAGTTATCCACATTCCGCTGTGGTTTGATGTGGAAAAGTTAGATAAAGTGTTGTTTAATCTCCTTTCCAACGCCTTTAAATACACGCCGAGGGGTGGTTATATTCACCTGTTCTTGCAAGAAACCGATGAAAACGTTCAAATCATCATCAAAGACAATGGTGAAGGTATGACCGAAGCTGAACAGCAACGTGCTTTTGATTTGTATTTTAGTGGACAAAAAAAATACAGCCTCGGCACTGGCCTTGGCTTGGCTTTATCGCGGGAGTTTGTTCACTTGCACCACGGAGAAATTGAGGTTAGTTCGAAAAAGGGGGAAGGGACTACCTTTACCATCGTGTTGCCCAAAGGGGATGCTCATTTGATGTCCGACGAAAAAACAACTTTGGACACTACAGAACATCCTGCTAAAACTTACTTTGAAGATACGGAATTGACGCCCCTCGCCCCCGCTACTGATACTGCCAATGAAGCCATTTCACTGGTTTTGATTGAAGACAATGCCGATTTGAGTCATTATATCGTCGAGAAGCTGTCGAGAATGGCCTCTATCAAATCTTTTACGACTGCTGAGCGGGGCTGGGAGGGGATTTTATCGCTCATTCCCGACCTGATTATTTGCGATGTGATGCTGCCAGGGATGGATGGTTTTGAACTGACTCAACGCGTAAAAGATGATTTCAGAACGTCGCATATTCCCGTGATATTGTTGACTGCTAAAAGCCAAACCGACGCTCAAATTGAAGGGATAAAAGCAGGTGCCGACGTGTATTTGACCAAGCCTTTTAACACCACACACCTGACCGAAACCATCAAAACCATGCTAAACAACCGCGCTAAAATTCAGCGGCGGTTTAGTTCAGAATACGTTTTTACCAACGAAAACAAAACCGAAAAGCGTTTTCTCAATGAGCTCACTGCCCGCATCGAAGCCCGCATTGCCGATACTGAATTTAGTGTTGAAAGGCTTAGTACCGACATGGGTATGTCGCGGGTGCAATTGTACCGCAAAGTACAGGCATTGTTGCAGATGAACGTCAACGACTATATTACTGAAATCAGAATCAACAAAGCCAAAGCCCTTTTGCGCGATACCAACAAGAGCATTGCCGACGTAGCTTATGAAACGGGCTTCAACTCTCCCGCTTATTTCACCACGCTTTTCCGCCAAAAACAGAACCAAACACCCTCGGAGTTTAGAAAGGGAGTGGGTTGAGATTAGTTGTTGGTTTTCAACGAGTAAAAAAAATAAAAAAGCCACCCCGTTTTGTAGGCAGCTTCCTTGTTTTTTGGTGTATTGAGTAGGCTTAGTCGTTGCACCAGCAAGTGTTATCGGCGCCGCAAGTTTTACCAGTTTTGGGTTTTGCGCCAGCCAAAATACCTTGGGCTTGTGATTTTGAAAGACTTACAATTTTGTCGGTTTTGAGCGTGATTTTTGAAAAGTTCTTTTTCATGGCTTTTGATTGTTTTGTATTTGTTTTTGATTGTATTGCCTTGTTTGACGATTCAAATTTGGCAGATAAAACCAATCTACGAAAATCAAAAACAGTCAGGCGTAGTAAATCAGTTTTGAGGCGTAGAAATTGCCCATTGAAGCATAGTGAGTCATTTGTAAGGTGGGTACTGAAGGCAAAAGATGCACGAGGGGATACCGACAACAAGTTTTGACAATTTGGGAGAATTCAGTTCTTGCTACTCACAACTTTAATTTTAATGACTTTTAAGTTTTGCTTGACAAATGAAAACTTAGGGGAAATTGATGAGAAGTTGTTGAGCAAATAAATTGGGGTGAGCAGCTTACCTTTAAATTTTAGGGCTGTAATTATCGTTTGACTAAAGTTTACCGAAAAGTGGTAGGGTCTATTTTAGCGTGAGAAAATTGATAAAAAGATGGATATTTGCCAGTGTAAACAATTATTCAATCGCGGTGAGTGACAAACTGAATCAAGTCGAAAATATCCCTTTTCCTTCGGTAAAAAAACCTAAATTCAAATTTATTGACCTTTTTGCGGGTATTGGTGGCTTCCGAATCGCCCTCCAAAGTTTGGAAGGCAAATGTGTCTTTAGCAGTGAGTGGGATGCACAATCTCAAAAAACATACCATGCTAATTTCGGGGAAATGCCTTTTGGGGACATTACCAAGGACGAAACTAAACAGCACATTCCCGACGGTTTTGATATGTTGTGTGCAGGCTTTCCGTGTCAGGCTTTTTCCATCGCAGGGCGGCGCGGGGGCTTTGAAGATACCCGAGGAACGTTGTTTTTTGACGTAGCCGATATTATCAAACGCAAACAGCCCAAAGCGTTCTTTTTGGAAAATGTAAAAGGGTTACGTAACCACGATAAAGGACAAACGTTGGCAACCATTTTGACTACTTTGCGCGACGACTTAGACTATTACGTTCCCGAACCTAAAATATTGAATGCCAAGGATTTTGGCCTTCCTCAAAACCGAGAACGTATTTTTATCGTTGGTTTCCGAAAAGACTTGAATATCAATGACTTTGACTATCCAGAAGCCAGTAAAATCCCCGTTTCTTTTGAGGATGTAAAAGAAAGCAACCCTGTTTCAGTAAAATATTACTTATCTACTCAATACCTCCAAACGCTCATAAACCACAAAAAAAGACACGAAAGCAAGGGCAATGGCTTTGGCTACGAAGTGATTGCTGACGAGGGCATCGCCAATGCGATTGTGGTGGGAGGTATGGGTCGTGAACGAAATCTTGTGTATGACCACCGACTTACCGATTTTACACCCGAAACCCGAATCAAGGGCGAGGTAAATCGCGAAGGAATCAGAAAAATGACTCCCCGCGAATGGGCCAGGTTACAAGGCTTTCCCGATGAATTCAAGATTGTAGTAGCCGATGCTTCAGCCTACAAACAGTTTGGAAATTCAGTGGCGATTCCTGCCATTAGGGCTACTGCCGAGAAAATCATTGAAAAGATTTTATAAAATACCAGTGAGGCTACACAAAGGTTTATTTTTTAAACAACGAATCTACAAATTGGGCGCGGTCGAATACCTGTAAATCATCCATTTTTTCGCCCACACCAATATATTTGACAGGGATTTTAAATTCGTCAGAAATACCAATCACTACCCCACCTTTGGCCGTTCCATCCAATTTTGTAATGGCCAGCGAAGTTACGTCGGTCGCTTTCGTAAACTCACGGGCTTGAATCACTGCGTTTTGTCCCGTACTTCCATCCAATACCAACAATACTTCGTGCGGTGCGTCAATCTGTATTTTTTGCATTACACGTTTGATTTTTGTTAGCTCGTTCATTAAGTTCACTTTCGTGTGCAAACGTCCCGCAGTATCTACAATGACAACATCCGCTCCCATTTCTACTCCTTTTTTTACGGCATCATGCGCAACGGCGGCAGGGTCGGTATTCATACCATGCTCAATAACGGGTACGCCAGCACGTTGTCCCCACGTCTTGAGCTGATCCACAGCAGCAGCCCTGAAGGTATCGCCAGCGCCGAGTACTACCTTTTTCCCACGTTTATTAAACTGATGAGCAAGTTTACCAATTGTTGTGGTTTTGCCAGCACCGTTTACTCCTACTACCATAATCACGTAAGGCTTGGGGAGATTTTCCGTTTCAAAACTATCCTTAATGTCAAGTGATTTATTTTCGGTGAGTAAGGTAGCGATTTCTTCACGTAAAATTTTGTCTAACTCAGAGGTACTCGTGTATTTATCACGTGATACCCGTTCTTCAATTCGTTTTATAATCTTGACAGTAGTACCTACACCTACATCCGAGCTAATCAGAATCTCTTCTAATTCGTCCAGTACTTCTTCGTCCACGGTAGATTTACCAACAATGGCTCGACTTAATTTACCAAAAAAACTTTCTTTTGACTTTTCGAGCCCTTTATCGAGCGATTCTTTTTTTTCTTTAGAGAAGAAATCAAATAAACCCATATTACAGTAGATAGTTTACAGTTTACAGCAAACAGCAAAAGATATAGGATGATAGGGTAACAATTCTCTGTCTTATGCGGTTACTATCCAACAAATGTACAACAAAAAAAGTCCCTCATAGGGACTTTCTTAAATATCGTTATGGTAACAGAGGGAGCGGGTTAGTTTTTCAACGCAGCCTGTACCTCATCGGTAGGAACGATGACCTCCTTAAAAGTGTAAGCGCCTGTTTTGGGTGATTTCACTGCTTGAATCACTTTAGCATAAGTCTTACCACCTTCTTTCTTTAGGGTTGCAACTACTTTCTTTGCCATTGTCTTGGTAAATTAATGTTATAAACGATTTTGTGGATTTTTCTTGATTTTAAGTAGAAAAAGCTTGTGTTCTTACAACCATTAAAATCTACAAAATCAATGAAATACTACTTGATTTCTTTGTGAACCGTTACTTTTTTCAAATACGGATTGTATTTTTTCATTTCAATACGACCTGGCGTATTTTTACGGTTCTTAGTGGTGATGTATCGCGACATCCCTGGAACGCCTGATTCTTTCTGAGCCGTACATTCCAAAATTACTTGTATTCTGTTACCTTTCTTTGCCATTGCTTTACTTCAATTTTCAAAACGGAGTGCAAAGTTACAGATAGTCAAGTAGAAGACAAAACATTTTCTTAAAATTTCGCCAAAAATATTTGGTTAACTTTGCAAAATATAGCACCTAACTACCTTCATGCGATTTAATCCTCGTATTACTGCTTTTCTA
>JBGAUP010000006.1:0-24658 GCA_044228585.1 Runella sp. | reverse complement strand
CAAAGTATGCTTTTTGTGGCAGGCTTAGCGAGTTTCTTGTCGTCATTCTTCTTAATATTATACGCCATTGAAATCTTAGTGTATCGCGAAGTAACTAAGATGCACCAAACTATCCAGCGGCTTAAACTCAAGGATTTTAGCTTTCCTCGCAAAGCCATTGTTAGCGACCCTAATCCATTAAAGAAACTCAATCAAGAAATTTTCGTGTATGTGGCACGTAAACAGCAAGAAATTGACGAATTGAAGAAATTGGAGGTATTTCGTCGAGAGTTTTTGGCGGATGTATCGCACGAGCTCAAAACTCCCATTTTTGCGGCTCAGGGGTTTATTCATACCTTATTAGATGGGGCCATGGACGATGAGAATGTTCGAGATAAGTTTCTACAGAAAGCGGCTAAAAGCTTGGATGGACTGGATGCTTTGGTAAAAGATTTGGTAGCTCTTTCGCAAATGGAAACTGGCGAAATTAGGATGCACAAGGAAAAAATGGATTTGCGTTTAGTGGCATTGGAAGTGTGTGAACAGCTTGAAAACAAAGCGAGTCAGCGCAATACTGTCCTGAAAATTAAGCCTGATCAAATGCTGCATGCTTGGGTGAAGGCCGATGCCCAGCGTATTAATCAAGTGATGACCAATCTTATCGAAAATGCCATCAAATATGGCAATGATAATGGCAAGGTAATTGTACATTTTGAGGAAGACAAAAAGCATTTTGTGGTTTCAATTCGTGATAATGGCCCAGGAATTCCCCCCGAACATTTGCCAAGAATTTTTGAGCGATTCTATCGGGTGGATAAAAGTCGGTCTAAAGAAAAAGGGGGTACAGGCTTGGGATTGGCTATTGTAAAGCATATTCTCAATGCCCACGGCTCTAAAATAACAGTTACGAGCAAAGTAGATAAAGGTACGACTTTCAGCTTTAAACTGGAAAAAGCCGATTGAATGACTTATTTTACGGATTAGGCAAATTGAACTTTTTTGGCTTATTTTACGCCTCTAAATTGAGAAAAATAGAAATTTTCTAATATTAACACACTTCAAAAAGAGAATTCTTGTATGAATATTGCACTTGTCACTGGTTCAGCTGGATTGATTGGAAGCGAGTCGGTCGCTTTTTTTGCTGATAAATTTGACCTCGTGATTGGGGTAGATAATAATTTGCGTCAATATTTCTTTGGGCAAGACGGTAACACCGAGTGGAACCGTAATCGCTTGCAAGATGCTTTTATCAATTATAAGCATTATAGTGCAGATATTCGCGAAGTGAACCAATTAGAACCTATCTTTAAAGAATACGGCGCTGACATTAAGCTAATTGTTCACGCTGCAGCCCAGCCCAGCCACGATTGGGCCGCACGTGAGCCTTTTACTGATTTCGGTGTAAATGCGGTGGGAACGCTCAATATGCTTGAAATGACTCGTCAAAATTGCCCAGACGCCGTATTTATCTTTACTTCTACTAATAAAGTATATGGAGATAATCCCAATTATTTGCCATTGGTGGAATTAGAAACTCGTTGGGAGATTTCGGAAGACCACCCCTATTATAAAAATGGAATTGATGAGCATCATAGCCTTGACCATACCAAGCACTCTATTTTTGGAGCATCTAAAGTAGCTGCCGACATCATGTGTCAGGAATATGGCCGCTATTTTGGAATGAAAGTGGGCGTATTTCGTGGTGGATGCTTGACGGGACCTAACCACTCGGGGGCACAGTTGCACGGATTTTTGGCTTATTTGATGAAATGTACTATCACGGGCAATCCTTACACCATCTTTGGTTATAAAGGAAAACAAGTTCGTGACAATATCCATAGTTATGACTTGGTAAATATGTTCTGGCATTTTTATCAGAATCCTCGTCCTGGCGAAGCTTACAATGCAGGTGGTGGCCGTCATGCCAACTGTTCGATGTTGGAAGCGATTGCCATTTGTGAAAAAATTGCGGGCAAAAAACTAACCTATCACTATTCAGAGACCAATCGTATCGGTGATCACATTTGGTACGTGAGCGATTTGACCAAGTTTAAGAGTCATTATCCCGATTGGAATTGGTCTTATGACCTTGAACAAACTCTTGTTCAAATTCACGATGGTATTGCGGCTCGTTTGGCATTAACAGTGTAATTGTTATTTGTTAACTATCTGTGTTGATTGCGGCTAACTGATAGCCTATAACGAAACAAATGACTTCTAAAAACGTCATACTGATACCACAATACAACGATTGGGAGGCACTGAACCTGCTTATCGAACGCATTAACGAAGACGTAGTGGCCGATACACTGGCTACTACGTCTTTGGTTATTGTGGATGACTGTTCAAGCCAAGACTTTGAACGATTGACTCCTTTTCGTGGCCAAAAAGTGCAAATAATACGACTTTATCGTAACCTCGGACACCAACGAGCCATTGCGATTGGGTTGTCCTACCTTGCCAAGGAAGTGCTCTGCGAAAAAGTAATTGTGATGGATGCCGACGGCGAAGATGCGCCTAAAGATATCAATGCTTTGGTAGCAGCTTCTCAAAAATCGCCTGACCGAATTATTTTTGCCCAGCGCACCAAACGCCAAGAAAGCTTTACTTTTCGTTTTTTTTACGGGATTTATAAGTTCATTTTTAGGCAGTTGACGGGCAAAGTAATCACATTTGGGAATTTTTCGCTGATACCACAGCGACGGCTACAAAACTTGGTGCGAGTCTCAGAAATTTGGAATAATTTTCCTGGCGGAATCATCAAATCAAGGATTCCCTACGAGGCTGTCCCTACCGAAAGAGGAAAGCGATTGGCTGGCGAGAGCAAAATGAATTTTGTTTCCTTGGTACTACACGGTCTCAGCACGATTTCAGTCTTGATTGATGTAACGGCAGTGCGAATTTTGATATTTTCTATCGGGATGTCCGTAGCCGCTTTGTTGGTGATTGTAGTGGTACTATTTTTAAAATGGATCAATAATGCTTCGCCAGGTTGGGCTTCTACCTTGAGTTCGGCCTTATTGATTGTAGTATTGCAATCCTTCCTTATCTCGCTCTTTTTGGTGTTTATGGTATTGCAGTACCGTACCCAACAGCAGTTTATGCCTGTGTTACAATACCGCGATTTTATTGAGAAAGTAGAAGACGTAGAGAATTAATAGTGTTTTCGGTCTGACTATCGTCTGACCTATTCTTCATCCACAATAATACAAACCATTACAGATAACAATTAACGGATAACTTATTCTGTGCTAAGCTTTGACGATTTTCCAGTAGTTTACTTTGCGCTCGGCTATGTGTTGGCTGCGGTGATAGTGGTGCTATTGGTTTACGGGAATAAGTTGCGATTTCAAGAGCCTGCTTTTTTGTTACTATCGGTTGTGTTGGTGGTATTCATGCGTTTACCCGTACTGGTTTTTAATCAAGAAATCAACCCCGATGAGAGTCAGATGATTGCTCATGCCATTACGCTGAAGCAATTTCCAATTTACTGGCAGTCGGTTGATGGTACGACAATTGGACCACTCGACAACTATGTCTTGATTTTGCCTTCTTTTTTGGGTTTTGCCTTCGACTATACTTCGGCGCGGTTGGTGGGACTACTGTGCATATTGGGTAGTTTGTATTTTTTTTACCAAAGCCTCAAAAATTTCTTCAATAATTCGGTTGCTCAGCTGGCGGTGTTACCACTGTTATTTTTGGTTGCTTTTACGCAGGATGCCGATTTTGTTCATTATTCGAGCGAACAGTTACCCGTATTGCTATTAAATGTGGGATTGTGGTTGCTTTCGAGGCTTTTTGAAAATGATAAAGCCAAATCAATATTTTACAAACCTGTTGATACTTCGGTAGGGTTGTTTTGGTTGGGATTTGTGCTGGGTATGAGCCCATTTGCCAAAATTCAGGTAGTACCGCAGGCAGCAGTGTTAGGTTTGTTTGCGTTGGTATTTACTTTTCAAGCCCAAAATTTACTCAAAAACGCAAGTGCGTTGGTTGCGGGAGCACTGGTTTTTCCATTACTGACCGTTGGCTGGGCGGCTGCTTACGGGGTATTGGACGATTTTTGGGATTTTTATGTACTTGGTAATTTGATTTATGCGGGCGGAAGTACTGTATGGGATTCTGTCTTGAGACTGCCTTCTTTCTTTGCCAAAAGTCCTGATTTTCTATTGTTTTTGGTCAGTATTGGCTTAATTTCCTTGTGGGCAGTGTTTACTTTAAATAACAAAAGGAAGAGACATACAAATCTGATATTTTTAGCCTCTCTTGGGTTGGTGGCTTCTCTGTATGCCGCTACCAAATCGGGCAATGATTTCGTGCATTATCTGAATTTGTGTATTTATCCTTTTGGCTTAGTTGGAGCATTATTTTTTAGTAATATACTTGATAATCAAAGGCTTGCTTGGTTAGGTTCTGTAGTTTGTTTTCTGCCTTTTGCCACTGCTTTTGGTTATAAAACGCTCACACATCAACCGCTCAATGCGTATGTTTCGACCACCGACCATCGTGTACCTGTAAGCGGTGTTTCAAAGTTGATTCTACAACATGCTACTCCTAAAGATCGCTTGGTCGTATGGGGTTGGATGTGCCGCTACCACGTTGAAACCCAAATGCCGCAAGGAACGGCTGAGAATCATTCCGAACGCTGTATTTATCCACACCCAATGCGTGATAAATACTATCAACGTTATTTAGCAGATTTAAGAACAAATCAGCCAAAAGTATTTGTAGATGCCGTTGGGTCGAACAGTTTATGGCTCAATGACCGTACTACTCAAGCGCATGAAATGTTTCCTGAACTGAGAGATGTCATAGTTCAGAACTATCATTTGGTTGGTGAAGTAGAAAATACGAGGGTATATGTCAGAAATAATGAATAATAAGTTTTGGCTTTGATAAACAATAACAAAGAGCTGAATTTTAGTAAAGTTAAGTTAATTTTGGACTTTGAATATTGATAGATATAATGATACATAATCAATTTCTTGAATCGTTGGTTTGCCCCAAAACGGGTCAGCCGTTACAAGTTGCCGAAGACGGCTCGTCGCTTACTGCTCCTGATGGTACTGTTTATCCAGTATTGGATTCTGGCATTGTAGATATGGTTCATCCTCGCGAGTTGTTTGAGGATGATGCCCGCGAACAATACTTATATGACCAAGCCTATCAGCGTTACGACCGAGGTGTTTCGTGGGTTTTTGAAACGCTTAATCACTCAAATGAAGCCGAAACACGTCAATTTATGATTGGCTTAATGGACTTGAAACCTGGTCAAACGGTATTGGAAGTAGGGGCAGGTACGGGTAAAGATTCGGCTTTGATTATTGAGCAAATTAGTCCAGGAGGTACGGCGGTATTGTCTGACTTGTCGCCTAATATGCTCCGCTTGGCTACGCAAAAGCTTCAACCCAAAGAGGTGAATGTACACTATTTCTTAGGGAATGGTTCGTATTTGCCTTTTGCTGACGGAACTTTTGATTCGGTTTTTCACTTCGGTGGAATCAATACTTTTTCAGAACGTAAAAAGGCGTTCGCTGAACTGACACGGGTAGTGAAAGTGGGTGGTAAAGTAGTCATTGGTGATGAAAGTATGGCTCCTTGGTTGAGAAAAGCGCCTACTTATGAAATTCTTTGGAAGGCGAATCCACTTTTTCGTGCTGAAGTGCCTTTTGAAGATTTGCCAGATAGAGTCGAAAACTTCAAACTCCACTATATTTTTGGCAACTGTTTTTATGTCATGGAATACACCGTAGCAGCCAAAGCACCCGAAATAGACGTGGATTTGCCGATTCCAGGCAAAGATTTTGTAGATAACTGGAGATTGAGAGCAGAGAAGAGTGGGCAATAACTGGCTTTGTCACCCTGAAAGGGTCTAATGCGCTGTTATAATTTGAATTTTAGGTGCTTTCAGCACGAAAAATATTGATATAATTATGTGGATAAAAAAATGAGTTGTTTATAAACCAGACGGTTCGATGGCGCACAGCCGTTCGCACGCTCAGGTTCCATTTGCTTATAAACATCCAACGTTTTTAAGGGTTTATTTTTCGTCTCGCAACGATAACGGTTATTCTCAACCTACATTTATTGATGTAGATTATGATGACCCTACCAAAATTTTATATATCCATGACAAGCCTATTTTGGAGTTGGGTGGACCAGGCGAATACGATGAAACAGGTTCAATGCCTGCGTGGTTTGTAGATATGCCTAATGGTGAATTATGGCTTTACTATACAGGCTGGAATCGTACTTACAATTCGTACCGCCTTTCTATGGGGCTGGCGGTAAGTCATGATGGGGGTCTGACTTTCAAGAAAAAATTTGTGGGCCCCATCATGGACAGAAGCATTCAAAACCCGATTTGGGCAGCACAGCCATCGGTAATTCGTGAAGAGGATGGTACGTGGCGAATGTGGTACATATCGGGACATAAATGCGAGTACATCCACGGGTATCCCGAGCCCTATTATAGATGTCAGTCGGCTACTTCTACGGATGGTATTCATTGGGATATCAGCGATATTCCAACTCTTGATTTTGATGATTTTTTGCATGCGGTAGGTCGTCCGAGCGTTTTTAAAGAAGACGGAATTTATAAAATGTATTATTCGTATCGTCACACTCGTGACTATCGCACCGACCGAAACCAGAGCTATCGGTTGGGGTATGCAGAATCAATAGACGGTGAGCATTGGGAACGCAAAGATGAATTGGTAGGAATTCACAAATCGGAGAATCCAGAGGATTTTGATTATCAGATGATTAACTATGCTAATTACTATACCCATAATGGCAAAAAATACTTGCTATACAATGGCAATGGTTTTGGGGCAGCAGGGTTTGGATACGCGGTTTGGGAAGATTAAGAATGGGGGTTATTTGCGGTAACTTTATCTTTTTGATTTTGACCAATGTCATTCTTTCAAAGGGGGTTGTGTTGTAAAATTGAGGGTTGTTAAACCAAACAGATTAGTAAGATGTCAACATTAACAGAGCAGTTTCGGAAAGAAGGTTTTTTACTCCTTCGTAATTTTTTAGATAAAAGTGTAGTAGAAAACATTTATCGCGAAGCGCGTGAAATTTTTGCAACGCAAATAAAGCGAGTAACAGGGCGAGTAGTTGATATTAATAACCGCGATGAGTTTGAAAATGCCATGTTTGAGTTCTTTGAAAAGGACTTTACGGCATTCCGTAATACGGGTATTACAGTACAACACAGCCTTTCGTTGCACCAATTTGCAGTAAGTGAAAAAATAGTTAATCTACTGAAAGAAGTCGGTATTGAAAAACCCGTAGTAGGTGCTCGCCCTGCCATGCAGTTTAATAGCCGTTTTCTTTCAAAAGATGGCAGCAAACACTGGAAACTCGATGCCCACCAAGACTGGCGTACTGGCCAAGGGTCGTTAGATAGTACCGTTATTTGGTTTCCGATGGTGGATGCTGGGGCCGATTTGGGGGCTTTGCAAGTCATTCCAAGAAGCCATACCGTAGGTTTACTCGAATCGAGTACGTCGGGGTATCAGGGAGGAATTACGGCGGCTTTGAATGACGAAGATTTTGTTCAGACTGAATTCCAAGTAGGAGATTTATTGATTTTCTCAGCCTTTTTAGTGCATCAGTCGGGCAATAACATTACTAACAATATCCGTTGGTCGGTACAGTTACGTTTTAACAATTTAGCCGAGCCTACTTTTATTGAGCGAGGTTATCCAATGGCGTATATCTATAAACCAGAGCCTGATTTGGTAACCCCCAATTTTCCGACCATCGAACAACTCGAAACTGTTTTTGCTGCACCAAATCCAACGGTATGATAAAAGTAAGCGTCGCCATTCTGACTTACAATCAAAAGAACTTTATCGACAAGGCCATTGAAAGTGCTCTGTCGCAGCAGACTGATTTTGATTTTGAAATATTAGTAGGTGACGATTGCTCTACCGACGGTGCGCAAGAAGTAATACGGGCTTATCAAGTTCAATATCCAGATAAAATAAAGGCCATTTTGCACCCCAAAAATTTGGGGCAAAATGGCCTTTTTAACACTATCGAAACCCTCAAACTGGCACAAGGGACGTACATTGCTCCAATGGATGGTGACGATTATTGGACTGATAATCAAAAACTTCAAAAACAAGTTGATTTTATGGAAGCGCATCCAGATTTTTCGGCGTGCTTTCATAATGCACTCATTACTTATGAAGATGGCAGCCCAGCACATGAACTCAACGCCCCTGACCAAAAAAGGGTAGTGACCGTAGAAGACCTCGTAGGCGAAGATGAGATTTGGTTTATGGCCACTTCTGCGGTGATGTTTAAGAATGGCTTGATGCACTACCCTGATTGGTTTTTAAAGTCCACGAGTGGGGATATTCCTCGATATGTAATTTTGGCTAAAAATGGTCCGATTGGCTACGTGTCAGGAGTGATGTCAGTTTATCGCAAAAATCGGGGGGGGGCCAGTTTTAGAGACCATTATAGAGATGCCCGTTTTTTATACAATCGTATTCAAATGTATGAAGGAATTGATAAAGAACTTGGTTATAGGTATAAAAATACCTTAAAACGTAATATTGCCAGGTATTATCGCATGTTATTAGATGCGCGTCAATACCAAAAAAGCTATTTCCGTCGTGCAGGATTGGCTTTGAAGTATTTGAATATGGGAAAACCAAATCAAGAAATTACCAAAGAAGTTATCCGTGACTACGTTATCCCCAAATGGGTGATGAAGATTTATAGTTTTTTTGCGCTTTTACCCCACCGTCTGAAAGAAATTGCTCGATGAAAGTAAGCGTGTGTGTCCCTACTTTCAATCACGAAAAGTATATCGCTCAAATGCTTGAGGGGGCATTGATGCAACAAACCAACTTTCCTTTTGAAATTGTGGTGGGCGATGACGCCTCTACTGATACTGCTCCAGCGATTATTCAAGCTTATGCCGAACGTTTTCCAAATAAAATAAGGGCGTATCTTCATCCTGAAAACTTAGGGCCAAAAGAACCCCGTGAGTTTGGCGGTCGGAATAACGTACTGTTTTTGTTAAAAGCCTGTGCTGGCGAATACGTAGCGCTGTGTGAAGGCGATGATTATTGGACTGACCCGTTGAAACTACAAAAACAAGTTGATTTTTTAGATGACCATTCCGACTTTGCAATATGTCATCATAACTTGGAAGTGATTTATGAGGATGATTCGCCGAGTCATTCTTTCAACTTACCAGACCAAAAAGCAATTTCGAGTGTAGAGGATTTGTTAGAAGACCGTTGGTTTATAGGTACAGCGAGTTTGATGTACCGTAATTTTTTTCGCACCGAAGACTTTGCTGAATGGCATCAACGCGCTGCCGCTGGCGATTGGGCTTTGGTGATACAATTAGCAGCGCGGGGGGCAATTGGTTACTTACCCGAAATAATGGGAAAATATCGCAAACACCGCGGAGGATTGAGTAATGTGCATGCTGTGACTAATCCTTATTTTCTTCAAAATCGCCGCCAAATGTTTGCTGATGTCAACGAATGGCTCAATTTTCGATATCATAATACGGTTCTAAAAACACTTCAGAATTACGACCGTTTGCTGGAAAAAATTGGAAATTAAGGTAAAATAAAAGAGTTTTGCCAGGAGAATGATTATCCCATAGTAATCATCCCTTTATAAATTGCTCAATTCCTAATGAAACTAAGCGTCGTCATTCCTGCCTATAACGAACAAGATTCTTTACCACAAACCTTGGGGACGCTGTACCAAACGTTGTCAAAATATAGTATCCCACACGAAATTTGGGTCACTAACGACAACTCTAAGGATGATACCCTCCAAGTGTTAGTAGCGTTGTCTCAAGAAATACCTACTTTAGTTTATGAAACCAATCGTGGCCCAAATGGATTTGGCTATGCCGTTCGCTATGGCCTTGAGCGGTTTTCGGGCGATTGTGTGGCCGTTTTCATGGCTGATCTCTCTGATGATCCCGAAGATTTGGTAAAATTTTACCACAAAATGGTGGAAGGAAACTACGATGCCGTTTTTGGGACGCGTTGGAGCAAAGGTGGGAAAGTATATGATTATCCAACGGTCAAAAAAATCATCAATCGCTTGGCTAATTTTATTATTCGGATGGTCATGGGGATTAAATACAACGATACCACCAATGCCTTTAAACTCTATAAACGTGAAACGATGGAGGGATTAAAGCCCTTTTTATCGCCACATTTTAATCTCACAGTGGAGCTTCCCCTGAAAGCCATTGTAAGAGGGTACAACTATGCCGTAGTACCCAACAGCTGGACAAACCGAAAATTTGGCGAGTCGAAGCTGAAAATCAAAGAGATGGGAAGCCGTTACTTCTTTATTCTGATGTATTGTTTCATTGAAAAATTCTTTTCAAGAGGCGACTACCGTAAGAAATCTTAATTTGTCTCTACTTTAATCACTGCCCCGCTACCGTTTGTAACGCCTGTGCCGCAGGTGTTGTTTATCGAAACAACTTTATATTCTGTAGTAGCGCGGGGATTGACCGTAAGCTGATAAGGGTTAATAAAAGTCCCTGCTACGGCTGTTCCATCAGAAAGTACAAACGACCAAGGTGGAAGGCCATTTTTGAACGCTACTCGTATGCGCGCTGCCCCACCTGGACGAATCACCGCTCCGCCAGTTACCAGTGCTGAAGCCGCATTAGGCATCATTACGTTAATATTGGTTGGTATGCCTTCGGTAAACGGGAAAGTGGCTATTACCCGGATTTGTTGCGTGGTAAGGGTATCTTTCAAATAAGGCGGCAAAATCTTGGCGCGTAGGGCAGTTTCTCCCCCCATAGAGGGAAGATTGACCCACTTACCGCTGGTATCGGCTATTTGAACGATAAATTTATTAGCATTTTCAAACCGCCCAGTAGTGGTAAAAGGAACGGTGATTTCTGTCCCAGAACAAATAATCTTATCGGATAAATTCCCCGTTGTAATCGTGGCAGGAGGTATTTTTACTTTCACTACCGCCGTGCCCGAAAAATTACCAACGCCACAATAACCACCTGCCGATGTAATGTTATAAGTAGTTGGATTATAAGGGTTTACTTTGACAGTGTAAGGGGAAACTCGAATATCATTTTGATAAGTACCATCAGATAAAAGAACAAACCAAGGGCCTCCCCCTCCAAAATCTAAGGTAAGATTGGCAGTCCCTCCTTCGGGAATAGAGAGCGTATCGCGGCGAAGCGAAGCCGTGGCAGTAGCCGAAATGTTTACATCCACAGTATCGCTCGAAATAGTCGGAAAAGTAGAAACGACTCGGAGTTTATAATTGCCTGCTTTGAGTCCAAAAGGCGTTTTTGCCATAATAGGACTTTCTGTGGTAAGCTCCGAAACGTTGGTGAAATTTTGACCCGTTGAGTCGCTCAATTGTACCACAAATCCATTGCCAATATTGTATTTGCCTGTTGCATTGAAATTGATTTGAAACGGTGTACCAGTACAAGCTCGAAAACCTGCTTTGGGGACTGCTTTTAGGGCAATGACTGGCAATGTATCTTGGCTCACTTGTACCACTACTTCGCCCGAAGTAGTGCCGCTCCCACAAGCATTGTTGACCGATGTGACTTTGTAGGAGGTGGTTTGTTCGGGCGCAACTTGCGCAACGTAAGGATTGACCAAGGTATTGGTAACTACTGTACTATCTGACAAGGTAAAAGACCAAGGTGCTGAGCCAGTCAACATCACTCGATAAGTGGCCATTTGCCCAGGACCAATTTTCGCAATAGAGCCCCCATCGTTGGTTTCAATACGGGCCTGTGCAGCAGGCAAAAGCGTAAGACGGGTAGGCGCACTTGCTACATTTGGGTGCGTTGCAATGACCCGCACTGTAAGTAAACCTGAACGGTTAGTAG
Organism: Runella sp.; assembly: GCA_044228585.1. GTDB lineage: Bacteria > Bacteroidota > Bacteroidia > Cytophagales > Spirosomataceae > Runella. The sequence continues at coordinate 12,798 of JBGAUP010000006.1, read as the reverse complement.
GTAACGTGACCTGTGCGGGGCTGTATTGAACGGAATCAGAAATGGTAACAAATTTCCCAGAAGTATTGGCTATTTGTACCAAAAAACGGTTGTTTTCTTCAAATTTACCATTTGTTGTAAACGGAATCATTACAATACTACCAGGGCAGACGGAGATATGAGATAAATTCTGAACATGTATTGTTGATTTTATGACCACGTCAGCAGTGCTGTCGGCGCGAAACGTGGTGTCGCGCTGAAGACCCATCTGTTTTGAGGGATTAAGCCCTTTTTTGGTGGTGTCTTTTCGAAGGGTATCTATGAAGAAAGACACTGATTTGTAGTTAGATATACTACCTTCAGGTTTGTTTGGCCACAGCCCTAACCCCGACAATACGACGATAAAATAACTAATAATGAATTTGTACATACCTCTACCTGTTGTGCGGCAAAGTTACGGTTGTTTTCACAAATTACCCACTGCTTGGTGAATATGAGCTGCTTGCTTGGGCTCAAAAACCACACAAGGAAACCCAAAAAGGCACTTATCCTTAATCATCTGGGCTACTTCCACGGGTACGCTGGCTTCCCAGCCCGGTTCGCCCCGTTTGATGAGTTCCAGTACACGGTCGGTGGAAATTCGCAGGTTTTCTTCGTCGTAATCGCGGATGTCTTCTATTTTATCGTTGCAAACTAAATAATTGAAAAGGGGTTGTAGATTTGTAGAAAGCTCAAAATTTTTGCAATTGCAGAGTTGGCCGTTTTTAAAAGTAGGATAGACAAACAACTTGACATTTCGACTGAACAAAGTCGAAAATGACTCTAAAATGCCGCCTGGGAGATTTTGGTAGTAACTTTCTTCAAAAATGTACTCTAAGTTAGGAATACCAAGTACTAAACCAATTTTGAGACGCGTAGTTTTAGCTAAAAATGCGACCAAACGATGGTATTCATGATAGTTGGAAATCATTACCGTTTGCCCAATCGAACTCAAAATATCTACGCGGTCTAAGAAGTCTTTCTCGTTGATGTCTTTCTCTAATCCCCGCAAATTTTGCAGGGTCAACTCAGCTACCATTACTACCTTTTTTTCGTCCACATCTGGCTCGGCCTTAAATTGTTTCAGGCCGTTGAGAAGCATATCTACGTGTACATTGGTGATGGGGCGTAACCGTCCCCGCAAAAGCAAAATATTCTTTTTGTAGAGTGCTTCTGAAGGCTGTAGCACTTGACCATTGGGGGCAAACATGGCCACTTCTGTAAAGCCATGCTTGACCAAATACAAACTCATTAGGCGATTGTCAACGTGCTCAAAATCTGGACCTTGAATCCGAATCATGTCTATCTGTACACGGTCGGGACTCAAGTCATCCATGAGCGACATCAAGAGTATTTCGGGCGATTTGTAATAGTTGAAGCAACCATAAATCAAGTTTACGCCAATGACCCCCAAGGCTTGTTGCTGCAAAATGCTGTCGTTGTCGAGCATTTTGATGTGAATAACTACGTCGTTATAAGGAGCACGGGGAGTAAGCTGAAATCTTAGACCAAGCCAACCGTGTCCTTCGTTACTTTTTTGATAATTAAGTGCTACAACCGTGTTGGCAAAAGCAAAAAACAAACTATCAGCACCGCGTTTTTCGGCCAAGCGTTGTTCTACGAGATCGTACTCATGCTGAATCATTTTCATCAGTCGAGATTCTACCACATATCGTCCGCTGGGTTCGGGGCCGTAGATTTCATCACTAAATTTCATGTCATACGCCGACATGGTTTTGGCGATAGTACCCGAAGCTCCACCCGCTTTAAAAAAATTAGCAGCGGTATCTTGCCCTGCGCCAATTTCAGCAAAAGAACCATATATCCGACGATCTAAATTGATGCGAAGGGCTTTTTGTTTAGTGCCGATGTGTTTGTCGTACTTGATGCTCATGAAAAAACGTTTGTTGATACTTAAGGTTTTAAACTTTCCAAGTTTTTTTGTGACTATAACTCGAAATAAGTCAGCTTGTTTGAGCTCAACAAAAATACAACAAACTCTTTCATAAACTACTCCTTAGCAGACGTAAAATAGGCAATAATCGAATACATGACTCCTACCAAAATCACCCTAAAAGACCAATTCACGAGTGTATCGCTGGCCGAATGGGAGTGTTTATCTACTTCAATAAAAGCGTACACACAATAGATGAGTACCAAAGCCAGTAAGCCCCAGCCTATCGCTGACGATGGCTTGAAAAAAATACCTTTACGAACGAACCACTGCATAGTTTTAAATTTATTTGGTTTTTTCTAATTGTTGTAAATGCCCCATTTTGTGAAGAGCTCTTTGGGTGGTATTTTCAGTAATGGCATAGAACCCCACAATGAAGACAATTCCAAAGCCAACAGCTACTAAAAACAAGTTCCAAAATCGCAGTTTAATACTAATAATAAGTTCCTTATGAGGTTGATTGTACATAATGTTTATGATGGAAAGCAGGTTCATTGCTGCGGCAATCAACGGAAAGAGTAAAAATAGTAAAGGAGAAAACCACCATCCATGGGCACGGTCGAAAATAGAAAGTGTATCAAAAAGCGTGTCAATGACGTGTACATCGGCCTTGAAAATGTATTTCATCACTACACAAGCCAAAAAGAGAGAGGGTAAAGCCACTAACCACCACCCAAGTGCGGCTGATTTGCGAGCGTTTAGGAGCGGTAATTTTAGATAATCTTGGTGCTGAGTCATCACGTCAGGTTTTTTTAGGTTTTGTAATTTTTTTTCAAAGTCATCCTGATTTTCCATAGCCAATCTTTTCTTTAGATGGTTTGCTATTTAGGTTATTCACATTTTTTGCGAAGCTGTTCGATTCCTCTCGAAAGCAATGATTTTACCGTTCCTTCGGGCTTTTCTAAAATAGCACTGATTTCTAACAGGCTTTTTTCTTCAAAATACCTCAATGCAATCACTTCTTGGTATTTTACATCCAGTGTTTTGAGATGCTGCTGTACACTCGTAAAAGCTTCGTATTCTTCCATTTGACGCTCGGTGTCCATCCTGTCTTTTTCAAAAACCACTAAAAGTTCTCGGTCGGAAAGCATTTCTTCCGAAAGCTGACCAAACAAATCGGGGCGATATTTTTGGTTTCTAAAAAAGAGATTGATTTCGTTGGTCGCAATCTTATAAAGCCATGCTGAAATCGAATGTCCTTCAAAACGGTACTTTTTGAAATTCAAGAACGCTTTTAAAAATGTTTCTGCGGCCACATCGCGGGCGATGTCATAATCGCCCATCCGTCTGAAAGCATATCCAAAAATTTTAGGATAAAACACGTCATAGATTTCTCCGAAGACTTTCGGGTCAGTAGTGTCAAATCTGGTAAAGTCAGTGGCGGTAGTTTTCAAACTCAAAACGATTTGAAGCTATAATACCCAAGTTAATGAAAGGTTGCAGTTTTCCACCAAAATTATCATTGACCTATCCAAAATGTGGATAAAGTCGTAATTTTGTGGAAAAAACAAACAATGCAAATAGATAAAGACACGCTCCATAAGATTGCGCATTTAGCACGTTTGGAAATCAAACCTGAGGAAGAGGCCCTTCTATTGGAAAGCCTCGTGAGCGTACTTTCTTGGATGGAACACCTCAATGAGTTAGATACCAACGACGTAGCACCTCTTACCCATATTTCGTCAGAAATCAATGTAATGCGGGAAGATACCGTAGGGAATCACCTCTTGCGGGAACAAGGCTTGCTAAATGCCCCTTCGCAAGATGGAACGTATTTTAGAGTACCAAAAGTGATTGAATAGGCGGTTTTTGAACGATTTTACTCTAAATTATGGTGGACAAAACCCTTTCAAGGCTCGCTATTGGGTAAAAACTGTTATAAAATCCGTATGGCAATTGCCTCTAAGAGTCAAAGAAAATCGGGAGGAAACTGACGGCCCGCTGCACCAGTGATTAATTGTGTAAAAACTGTCAATGATGTGTCGATATATGACAAAAGCGAAAAAGAAGCACTCGACGAAAAAGAGTTAGATTTGTTAATCAAAATGGCTGGAATTTGAGTTTGGTAAATAGCAATCCATAAACGCTATTTATATGCCAGAACTTCCCGAAGTCGAAACCTATCGGCAGTATTTTGAAGCTACCTCCCTGCATCAGCCTATCGAGGCCATTGAGGTTGAAGACCGAAAACTTCTCACAACTGACTACGCTACTCTTACCGAAACACTCATAGGACAGGCATTTGTTAACACTAAACGAGTAGGAAAAAACTTGTTTGTTTTGACCGATAAAGGCAGTACAGTTCATTTTCATTTCGGAATGACGGGCGATTTAGAATATTACCATTCTTCGCTCAACCGCCCCCGTCATGCCCGTATCGTGTTTCATTTTAGGGGAGGTTATAACCTGGGGTTTGTTTGCCCAAGAAAATTTGAACGCATAGGGCTTATTGACAATATAGAGGAATACCTCAAACGCAAAAAAATTGCCCCTGATGGACTCGAAATTACGCTCGCTCAACTCATAGAAAACCTTCGCAAGCGCAAATCACCCATCAAACCCGTACTGCTCGACCAAAGCACCGTGGCAGGAATTGGCAATTGGATTGTGGACGAAGTGCTATTTCAAGCCAGAATTCATCCCGAACAGCCTGCTCATCTGCTCAGTGATGAAGAAATTGAGCGCATTCATACGGCGATTGTTTATGTTTTACAAACAGCCATTACCCATGAAGCAAATTACGGTCTTTTTCCAAAATCGTTTCTGATTCACGCCCGTGGGTGGGCTACTTCGCCCTACGACGAGCCTCAGCGTCATTTAGTTTGCCCTTGCGATAAAGTAACGATTGCCCAAATACGTGTTGGGGGAAGAGCTACCTATTTTTGCCCATTCTGTCAAGTATTGCGTTAAAATCAGCAGCTTTTTGCCCGAATATCCCTTCCTGACTCAATTTTTTGTAAAAATAAGTTTGGTAAATCTTACTGAAACCGCTATTTTTGCACTCCATTTTTGGAAAAAACTGTTTTAATCATAAATAACATGTACGCAATCGTAGAAATCGCGGGACAGCAATTTAAAGTAGAAGAGGGCCAACAAATCTTTACCAATCGTTTGGAAGGTGACGTGGACGCTGCGCTCGTATTTGACAAAGTATTGTTGGTGGACAATGAAGGTGCCATCAGCGTAGGTGCACCGACGGTAACCGGTGCAAGTGTAAAAGCCACTATCGTTGAACACTTGAAAGGCGAGAAAATAATCGTTTTTAGAAAAAAACGTCGCAAAGGCTACGTGAAGAAAAACGGTCACCGTCAAGCTTTGACTAAGGTGAAAATTGACGGAATCGTAGGCTAATTTCTCCAAAATCGCATTTGAAATTTTAAAATACCTAAAGAAATGGCACACAAAAAAGGTGTAGGTAGTTCTAAAAACGGTCGGGAATCAGAAAGTAAACGCCTCGGCGTGAAAATTTATGGTGGCCAGTCTGCCGTAGCGGGTAACATCATCATTCGTCAACGTGGTACAAAATACCACCCAGGTCGTAATGTAGGCGTAGGCCGCGATTATACGCTTTTTGCATTGGCAAACGGTACGGTTAAATTTACCCGTGGCCGCGACAATAAGTCATTCGTTCATATCGAATTGGCAGAAGCATAAGCATTTTTACAGATAGAACTTGGTGAAAAACCCGTCCGAAGAAATTCAGGCGGGTTTTTTGCTAATCAACCCCCATCCCCTGCCTCTTCCCCCACTTAGGCGAAGGGGAGAAACAGTATGCAGCTCCGCGTCGCGCCCGAAAATCCATTAGAATGGCTCGCCCTGAAAACCAATCAGGTGCCTATTCCGCTTTTGCACGTACAAATGTATTTTGTGATGGCTAAAGCTGTGATGGAAGCCGCCGAGGCAGGCGTTTTTGGAGCCATAAGTCATGGCAAATCAACGCCCGAAGCCATTGCTGAAACTTGTGGTTTACACCCACGCCCGTTGGCACAACTTCTAACGTTGTTAGTTTCGATGGAATACCTACGCTTCGAAAATGGAGCGTTCTCGATGACTCCAATGGCTCAAAAATGGATTTCGCCCGACAGTCCACATTCAGTACACGCCATTGCAGTTTACAACAATCAAGTTGCGTGGGATTGGGTGAGTCATTTGGGCGAATACTTACGAACGGGTAAAGGGATGGAGTCGCATGATGTATTTGGGGAAGCGCAATGGAAACTTTACCAAGATGCTATGTATGCCGTGGCGCGGTCGGAGGTACGCGAATTTGAAAAACGAGTTCCTTTGCCCCGAAACGCTACAAAATTGTTGGATATTGGGGGAGCCAATGGACAGTATGTGACCGCACTTTGTCGAAAATCTACCAAATTGGAAGCTACTATTTTAGATTTAGCTGGTGCTGTTGAGAAAGCTACTCCCTTGACTGAGGATGTAAAAGACAGAATCGAATACCAAATAGGAGACGCCCTCAAAGACGACTTAGGTGAAAACTGCTACGACGTAGTATTGCTGTCGAACGTGGCCCATCATTTTACTGAGCAACAAAATCAGGATTTAACGGTACGGGTAGCACGTAGTTTGCGGAAAGGCGGTATTTTTGTTGTCAATGAATTTATCCGCCCTGCGTTTGAAGATAAACCAGAGTTAGTGGGGAGTTCGAGTAGTTTATTTTTTGGCTTAACAAGCACTTCGGGCAACTGGACTGTGGCCGAAATACAAAACTGGCAGCAGGCCGCAGGACTTAAAAAATATAAAATAATACGGTATTTTACCATTCCAGGCATGGCGATGGTCATTGCCAAAAAACTTTAACATCATGGCATTTCAAAAAGACGAATATCCCAAAAGACGGATTCATACCACCAAACCTGTGGACAAAGCACGGGAAAAAGAACTGGTGTTTGGACTTCAACCTTTGGTAGAAGCCCTACGGGCAGGCAAAGAGATTGATAAAATCATGATTTATCGAGAACAAAACTTTGCCGAAATTCAACAACTGGCCAACGAACGCGAAATTCCTGTACAGCGCGTTCCGATGGAAAAACTGAACCAGATTACGCGCAAAAACCACCAAGGTGTGATTGCGTTTATGTCGGCTATTCGGTATGTTTCACTGCATAATGTTTTAACGGGGATTTTTGAAAAAGGCGAAATACCGCTGTTGTTGTTGCTTGACCGAATCACGGACGTTCGTAATTTTGGAGCTATTGCACGTACTGCCGAATGTATGGGGGTTCATGCGTTGGTAGTGCCGATGCGTGGAGCAGCACAAATCAACAGCGATGCCCTCAAGACTTCATCGGGGGCGTTGAGCCATATTCCTGTTTGTCGAGAAAATAACTTGATTGATTCAGTCCAATATTTGCAGGATAGCGGTGTACAAGTAATTGTTTGTACCGAAAAAGCTGCTCAAATTTTAACTAACGTTGATTTTACTACCCCTACGGCCATCATTATGGGGTCAGAAGAAGATGGAGTATCGTCAGATTTGATTCGTCGCGCCAACATGGCCATTAAAATCCCGATGACAGGTACAGTGGCCTCTTTAAATGTATCGGTAGCGGCAGGAATGGTGATTTACGAAGCAGCGCGTCAGCGCGGATAGTTTATATGCCCCTGTCAGTGTTCAAAAACGCTGACAGGGTTTATTTTTATTCGTAGTAATTCAAAGTGCGGTGTCCTTCGCGTTCGAGGAGTTGGTCACGTTTAAAAATATCCAAATCCGATTCTACCATTTCTTTTACGAGGGCAGGCAAGTCGTATTTAGGAATCCAACCGAGTTTGGTGTTGGCTTTTGTAGGGTCGCCAATGAGCAATTCTACTTCGGTAGGGCGGAAATAACGAGGGTCAATACCTACGACTTCTTTGCCAATAGGGAGTTGATAATCAGGATGATTACATTTTGAAACTACCGCTTTTTCTTCTACACCTTGGCCAGTAAACGCCAACTCAATTCCTACTTCGGCAAATGCCATGCGTACGAAATCCCGGATGTAGGTAGTTTTGCCCGTAGCAATCACAAAATCCTCGGGCGTATCTTGCTGTAACATCAACCACATGGCCTCTACGTAGTCTTTTGCATGTCCCCAGTCGCGTTGGGCATCGAGATTTCCCAAAAATACTTTGTCTTGCAAACCCAGCGCAATACGCGCCACCGCACGGGTGATTTTGCGCGTTACGAAGGTTTCGCCGCGCAAGGGAGATTCGTGATTGAACAAGATTCCATTAACAGCGTACATATTATAAGCTTCACGGTAATTGACAGTAATCCAGTAACCGTACAATTTGGCAACCGCATAAGGAGAACGAGGATAAAAAGGAGTCGCTTCTGATTGGGGCACCGCCTGAACTAAGCCGTAAAGCTCGGAGGTAGAAGCTTGATAGATACGTGTTTTTTGAGTAAGCCCCAATAAACGGACTGCTTCTAAAACACGCATGGTTCCCAAGCCATCCACTTGAGCGGTGTATTCTGGTTCTTCAAAACTTACTCGAACGTGCGACTGTGCACCAAGATTATAAATTTCGTCGGGCTGAATTTCCTGAATAAGGCGGATAATATTAGTAGAGTCTGATAAATCTCCGTAATGTAGGAAAAGACGTACGTTTTGTTCGTGGGGGTCTTCGTATAAGTGGTCAATTCGCTGGGTATTAAATGAAGAACTACGGCGTTTAATGCCGTGAACCTCGTAGCCTTTCTCTAATAAAAATTCGGTCAAATAAGCTCCATCCTGACCCGTAATACCCGTAATAAGTGCTTTTTTCTTCATTGTATCAATTACTATTTTACCATTAAGCTTTTCTTTAAATCTATTTTCTCGGGCAGAATCACCGCGGCTTCGTAGCGATTACGAATTTGTTGAAGGTATCGTTCGGCCTCCAGTCGAGTCATAAAATCACCAATTCGGACGCGATAGGTAGGCTGGTTATATACTAAATAAGGGTTAAGTTCGGGGAAGGTTTGGTAAGTAAAAAGACGGGCGTCGTCGGCTTCCTTGCGAGTATTGCCCACGTAAATTTGAATTCGATAACCTGACGCGAAACGAATGGAACGGTTTTTGGCAGCTATAGTATCCACTACTGCGTCCAGCTGCCTATTGATGTGAAGTGGTTGGTCTGAAAGTACGCGTTTGACTTCAGGTTTCTTGGCGGTAGCTACGTCGGGGGGAGGTGTTTCTTTGTAGCGAGGACGCACTATTGATAAATCTTCGTCGTAATTGCTGTACGGGTCTATTGTCGTAGAAGCTGTGCTAATGGGCTTAGAAGAAGCACAACCGACAAAAAAAGCTGCCGATACAATAACCAGAATAAAATACTTGAAACTCATACGTACTTCATTGTTATCAGTTTATGATTACAAAATTACGGATTCCTCGTTAGAGTTTTACTTTTTCTCTAACAACAGCGTCACTTTATTGAAATCGGCGGCGGCATTGATGATTTTTTGAAAAGTAGGATAAATAGCAAGTGGTTGTAAAACTTGCTTATAAAATTCGTCAATATTGATTGTGAGAAGGCTTCCCTCTAACTTATAATCTGAAATAAAACCCATCACTGGATTTGTGTTGCCATCGGTGATATTGCGACGAATACTTTCCAAACCGCTCACTTTATAACCTTCGGGAATCCGAATTTTTATGATGCGTTTGTAAGCGTGCGCATTGCCCATATCAATGGCATACTGACGGGGGCGTTCGTTGTACATTTCTACTTGTGGGCCAATAAGTTCCCCAACTTTAAACAGGTACTTTTTTCCAGCCCTTTCCAACACACTTTTCAAAACCATGTCGGTTGTTAGTATAAATGGTTTGTTAGCTTCTTCGCTATTGAGGTTGGTATTTTTGACTTGGGCATTTGTATAAGTCACGTCAGGTTTGAGGGTAGATTTTATAATTTCGTTAGTGAGGTTTTTACGTTCTTCCTCGGCCTTGATAAAATGATAGTAGGGACGTAGTTGCGCTGCTTGGTGGCCTGTCATTTGCCGAGTGACTTTTCCTTGAACTTGATCCATTGCTGGCGAGAAAGAAACCTCCATCATCAGGTCGTCGTGGTTATCTGCGATGGTTGAGACAGGAATCAAGCGAACTTCACCTTCTGGATAAGTTTCTTTACCTTCTTTTTTCTTTTGGATAAATAGCGCGTAATTACCCTCCATAAATTGGTCAATCATCCCGTAACGAAAAATAGGGTTGCCAGGATCTAAAAACTTCTTGGTGGTAGGAAAATACAACAGGTACTCATCCAAAAAACTCCATGAGTCAAAATCTTTATCAAAAACAGCGTCAGCACGGCTACATCCTACCACAATTTCGTAGGGAATATTGAGTACTTCAAGAGCTACAATATAAAGACGCATCATACCTGCTTTAGATGCGTACTGTTTTTTCAAAATATCAGTGGGTACATCAGCGTCTTCGTCTTCTTTGAGCGCAATATTGGTTTTTACGTAGTTTTCCAACTTTTTAATTACAACTTCGGGTGCTAATCCTTTTATCTTTTCTTTAGTCAATAGGCTTTCTACCTCTTTTTTAGACTCATCAAGCCCTGTACGGAGGTAGTCATAAAAGGTTTCGGCAGCATTTTGCCAAGTATAAAGGCGTTCATCCCCTCTGCTGAGATTATAAGAAAGTTTGTAATCAACCCGCACAATATTCGCTTTAAGATTAGCATATTTTTCTTCGTGGATAGGCGATAGATTTTGAACTAAAACGGTGGTTGTGCGTTTTCCAGCGAGTAACGTATCCGATTGGATAGTAGCAGGGGAATTATAAACTTTGGCCTCGAATTGTAAGTAATTAGGACTAATAATTTTTACTTCTGCCCTTCTCACGGGAATGTCACTTTGCAAGATTTCGGCGCCAAAGAGGGCACTATTTCGGCGAAAAAGACTAATATACTCCAGTTCCCCTCCAATCTCCAGCCCTTCAACAGCCAAGATTTTATATACGCGTCCTTGCTCTTCCAACTCTTTCACCGCTTCCAATCCCACTTCTTTTACAGAGCCGTTTTTGCTAATGCTGCGCGCTTTCAGGTACAGTAAATCGTTGGTGTTGGGTACGGGTAAAACGATTTTGTTGTACATTTCTATTGCCTTGGAATCATTGATACGGATGCGTTTTGAAATCCCTTGTAGGCACGCCAACTGCCCAAGCGAATCGAAAGCGTATTCAATAAAAAGTTGATTATGCAACAAAACCCCCGATTCCTTTTGTTCGGTTTCAGTCAATGTTGCCAATTTAGTGTCAACTTGTTGTTGTTCAATGATTTTTCTAAAAGCCACTTCTTGGGCTTGGAGTGCAGAGATGGTGAGGATAAAGGCAAACCAAAGGAGTTGTTTCATGAATTTTATGGAGAACGATTTGAATTTTTGTCAATCTTACTATCTTTCTGTCAACTATCCAACGCAAACGAATGAATTATATACTTATTGTTTTTGTGAAAAATCCGATTAGCGGAAAAGTAAAGACGCGTATCTCTGCCACAGTAGGTGATGAGAGGGCTGTGGAAGTTTATTTAGAATTGTTGGCGCATACCAAATCCGTCATTATAAAGTGGTTAGAAAAAACTGAGATAAAAGTACAAAAACAAGCGGTGATTTATTACGACGACTATATCAATGAGGAAGATTTGTGGAGTGAGCCTTGTTTTCTTAAAAAATTACAAGTTCCTTCGTCCGATTTGGGGGTACGAATGAAAGCCGCTTTTGAGGAAGAACTGAAAACGGAGAATAGCCGTGTCGTAATCATCGGCAGCGATTGTTTGGAATTGCGTATCGAACACCTTGAAAAGGCTTTTGAGGCTTTAGGTAAAAACGAAATAGTGATTGGACCCGCAGATGATGGTGGCTATTATTTATTGGGAATGAAACAATTACATCGTTTTTTGTTCGAAAATAAACCATGGAGCCAGCCTACTCTTTTAGCAGAAACTATTGGTGAGTTAAAACAAATTGAGTCGAGCAAATCTACCCGACTCAATCATCATTTATTGGAAACCTTGTCAGACGTTGACACGTGGGAAGATTATTTACGAGTGCTTAAAAAAGCAAGTGTTTTCTGAGCTTTTATTTTATCGCCCGTTTGTTCATAAATTCGAGCTAAATTTTGATACACGGTGGCATCTTGGCATTTCAACTGGATAGCGATATTCATTTCTTGAATGGCGTTTTTGGTATTTCCTTTCGACCACCAACACAACCCTGTGTAATAGCGCAACAGTGCATCGTTGGCAATTGCAATGGAGGCGCGTTGTGCCAGTAAAATCCCCTCATTTGGTTTGTTTAAATTATATTTTGCCAATACTGCGGGGGGATATAGACCGTAATTGGTAGGGTTTTTGGATAAGTAAGCCGTAAATAAAGAGTCAGCTTTTGCCCATTGTAACTGTTGCATGGCTTTCATGGCATTTTCGTCGTCGTGGTCAGAGTGCTTCATTACTACGGTCAACGATTGTCCATCTAACTCTTCTGAGTAAATGGTTCCATAAGGCGGCCACCCAAATAACAATACTTCGCGTGGAACAAATAACGAGCTAAAAACTGCATAATCCCATTTTAAAGAACCATATCCCTTCACTCCTGAATAAACCACTTTTACTTTGGCATAAGGATAGCGTTTTTTGAATAAATACCGTGTAGCACTTAGAGCGTTAGTGATTACGGTAACGCTGTCTTTGGAGGTAGCAATACTGGGTTCATTTTTCATTAACCATTCTACACTTGGTTTCAGGGATATTTGCCAATAGTCTGATTCGTAGTCGGTAAATGTCTTTTTGAGTCCGCCCGAAAACTCATTGTAATAAAAATAAGCATACTCAGGGTTTTTGGCGAT